>CAIYGQ010000306.1 GCA_903925745.1 uncultured Actinomycetes bacterium | reverse complement strand
CGTTCAACCCCTTCGACGAGCTCACGGTCCGGATCGGCGTGGAGGACGCGGGACCGGGCGTTCCCGAGGTCGAACGCGACCGGATCTTCGACCGGTTCAACCGGGGCGACCAGGGCGGCAGCCGTGGCGCGGACGTGGGCGTGGGCCTCGGCCTGGCGCTGGCCGCCGAGCACGCCGCCCTGCAGGGAGGCCGCGTGTGGGTGGAGGACCGGACCGACGGCGGACAGGGCGCCTGCTTCGTCGTCGAACTCCCCCTCGTCGAGCCCGCCGAGGCCGACCACGAGGACGACCTGTCCGCCGCCACGCCCGAGGCGGCGAGTGCGCTGACACTCACCGGGGAACACCAGGTGCTCGACCTCTCCGCCGTCGATCCGGACGGCCCCGGGCGGGGGGCGGCTCCGTGAGCTCCAGCCGGTCCGGGGTGATCCTGGCGGCTGCGGTGGTGGCGGCGTCGACGCTGGTCGGCGCGTGCGGCATCACGGCCGATGAACAACCCCGGGCGCTGCCGATCACCCCGAGCACGACCGCTCCGACCACCCAGACGACCGCCGGCGGGAGCGCGTCGGCCGTGCTCTGGTACGTGGACGGCCAGGGACTCGTGCCCGTGCCCCGGGCGCTCGCGGACCGCGCACTCGGCACGGCGCTCGGGGCGCTGCTCGCACCCGGGACCACGCTCGAGGGGGGCCTGTCGAACTCGATCCCGGCCGGGACCGAGCTGCTCGAGCTGTCCGTGGACGGCGACGTCCTGGCGATCAACCTGAGCGGATCGTTCGAGGAACTCGCCGGTCCGGCCCGCCAGCTGGCGATCGGCCAGCTCGTCCTCACCGCCAGTGAGGACCCCCAGGTGGACGAGGTCACGTTCCTCGTCGACGGCGAGCCGATCCTGGTGAGTTCGCCGGAACGGGGCGACGTGTCGACGGTCGGCGAGTGCGACTTCGCCTCCCTGCTCCCGACGGCCGAGGAGGCGCAGGCCGAACGGCTCTCGGAGGCGACGGTCGAGCGGCTGGACCGGCGGCGCGCCGAACTCGACCGCACCTGCGCCGGGGGGTGACCGGCCGGAGCCGGCCGGTACGCCGACACCGGCGGTTCAGCTGGCGAAGAACCGACGCGCCACCTGCTCGTAGAGGTCCAGGTCGAGCGTCCGGGTGCGACCCGCCACCTCGGCGAGCGGCACCTGCACGATCCGTTCCGCCCGCAACCCGACCATGACCCCCCACTCCCCGGCGGCCGCCGCCTCTGCGGCCGCGACCCCGAACCTGGTGGCGAGCACCCGGTCGAACGCGGTCGGGGTGCCGCCGCGCTGGACGTGGCCGAGGATCGTGACCCTGGTCTCGATCCCGGTCCGGCGACCCAGGTCGGCGGCGAGCAGCTGCGAGATCCCCCCGAGTCGCTGGTGTCCGAACTGGTCGACGGCGTAGTCGATGCCGTCGATGGTCCCGGGCACCGGTGTGGCGCCCTCGGCGACGACGACGATCGAGGCGTAGCTCAGACCGGCGTGCCGCCTGGCGATCGCCTCCGCCACCGCCCCGGCGTCGACCGGCACCTCCGGGACCAGCGTCATCGTCGCGCCACCCGCCACGCCGGCATGGAGCGCGATGTGGCCCACGTGGCGACCCATCACCTCCACGAACATCACCCGGTCGTGCGACTCCGCAGTGGAGTGGAGTCGGTCGATGGCGGACGAGCAGATGGCGACCGCCGTGTCGAAGCCGAAGGTGCGTTCGGTGCCCACCACGTCGTTGTCGATCGTCTTCGGCACCCCGATGCACGGGACCCCATCACGCTGCAGGTCCGCGGCGCAGCTCAGCGACCCCTCGCCGCCGATCACCACGAACCCGTCCAACCGGTGGCGGTCCACCGCCGCCCGGACCAGGTCGAGGCCGCCCGGGGTGGCGTACGGCTGGATCCGCGAGGTCCCGAGGATGGTCCCGCCCCGCGGCAGGATCCCGCGGCAGCGGGCGACGTCGAGGGTCTCCCAGCGGTCCTCCATCACCCCCCGCCAGGCGTCGCGGAATCCGACGACCGTGCCGGCGTGGTCACGCTCGACGACGCGGACGATGGCCCGCAGCACGGCGTTCAGCCCGGGACAGTCCCCGCCCGAGGTCAGGACACCGATGCGCACGCCGGTCAGGCTACCGGCGGCAGGTAACGTCGGATCCATGTCGGTCGTCATCGCCATCGACGAGGGCACCACCGGGGTGCGGGCCTTCGCCGTCGACGCCTCGGGCCGGCCCGTGGCCTCCTCGTACCGGGAGTTCACCCAGCACTTCCCCCGGCCGGGCTGGGTCGAACACGACGCGACCGAGATCCTGGACGCCACACTCGAGGTGCTCGCTGCAACCGTGGCGCAACTCGACGAGCCGGTGGCCGCCATCGGGATCACCGACCAGCGGGAGACCGTGGTCGCCTGGGACCGGAGGACGGGAACCCCCCGGCACCGAGCGCTGGTGTGGCAGGACCGGCGGACCACGGAACGCTGCGACGAACTCGCCGCCGCCGGCGAGCTGCCGCGCATCCGGGAGCTGACCGGCCTGGTGCTCGATCCGTACTTCTCCGCGTCCAAGATGGAGTGGCTGCTCCGCCACGGCGACGTGGACGCGGACGACGACCTGGCCCTCGGGACGATCGACTCGTGGCTGGCCTGGAACCTGACCGGCGAGTTCGTGACCGATCCGTCGAACGCGAGCCGGACGATGTTGTTCGACCTGCGTTCCCGGACGTGGTCCGAGGAGCTCTGCGACCTCTTCGGCGTGCCGCTCGGTGCGCTCGCAGAGGTGCGCCCCTCCGCCGGCGAGTTCGGCCGGACCTGCGACGGCCTGCCGGTGCCGGCGGGGGTGCCGCTCAGCGGGATCGCCGGCGACCAGCAGGCGTCGCTGTTCGGCCAGGCCTGCATCGAGCCGGGGATGGCCAAGAACACCTACGGCACCGGATCGTTCGTCCTGTTGAACGTGGGCGAGTCGTGCCCGGACCCGACCGAGGGACTCCTGACGACGGTCGCCTGGGAGGTCCCCGCCGCCGCGCTGGGTCGCCCGGGGGGCGGAACCGTGACCCACTACGCGCTCGAGGGGGCGATCTTCTCGACGGGGTCGGCCGTCCAGTGGCTCCGTGACGGGCTCGGCCTGATCGAGGACGCCGCCGAGTGCGGACCGCTGGCGGAGTCCGTCGACGACTCGGGCGGAGTGGTGCTGGTCCCAGCCTTCACGGGGCTGGGATCACCGTGGTGGGACCCGCGGGCCCGAGGCGCCCTGCTCGGCGTGACCCGCGGCACGACGCGGGCGCACGTGGCACGCGCGACGGTCGAGTCGATGGCGTTCCAGACCAGGGATGTGGTGGAGGCGATGTCGGCCGCGTCGGGAGAGCCGATCCGATCGCTGCGCGTCGACGGCGGGGCGAGCGCCATGGGGCTCCTGTTGCAGCTCCAGGCCGATCAGCTGGGCGTGCGGATCGAACGCTCGGCCATCCAGGAGACGACGGCGCTCGGGGCCGCCTACCTGGCCGGACTCGGGGCCGGCGTCTGGTCGGACGCTGCGGACATGGCGGCGACGTGGACCTCGGATGCCACCGTCGACCCGAGCGGGGACCGGTCCCGGGCCGATGCGGAGCATCTCCGGTGGCAGGAGGCCGTCAGGCGCTCGCAGGACTGGGCCGCGGACTGACCCGGCGGCGCCACTCAGGCCAGGCGCGCCAGTCCACGCAGCACCGCCCGCTCGCGACCCCGGAGCGGGAGCGCTGTCCGGGCCGCCACGAGCGCACCCCGCCCGGACGCGAGCGGCGCCACGGCGAGTTCGCCGAGGTCCGGCTCCTCTCCACCCGCCAGGACGCCGGCCACGAAGGCGGCGAGCCACCCGTCGGCGGGGACGCCCTCGCCGACGGCGGCGACGACACGGGCGCCGGGAACGTCCACGACGGCGGACCACTCGGCGCGCAGCAGGCGAACCGCACCCTCGACCAGCACGCGGGGGTCGGCCCCGTCGCGGAGCGCGGCTGCGACCTCGAGCGCCACGACGGCCGGGTCCTCGGGCGGTCCGGACAGCGGCCGCACGTCCTCGACGTCGACCCCGTCGACCTCTGCGATCTCCTGCAGCAAGAGGTCCAGGAGCTCCGCATCGGGGATGTCGACGACGAGTTCGTCGACCGCTCGGCCCGCGCCACGCTCGATGATGTCGATGCCGACGACGTCGCCGCGGACGGCACCGACCCGGCCTGCGACGGAGCCGAGGGCGCCCGGTCGGTCGGGCAGCCAGACACGGAGCACGAAGGCGGGCACGGGCGGACCCTAGTGGGGCCCCGTGTCGGGACCGTGTCGCGCGCGTGTCGAACCCGCGGCCACAGGACGCGGGTTCCGCGGCCCGCCGGGCCGTCGAACGCCTGGACGCCCCTCCCGGACGGGATGGGACCGACTGCTACCGTCCCGAAAGTGACCACGTCCGCCACCCCGTCGCGGCGACTCACCGCCCGGGGCGAGGAGCGGCGGGCGCAGATCATCGAGTTCGCCACCGCGCGATTCGCCGCCGACGGCTACCACGCCACGTCCGTGGCCGACATCGTGAACGGGCTGGGAGTCGGCAAGGGCGTCTTCTACTGGTACTTCGACTCCAAGGAGCAGCTCTTCCTGGAGATCCTGAAGGACGCCCAGCGCGACCTGCGACGGACACAGCAGCGGGCGACGGCCGGGGTGGACGACCCGATCCGCCGCATCGCCCTGGGGGTGCGCGCCGGCGTGGTGTGGACCGTCGGTCACGGCGAGTTGCGACGACTCGTCGACTTCGCCCGCACCGAGGCGACCTTCGCCGCAGCGGTGCGCGCCGGCCAGCGGGTCCTGACCCGGGACGCGATGGCCCAGCTGCAGGAGGCCATGGACACGGGGCGGATCCCGGTCGGCGACGGCCGGGCGCTGGCCTCGGGCCTGCTCGGGGTGACCACGACCATGACCGATGCACTGGTCGAGGAGGGCCGTGTCGACGCCGGGACGATCGCCGACCTGGTGACCGACTTCTGCCTGCGCGGGATCGGCGCCGATCCCGTCTGAGCCCCGCCGGTCCGGGACCCTCAGCCCAGCTTCGGCAGGGCCCGGCGCAGGTTCCGGACGGCCTGGTTGATGCGCTGTTCGTTCTCGATCAGCGCGAACCGGACGTGGCCCTCGCCACCGGGGCCGAACCCGACCCCGGGGGACACCGCCACCTGCGCCTCACGGACGAGCATCGACGCGAACTCGACCGAACCCAGGTCGCGGTAGGGCTCGGGGATCGGCGCCCAGGCGAACATCGTCCCCATCGGGGGTTCGATCTCCCAGCCGATCCGTTCGAGTCCACCACAGAGGGCGTCGCGACGGGACTGGTAGACCTCGTTGACCTCGGCCGGGTGGTCGGTCGCCTCGTTCAGCGTCACGGTCGCGGCGATCTGGATCGGCTGGAACGTTCCGTAGTCCAGGTAGGACTTCAACTTGGCGAGCGCGGCCACGACGTCGCGGTTGCCGACCATGAACGCCACCCGCCAGCCGGCCATCGAGAACGACTTCGTCATCGAGTAGAGCTCGACGGCGACCTCCTTGGCGCCCTCGGCCTGCAGGATCGAGGGCGGGCGGTAGCCGTCGAAGCCCAGGTCGGCGTAGGCGTTGTCGTGGACGAGCACGACCTCCTTCTCGCGGGCGAAGTCGACCACCCGCTGCATGAACGCCAGGTCGACGCACGTGGTCGTCGGGTTGTGCGGGAAGGACAACACGATCACGCGCGGCTTCGGGTGCGAGTACTCCCAGGCGCGGAGCATGTTGTCGAAGAACTCGTCGCCCGTGCCCAGGGGGATCTCACGCACGTTCGCACCGGCGAACAACGGGGCGAAGATGTGGATCGGGTAGCTCGGGGCCGGGACGAGCGCTGCGTCGTGGGGTTGCACCAGCACCCACATCAGGTGGCTCAGGCCCTCCTTGGCCCCGATCGTGTTGATGATCTCGGTCTCCGGGTCCAGCTCCACGCCGAAGCGGCGCCGGTAGTAGCCGGCGGCCGCCTCCCGGAGCCTCGGGATCCCCCGGGAGGCCGAGTACCGGTGGTTCCGCGCGTTGTGGGCCGCCTCGGTCAACTTCTCGACCGCGATGTCGGGCGACGGCAGGTCGGGGTTGCCGAAACCGAGGTCGATGATGTCCGCTCCCGACCGCCGGGCCTCGACCTTGAGCCCGTCGATGATGGTGAACACGTACGGGGGGAGCTGGTTGATGCGGCGGAAGTCCATCGCCGCAACCTTACGCTGCAGCGTCACCCACCACGCAGAGCGATCCGGCGGCCTGCGAGCACGGCGGCACCCACCGCGCCGGCGTCGGGGCCGAAGGGCGCGAGCTCGATCCGAGGCGCCGGGGACAACAGGACCGCCCGGTGCCGGAGCTCGAGTTGACGGCGCACGGTGTCGACGAGCTCCCGGCCCATCGCGCTCAGGCCGCCGCCGATCGCGACGACCGCTGGATCGAGCACCGCCACCAGACCGGCGACCCCGAGCGCGACCCGGGCGGCGAACGCGTCCAGGACCTCGCCCGCACCGGGCACCTCCGCACGCACGGCCGCAGCCAGCTCGACACCGGTCCGACCGGGCACGGCCGAGTCGTCCAGGTCCCCGGCGCGCACCGCCGAGTCGATCGCATCCCGCAACGCACTCCCGGAGGCGAACCGCTCCCAGCAGCCGCGTTGTCCGCAGGGACACACCGGACCGTCGGGATCGACCACCGCGTGGCCCGGCTCGCCGGCGAAACCCCGGGCCCCCCGCAGGAGTCGGCCATCGACGATGATTCCACCACCGATTCCCGTCCCGAGCGTCACGGCGACCAGGTCGTCGACGGGAGGGTCGGACCACTCGTGGGCGGCGACCGCCACGCAGTTCGCGTCGTTGTCCACCACTGCATCCAGCCCGGTTCGTGAACGCAGCGCCGCGACGACGTCGACGTCGACGAGCCCGGCCGCGTTCGGCGCGGCGCGGACGATCCCGTCACCGTCCACGAACCCCGCCAACCCGACCCCGAGCGCCCGCGGCGGAGCGCCGACGGTGTCCGGCACGAGGCGATCGACCACCCGTGCGACCACCTCGACGACATCGGGGCCGGCCGCGGCCGACGGCAACTCGACGCGGTCCACGATCCCACCGGGACCCGGACCGGGACGCAGACGAACACCCAGCGCCTTGGTCCCGCCGACGTCGACGCCGATCAGGTCGGTCGGCTCACCATTCGACGACACGCCCGGCATCCTCGCCGATGGCCCGCCACGAGGGCGAGACGACCGGGCAGACCAGCACACACTGGAGTTGCTCCGAGGCCTCGAGGACCCGGACCTCCAGGTCGGTGGATGCGTCGTCGGCGACGATGACCAACGGACGTCGATGGAGTCCCGGCGCCGCGCGGAGTTCGGCGACCCGGTGGACGAGGGCCCGCGCCGCCGGACCCTCCCCGCCGAGTCGACCAGCGAGCGGCACCCCGACGGGCAGGTCGCCGGACACGCTTCCGGATCCCGGCCGATCCAGTCCGGTGGGGTCCGGGTCGACCGTCGCGCCGACCAACACATCGAGCAGACGCTCCTGGTCGGCGAGCTGCGACCGGAGTTCGGCCGCCCGGCGCTGCAGACCCACCGGATCGCTCGCCGGCCGACCGTCGGCGAGCAGCGCACGGGCGACGGCGAGCACCTCGACGGGATCGCCGGTGCCGGGCGGGGGCGCCTCGCCGAGCTCCACCAGACAACGGAGCAGTCGGGCGTGTGCATCGGCCAGTCCACCGTCGCCGACGGTCGACCCGCTCCGACGCCGGATCAGGTCGGCGAGCTCGACCACCGTCAGGCGCTCCACGACGTCGATGGGGACGCCCAGCACCCCGGCCGCCTCGGACTGGAGTCGGTGGCGCTCCTGTTGCGCGGCCCGGCCGTCGACCTCGCCCGGGAGCTCGGCCCGGAGCCGGTCGAGTTCGTCCCGGAGCAGGCGGCGACGCGCCTCGAGCACCCGGTCCCGCCGGCCTCGAGGTGCCCCGTCCGGACGGACGGATCGACCATCGGAGGGTTCCTCCAGCAGCAGGTCCGCGTAGTGCTCGTAGCCGAGTTCGGCCAGGAGCACGGCCACGCGCGCCTCGAGCTCGACCCGGCGCTCCCGCTCCCCCGGAGCCACGGCGCCCCGGGCGTCCAGGGCCACCAGTTCGGCGCGCAACACCTCGAGCTCGGCGAGCAGCATGGACCGCTCCGCTGCGTACCCGTCGACCTCGGGCGCCGCACCCTCGAGCTCGTTGCTGACCTCGTCGATCCGCCACGCCACCGCCTCGGCCCGAACGGCGGCGTCATCGGCGGCCGAGACGAGCGCGCGCAGACGCGTCTCGATCTCGGTGCTGCGCCCACCGGGCTCGACCTGGAGGAGCGCCAGGGACAGCTGGTCGGCTGCCGCCTCGAGCTCGGAGCGGGAGGTCGGGTCCAGCACCGGAGCAGCCTGCGAGAGCTGCTCGAGTTCCCGGGCCACGCGCAGCTCGCCCTCCACGAAGTCGAGCTCGGCCCGCAGTTCGCCGATCCGTTCGGCGGCGGTCCGGCGCGCCGTCGCCCCGGGGTCGCCGGTCACGGGCCCGGACGCCCCACCATCGGCACGATCCGGCCCCCCGACCGATGGTCCGATCCGGGACCCACCGGGCAGCGGGGGCGGACGACGGTCGGCCCGCAGCTCGAGGAACGGTTCAGGTCCACCCTCGGGGACCTGCTGTCGGATCGGACCCAGGGTTCGATCGACCTCCACCAGTCCGGCGGGGGCGGCGACGGTGGGGTCGGCGAGTGCCCGGACGGCGTCGACCACCGCTGCGACAACGTCGCTCGGAGCGCCCAGGAGCACGGTGAGCTTCGGGTGGAAGTACAGGTCCTGGCCGGCCGGTCCACCGCCGTCCAGTCGGATCAGGTGCATGCCTCCGACCCGTCGGCAGCAGCCGGCGGAATGTGAGGTCCCAGCACCGATCGTCCCGGACGGGAGCCGCGTCCGGGATGGTGCCCCGCCCTCCGGAGCCGCCGCCCGGGAACCGACGATCAGTCGAGCGGGATGCGACGGACGCGGCCGGTCCTCGGCCGGGCCGCACCGTCCTCGGTCCCTCCGGGCGGATCGGGTTCTCCTGGATCCACCGACGGTTCCGGATCGTCTCCGACGACGGCCTCCTCGGCCGGGACGCGGTCATCCACCCGGACCGCTCGACCCCACGGGGTCCGATCCCCGCGGGCCGCATCGGCGAGCTCGCCCAGGAACCCCGTGAACGACTCGGCCAGGTCACCCAGGCGTGTCCGGTCCTCGACGACCTCCTCGACCGCGTCCAGGAACGACCGGGCCGCCGACAGGAACTCACGACCCGCAGCCTGCAGGTGCTCGACACCCGCTGCACCGGACGGCGGTGGCCCGTCGGCCGGTCCGTTCGGGTCGCGGGACTCGCTCACCACTGCATCTTGGCCGACACCCCCGGGTCGGCACCACACCGGACCCGGCGGCGACCCGTCACGCGGTCAGGTGCCGACCGGGGTGCCGTTCGTCGCGCCGGTCGGGTTGCCGGTCGAGGTGAACGAGACGCGGAGCTCGCCGTCGACCAGGCGCGCGGAGGCGACACCACGTCGCCGCAGGGCCCACGGCAACGGGAGGCACCGCCGGAGCGCCCCCAGGGTCACCACCAGCTCGTCGCCGACCACGGCGACGTCCAACTGGTCCCGTTCGGCGAGCGGCAGCGCGACGACGAGCACCGGCCCGTCGTCGGTGTCCTCGACCCGCAGCGGCCGGCCCTCCACCAGCCGGGCCGAGGGGTCGGTCCCCGCCCAGGTCCGCTCGGCCAGGCGACGCAGGTCGTCGACGCCGGACAACTCGTCGTCGGCCAGGTCGGCGCGGAACACCGGCAGCGGATCGAAGTCGGTGCCGATCCGCTCCAGGTGCCGAGCCTGTGTCGCCCGCCACGCCGACAGGAACGGGGCGTCCGCGTCCTCGGGCAGGACCCGGTTCACGACGACGCCGTCGACGTGGTAGCCGAACAGCGACAGCGACGTCCACGTCCGACGCGCCTCGGCCAGCACCATGTGCTCGGGCTGCACCACGAGCCGCACCGACGTCGTCGCCGGGTCCGACAGCGCGATCCGCACCGCCTCGATCCGGTCCAGCAGGTCGACGCCGGCGGCGAACACGGCATCACCGGCCAGGGGCAGGTCGGTCAGCCGCCCGAGCACCGGGCGGGCGAGCCGGTGGAGGCGACGGGAGACCCCCAGGAACCGGTCGCTGTACCAACCGAGGAGTTCGGGCAACGACAGCAACCGGACGGTCTCGGCCGTCGGGCCGCAGTCGACCACCACCACGTCGTGGTCGCCGGAGGCGCCGAGCTCCTGGAGCTCCAGGAGCGCGACCAGGTCGTCGAGGCCCGGCAGCACCGACAGCTCCTCGGCCTCGACCGACCGGACCCCCGCCCAGTCGAAGACGTCGAGCAGCCACTCGCGGACCTCGCCCCAGTGCTCCTCGAGCCGCTGACGCGCGTCGAGCTGCTGCGCCACGAGTCCGGGGACGACCTCCTGCAGGTCGCTCGACAGCGCCACGCCCAACGCGTCCGCCAGCGAGTGCGCCGGATCCGCCGACGTCAGCGCCACCCGGTGGCCGGCGTCGGCCAGGTGGACTGCCGCGGCGGCCGCGGTCGTCGTCTTGCCCACGCCGCCCTTCCCCGTGAACAGGACCACCCGGGTCGGGCCGCTTCGGGTGCTCACGCCCCGCCCGTCGATCGCCGCTCCGGGAACACGCCGTGTCGGGCGGCCCACAGTCCGCACCACCCCAGGCCGAGCACCGGGGCCAGCGTCCCGAAGGCGAGCGGCGTGAACGGCCGGATCGCCGCTCCGGCCACGACCACGACCACCTGGGCCACGAGGGACGCGAGCAACGGCACGCGCACCGACGGCGGCGCCGAACCCGCCAGGAAGAAGAGGCCGCCGAGTCCGACGTCGACCGACCGACTGCGCCCGGCGGCGACGAGGATGTCGACGACGAAGAGGGCGCAGCCCGCGACGAACCAGACCAACGCCACGACGAAGAAGGGGCGGATGAAGCTGTCGGGCCACGCAGCCGCCAGCACGGTCACCACCGTCAGGACGACGCTGGAGGCGACGGACGAACGGACGATCCAGGAACCCGGCACGCCGTCCCGGAACGCCTCGGCGAACCTGGCGTCACGCTCGGCCCGGTCCCGGTCGCGACGGGCCTCGACCCGGGCCCTCGCCGCTGCGGCGGTCTCTCGCTCCGTCACGGTCGGTCATCCTCCCAGCACGCGAGCTCCACCGCCACGACCGGTCGATCGGCGATCGCGGGCGCAGCCAGCAGGTGACCGAGTCCCAGGCGGAGCGCAGCCCACGCGGCGTGCTCGGCCAGGAGGTCGTCATCCCGCAGCGCCTGCGCCAGGACGCCCTCGGTGCGCCGACGAGCCGCGGGGTCCGCCACCGCGGCGTTCCCCGAGTTGCCGAGGGCGATCAGGGCGTTCCGTCTCACGACCCGGAGGTCGCGCCCGGGGATGTACCAGTGACCGACCGCCGCGAGCACCGACGCATCGTCCGCCTCGAGCAGCCACCACAGGTCGATCACACCCGGCCGGGTCGGGGAGACGACCCGGCGTCCCCCGACCCGCAGGTTCGGCGGACACACCAGCTGGCAGTCATCGCAGCCGTAGAGGTGGCCGCCGAGGGCCACCCGGAACCCGCGGGGGAACGAACCGGGCACCTGCACGAGCCACGCCAGGCACCGACGGGCGTCCAACACGCCGGGGGCGACCAACGCGCCCGTCGGACAGCCGTCCAGGCAGCGGCGACAGGTGCCACACCCGTCGTCGAGCGGTGCCGGGGCCGGCACCAACCACGCGTCGGTGAGCACCGACCCGAGCACGAACCAGCTGCCCTCGTCCGGCAGGAGCACGTTCGTGTTCCTCCCGGACCACCCGAGTCCGGCCCGCACGGCCACCGCCCGGTCGACCATCGAGTTGTCATCCGCCAGGACCAGCGCCCGGTGGCCCTCGGCGCGGAGGAGCCCGGCCACCTCCTGCAGCGCCGCCCGCAGCGGCCGGTAGGCATCGACGCGGGCGTAGCGCGCCACCGTGCCGACCGGTCCGCCGGCATCCGGTCGACCCCCGCCGTCCTCGGCCCCCTCGACGTCTTCGGGTTCGACATCCTCGGGTTCGGCGCCTCGCTCGGCGTAGCGCCAGGCGGCCGCGACCAGTGAACGGGCTCCGGCCATGGAGCGGGACGGGTCGGTCGAGCGTTCGGGGTTCCGGTAGGTGAAGGCCATCCCCCCGTGGAGGCCCTCCGACTTTCGCTTTTCGAGGATCTCCCGCGTAGCGTTGAAGGGAACAGCGTCAGCGACGCCCACGTGGTCGATCCCAGCGGCCGCAGCGGCGTCGAGGACGCGCCGGGTCAGGCGGTCGTCGGGCCCGGTCGGCGACGAGGAGTCAGGCGTGGGCACGTCACCATGGTTGCCGCTCTGGGGCAGGGCGGACGACTCGACACGACCGCACGGGCGCGATCGCGCCACGGAGCAGGGACGGCGCTCGTGAGCGTGCCGGTCGCCGCCGGCGTCATCCTGGGCGCCATGGTCGTCCTGGTGTTGGTGACGATGCTGGTCGAACAACGCGGTCGGGTGGTGCAGCGGGTGCGCACGGCCCACCCGTCCAACCTCTCGCCGGAGATGATCCGAACGCTCCCGGTCACCCTGGACGCATCGCTCGACGGGGCCGGCGCCGGTGCCGATGAGGTCGTCGCACGGACGGGAGCGGAACCGGCCGACACCGAGCCGACCACTACGCCGGAGCCGGTGCCCGAACCGGCGGAGCAGGAACCGGAGCCGGTGCTCGAACCCGCAGCCTCCGAGCCGGTACCCGAACCGGCGGAGCAGGAACCGGAGCCGGTGCTCGAACCCG
>CAIYGQ010000305.1 GCA_903925745.1 uncultured Actinomycetes bacterium | reverse complement strand
TCGTCCTCCGATGCCCGGGTGGCGTAACTGGCAGGCGCAGAGGGCTTAAACCCCTCGGGAGCTCACGCTCCGTGAGAGTTCGAATCTCTCCCCGGGCACGATCACCCCGATGCAGGCCCTGACGCAGCGGTACCCCAGCCGATCACGGTGTCGAGCGCGCGGTCGACGACGTCGGCCCCCTGTCGCCGGCACCTGCTCGCCCACGTCGGGTCGTCCGGGGTGAAGCACTCTCGGTACCGGCGGACCACCGCCGAATGGTCGGCGTCGCTCCGGTCACCGTGCCGGTGGACCCAGTGCTCCTGGTAGGTCGCGGCGAGCTGCTCCAGGTCGTCGACGGTGCCGAACTCGGCCGAGGTCGAGACGCTCCCGGCGCCGAACGAGTCGCGGATCCCGTTGGCGATCTTGCCTGTCGACCCGGTCCGTCCGTCCGCCGTGGACTCGACGGTCCACTCCTCGGACAACGACCGGAGGGTTCGGTCCTGGTCCGAGCCGATCGATCGGTCCGAGAGGAGCGTGACCCCGCCGGTCGGGCCGTGGCCGGTGTGGAGGTCCAGCACGAACGCCCGCTCGACCCGGCCGAACCCACCCAGGATCGACTCGAGGATGCGGTTCGACTCCTCCGTGCGGGCGCCGCCGTAGTGGAGGCCGTCGGGGTGCGTGTACTGGCCACCGGTGAGGCCGTCCCGGAGCCACGGGTACCCGTGGTGCTCGAGCAGCTCCGCCGCCCGTCCGGCCAACTCGTCGACGGGCGGCAACCCGGGCGTGTCGGGACAGGCCAGCGGGTGGAGCTCCTCGTAGGCGGGATTGGCCGGCGGCTCGGAGTCGTCCCGGCGCCAGTTCCGGTTCAGGTCGACGTTCGACTCGTTCACGCGTCGCGACCACGCCATGCCCCACGGGTTGACGGCGTGCACGACGAGCACCCCGACGTCGGCGGCGGCCGGCAGCCGCTCCTGTCGTCCGATGAGGTCGCACTGCACCGCGGAGCCCAGGAAGCCCTCGACGCCGTGCACGCCGCTCAGGACCATCAGGAGGTGCCGGGGTTCCGGTGGCCCCCATCGCACCCAGTCGACGGAGAGCCGCTGGCCCTCGGGGCCGCGGGCGCTGATCGTCCGCTGCCGAGCCGGCAGACCTGCATCGGCCGCGGCCCGGCGGAACCGGGCCCGGCACTCGTCGTAGGTCAGCGGCAGGGCCGGATCGGCGGCCCCGCGTCGTTCGCTCACGTCGGCGGGACGAAGATCCGGTTGAAGAACTCGACCAGCACCCGTTCCGCGAGTTCCGGCGGGCAGACGTTGAGGATGGCGTTGATCCCGGCGGTCCGCTCCGGGACCTCCGGCCCGGCACCGTCACCACCGATCCCGGCGCCGGCGAGCAGCAGGTCGAACTCGTCCGGGCCGAGGGTGGCGGGGTCCAGCGAGTGCAGGAGGGCGACGATCTCGTCGTCGGCGGGCGGGGTCGGTCGGGCCCGTGCGGCGTCGCACGCGGCGCGCAGGTCCTCCAGCAGTTCCGGTACCAGGGCCAGGCTGGCCCCACCGACCGACAGGTGGATGTTCTCCCGGCTGCCGGCGAAGCCGAGCTGCGGCTGCACGTACCAGCGGTGGGTGCGCATCTCGTCGACCACGTCGAAGACGTTCACCGAGTCGCTGCTCAGGGCGATCAGGTTGGACTCCGGCGACCCCATGACCTCCAGGTCGGGCACGGATTCGATTCCGGAACGGATCGCGTCGACCGCGTCGAGCGTGCGCTGGGCGATCTCCAGGTACCCCTCGTCGCCGACGTAGTTCAGGACGGCCCAGGTCGCAGCGAGCGCGCCACCGGACTTCGTGCTCTGGATCGTGGTGTTGATCACCGTGTACCCGGTCCAGGCCGCCTTGGCGTAGAGCTGGTGTCGCCGCAGCGAGGCGTCCCGGTACAACACGACGGAGGCACCCTTGGGGCAGTAGGCGTACTTGTGGAAGTCCATGGAGATCGAGGTCACGCCGGGCACGGAGAAGTCGAAGTCGGTGACCTCCCGGCCCAGTCGCCGGAAGTGCGGCAGCACGAAGCCCCCGATGCATCCGTCGACGTGCAGCAGCACGTCACGCTCCAGCGCCAACCGACCGAGCTCGGGAATCGGGTCGACCACGCCGTGCGCGTAGGACACGGCGGAGCCGACGAGCAGGATCGTCCGGTCGTCGACGGCATCGGCCATGGCGTCGACGTCGGCCTTCCAGGTCGTCGTGTCGACGGGGACCGACACCGCCTCCACGTCGAAGTAGTGGGCGGCCTTGTGGAACGCGGCGTGCGCGGTGACGGGCAGCACCATGGTCGGCCGGGTCACCTCCGGTCGCAGCTCCCGGGCGCGGTCCCGGGCCGCCTTCACGGCGAGCATGATCGACTCGGTCCCGCCGGTCGTGAAGCTGCCGACGACCGCGTCATCGCCCCGGAGGTGGTCACGGGCGAGACCCACCACCTCGTTCTCCAGGTGCAGCAGCGACGGGAAGACCGTGGGGTCGAGCGCATTCGTGTCGTGGAACTCGACGAGCGCCCGCTTGGCGATGCGGTCGATGTCCGCCCGTCCCGGGTCGTAGACGTAAGCCCAGGTCCGCCCGCCCTTGGTGTCCAGATCGCCGGACCGGAACCCGTCCAGTCGAGCGAACAGCTCGTCCTCGTGCAGTGCCACGCAGCGCCCCCTTCGGTCTGGGGGCACCGTAACGTGCGACCGGGCGCACGGCGCCCCGGACGGGCGCTCAGCGCTGGATGACGACCATCCGTTCCTCGGTCATCTCCCGCACCGCCCAGGCCGGGCCCTCCTTGGTGTTGCCCGAGTCCTTGATGCCGCCGTAGGGCATCTGGTCGGCCCGGAAGGTGGGTACCTCGTTGACGCACACGCCGCCGTAGTCGAGCCGGTGTGCCGCCTCGAGCCCGAGCGACAGGTCCGCGGTGAAG
>CAIYGQ010000304.1 GCA_903925745.1 uncultured Actinomycetes bacterium | reverse complement strand
TGTAGGTTCGACGATCGCTCATGCTGTTCCCTTCGCTCTCCAGGCTGTGACAGCAGGATCGCACGCTACGCCGGGTCCACCTACCCGTCGACACCGCCGGCCGGGTCCGTCACGATCACCGGCATGATCGACGACGACGACGACGACCTCGACGCCCTCTACGAGCGAGCCTAGGACGACGGCTACCGGGCGGCGCTCCGGGTGCTGCACGAGGCCGACGAGGCGACCGCACCGCATCGGGCGGTCGCGCTGTACGGTCTCCCTGTGACTGACCCGACGGATTCCCAGTTCCCGGAGACCTGTCGTTCAGCGGTCTGGCAGCGTCCGACGTTGCGCCGCCTGTCGACTGCTCAGTCGAGCGCAACTGGCTCCTTCGTCGAGCCCAGCGAGTTCTACGTCGTGGACCCCGACCGCGGGACGCTTTTCTTCGGCCCGCTACCGTCCTGAGCGACGCTGACGTCGGCGGCTGCTCGAAGCCGACGGACGAGGCCGGGGAGGGCGTAGAGACGCCTAACGAGGCCCACAGCGCTCCGATTAGTAAGCGGCTGTAGGCCGTTAGGGGCTGGCGGATCCCAACGCCAGCACAGCGCACACCCCCGCCTACCTGTTAATCAGCGGGTCGTGGGTTCGAGCCCCACCCCCGGAGCCATCCAAGCCGGGCTGGTCCCGGCGCAGTCGTCGGTGCCCCGGTTCCGGTGCTTTCGTCTCACGGGTGGGGGATCTACCCGTTCCGAGCCCGCGGCGCCGTCGATAGGGTTTTCCTCGTGACGTGGTCGATCGTGCTGCTCGCAGTGGGCGTCGCCTTCCTCGCCGAGGTGGTCTACCTGGGCCGGCCCACGCGGAGGAACGGTGACACCGTCAGGACGGAAAACCTGACCATCATCGGGGTGACCTGCATCGTCTTCGGGGCGATCATCGGGCTGACCTGACCCTGCGGTGTCCGGGTCTCGCGCCGGGGCGACACCAAGAACTCCCTGACTACGATCACCCTCGGGATCGTTCATTGAGTCAGAACACCGGTCCCGCCCCGCCACGATGGGGGATCGAACTGCGCACGGCGCCGGGGACGCGTGCGGACAGCGGCACGTTCGGACGACACAGGAGGGACCCCAGGGTGAGTCGGCCGAGTCAGGCACCACGGTCCGTCCCGGCGGCGGTCTACCTGCGGCGGGGTGAGGTCCGCGTCCAGGACCGTGAGCTGCCACCGCCCGGTCCGGGACAGGTGGTGGTCGAGGTCAGCTACTGCGGGGTCTGCGGCAGTGACCTGCACCTGATCGAGGACGGGTGGGGGACGCCCGGCGACGTGCTCGGCCACGAGTGGAGCGGTCGGGTGGTCGAGGTGGGCGAGGGCGTGGAGCTGTCCCCCGGGGATCCCGTCGTCGGGGGACCGGCGCCCCGTTGTGGTGAGTGTCGGGCGTGCCTCGCCCACCAGCCCTCGCAGTGCGAAGGTCAGTCCAGGATGACCGGGAGGTTCGACGGCGCCTTCGCCACGCACGTCGTGCGCGACCGCCACAGCGTGATCCCGGTTCCCCCCGGCCTGGACCTGCGGACGGCGGCGATCGTCGAACCGCTCGCCGTGGCCCTCCACGCCATCAGCCGGGCCGGGGTCCGCGACGGCGACGAGGTGCTCGTCTCGGGTGCGGGTCCCATCGGCGCCCTGGCCGCCGCCGTGCTCGTCCGGCGCGGTCACCGGGTCGTGGTGGTCGAACCGGCGCCCGCCCGGGCCGACCTGGCCCGGGCCACCGGGGTCGCGGCCGTCCGCCACCCGGACGACCTGCCGACGTTCTCCATGGCCGAGGTCGACGCCATCGCGCCCGAGGCCGTCGACGTCGCCATCGAGACCTCGGGACGACGTGAGGCGATCGAGCTCGCGTTCCAACAGCTCCGGCGTGGTGGTCGGCTGGTGCTCGTCGGCTCCGGCATGGAGGCGCCCTCGTTCGACCCGAACCGGACCGTGGTGCTCGAGCTGTCCGTGTGCGGTTCGTTCGTCTACGACGAGGACGGTTTCGACACGGCCCTCGACCTGCTCGCGTCGGGTGGACTCCCGTGCGACGTGCTGATCGACCCCGTGGAGTACGGGTTGGATGGGGTCGCCACCGCAGCATCCCGGCTCGTCCGGGGTGAACACGCCGGCAAGGTGATGATCCGCCCCGAACTGGGTGACCGGCCCGACGGAGCGGTTCCGTGAACGACGAGACGGCCGGGCGGCTGTTCCCCGCCGGGATCCCCCGGATCAACCACGTGGCGATGTCGGTGCCCGCCGACGCGCTGGACGCGTCGGGTCGGCAGGCGATCTGCGAGTTCTACGGAGCCTGTCTCGGCTGGGTGGAGCTGGACAGCCAGACCGTCGATCGGCGCACGCTCGTCCTGGCCGTCGGCCACTGGGACCAGTTCCTGTTCATCCACGCCGAGGAGGAACCGATGCGCACGCCCCGCATGGACCACTTCGGCATCTCGGTCGGATCGATCGAGGACCTGGAGGCCGCTCACTCCCGCGTGTCCGACCGGGCGGCGCTCGACCCGCGAATCGACGTCATCCCACCCCAGGTCGACGACTTCGGGGTCCTGCGGCTGCACTCGTTCTACGTCCGCCACCTGCTGCCCATGATGGTGGAGGTCCAGCACTGGGAGTTCACATGAGCCAGCCGGTCCGACACGGTGCGTTCGTCCCCCAGGGGTGGAAGCTCGAGTACTCGGGGGTCCCCGCGGAGCGGGCCTGGTCGTCGACCGTGGCGTGGGCCCAGCGGGCCGAGGCGCTCGGTTACGACCACGTGTGGGTCTACGACCACGTCGAGACCGTGCCCCGCCGCGAACGCACCCACGTGCTGGAGGCGTTCACCACGCTCGCCGCGCTCTCGCAGCGGACCGAGCGGGTCGAGCTCGGCCAGCTCGTGACCTGCGTCGGCTACCGCAACGTCGGGCTGCTCGCCAAGGAGGCTGCCTGCATCGACGTCATGTCCGGTGGTCGCCTGATCCTGGGACTCGGTGCCGGATGGTACGAACGCGAGTACCGCGCCTACGGCTACGAGTACCCGTCGAACCGCGACCGCCTGACGCTCCTCGCCGAGGCGCTCGAGGTGATCCCCCGGCTGTGGTCCGAGGAGACCGTGAGCTTCGATGGTCGATTCGTCCACCTGGACGGCGCCTACTGCGAACCGCAGCCGTTGCGCTCCCCCCGACCTCCGATCCTGGTCGGCGGTGGCGGCGAGCAGGTCACGCTGCGGATCGCCGCCCGGCACGCAGATGCCACCAACTGGCAGGTCGGACTGGATGCGTTCGTCCGGAAGTCCGCGCTGCTCGAGCGCTACTGCGGTGAGATCGGTCGGGATCCGGCCTCGATCGTCAGGACCCACGGACCCGACTGCCTGATCGTCGAGTCCGAGGCCGAGCTGCAGTCCTGGCTCGACACGCCCGACGGTGGCCACCTGTGGGGTGGTGTCGACCACGAGACGTACCGGCGCGACAACCTGGTCGGTACCGTCGAGCAGGTGGCGGAGCAGGCCCGGGCGTTCATCGACGCCGGGTGCGGGGAGTTCATCCTGTGGTTCCGCGACGCCCCATCGGACCACTCCCTGGCCGCGTGGATGGAGGGCGTCGTCCCGCTCCTCCGGGACTGACGGGCTCCCGACGGATCAGCCGCAGCGGTTCGGCGTCACGGCGTCCAGCCATCGGTAGCGATCCTGGAGGTTGTGTCGGTCGTAGCCGTCCAGGTCGTCGTAGCGGGCCCGGGCCAGACCCTCCTGGATCAGGATGGTGCCCAGGTCCTGACCCTCCCAGAGGATGTAGGCGATCTGGCGGTCGTAGCGGTCCGTCACGTCACCACCACCGTTGGCGACCAGTACCCGTCGCCCCGAGACCAGCTCCGCGACCCGGTCCTTCGCCTCCCGGTAGCCGCACTGTCCGCGCTCGGGCGTGTCGATGCCCTGCACCCGGACCGTCACGCCGTCCACGTCGACCGTGTCGCCGTCGACCACCTTGGTCACCTGACCCCACCGGCAGCCCGACACCAGCAGCAGGCCGACGACCAGCGCCACTCCGGTCAGCACGCGCACGCGCGTCGATCCCATGGTCCCTCTCCCTCCGTTCCGCTCGGAACGTCCTGTCCCGGGGAAGGCTACCCACCGGCCGGCGCCGGGTTCAGCCCGGGGGCGTCAGGATCTCCAGCAGCTCGTCGACCACCCGGTCGCGGTCGAAGGATTCACCGACCCGCTCGGTCGCACCGGCGGCGAGTCGACCGGCGAGCTCCGGATCCTCGAGCAGCCGGGCGATGGCGTCGGCCAGACCGCGGGCGTCGTGCTGGTCCACCAGGATGCCCGTCTCACCGTCGACCACCAGCTCCGGCACGCCTGCGGTCCGGGTGGCGACGACCGGCACCCCGATCGCCATGGCCTCCATGAGCGTCACCGGGATGCCCTCAGCGTCCCCGTCGGGGGACTCGACCGACGCCGAGACGACCACGTCCGCCTCCTCCATCAGGTCGAAGACCTCGTCGTGGGTCCGGGCGCCGAGCAGGCGCACCCGGGGAGCCAGGCCGAGTCGGACCACCTGCGCCTCGATCGCCGGCCGCTGGTCGCCCTCACCGATCAGCGTGAGCTCGACGTCCCGGCCGTCCCGGCCGAGCGTGGCCACGGCGTCGAGCAGCACCGAGTGTCCCTTGGTGGGATCGAGTCGGGCCACGCACAACAGCCGGGCGGGACCGTCGGCATGGTGGGTCCGCCGGGCGCGACGTGCCCGCCGGAGCGACGCCTCTGCCAGGTCGACCCCCAGGTGGACGACGCGGATCCGGTCGGCGCAGTCGGGCGCGCACGCCACCATCCTGTTCCGTCCGTACTCCGAGATCGCGACCACCGCGGCGCTGTCGCACACCTTGCGCTCCAGGAACGTGGTGTCGACGTAGATGTCGTGGGCGTGCGCGGTGAACGAGTAGGGGATCCCGGTGAGCCGCCGGATGAGCCAGGCGTTGGTCGTGGCGTGGGTGGCGAAGTGGGCGTGCACGTGGGTGACGCCCACCCGGTCGCAGTGCCGGGCGAACCACGCGGCCTGCGGGATGACCGCCGCCGTCCGGACCAGGAATCCGGGCGATCGCGCGGTGCCGGCGAGCGCCCCCGCAACGGCGCCGAGGGTGCGGACGGGGTGCCGGATCAGCCACCGGGCCAGTGCGCCGAGGGCCGCCGGGCTCCACGGTCGGACGTAGTGGGCCTCGGTCTCCAACCTGGCGGCGGTGGGCTGCGTGACCGGGTCGCGGTGGTGGATCAGCGGGAGGATGTCGACCTCCACACCCCGGTCCCGGACCGCCGCGATCTCATCGGACACGAAGGTCTCGGACACCTTGGGGAACCGGGACATGGTGTAGGCGATCCGGGCCACCGGTGGAGCGTACCGGCGGGCCGCGGCGGCCGATCGACGACCTCCACGGTCCCGGCAACCGAGGAATTGTTCAGTGACCGGCGCCACGGGCCGATGGAGCATGGTGCCCGAGCACCCGGTCGGATCGCCCGACCACTTCCGAGACCTGGCGGCGGTGCTGCCGGATCCGATCGTGGTGGTCGACGCGTCCGCCCAGGTCGTCTGGGGCAACCGGGCCGCCGAGCGCATGTTCGACCGACGCCTCGAGGACTCGGTCGGCTTCCCGGCACTGGATCTGGTCCACCCCGACGACGTCGGGCTGGCGCTGGTGTGCATGGAGTCGATCCAGGGTCGTGAGGCCGGATCCCCGATCGAGATGCGGGTGCGGACCGCGGACGGCTGGAGACTCGTCGAACTGGTCGGCGCGTCGCTCGGCGAGCAGATCGCCCTGACGCTCCGGGACCTGACGGTCCGCCGCCGTTGGGAGATCGCCAAGAGCGACGACCACCTGTTCCGCTCCATCCTGCAGAACGCGGCGGCGGTCATGGTCCTGTTGGACTCGGACTGGTGCGTGGTCGCCACCACCGCCGCGATCACCCGGGCCTACGGGTGGGACCCCGAGGAACTCGAGGGGGTGCACTTCACCACCCTGCTGGGTGAGTCCTCGGTCGGTGTCGTCGAGCGGCTCACGGAGTCCTTCGAGCTGGGGGCGCCGTTGGAGGCCCTCGACGCCGAGTTGCGGTGCCGGGACGGGAGCACGCTGCCCGTCGCGCTGCACGCCTCGAACCTGCAGGAGGACCCGACGGTCAGCGGAATCGTGGTGACGATCCACGACGTGGCCCGTCGTGTGGACGCGGAGTCCCAGCTCCATGCGGCCAACTCGCTGCTGGCGGCCACGCTCGACGCCACGGCCGAGGGTGTCCTGGTGCTCGACCAGGACGGGCACGTGACCCTGTGCAACCAGCGGTTCCTCGAGATGTGGAGCCTGGGTCCCGAGTTCGACTCCGTGCCGACGGAGCACCGGTCGTTGCGGCACATCGTGGGTCGACTCCGGGATCCCGAGGAGTTCCTGGCGCGGGTCATCGAACTGCAGCGCAACCCGGACCTGGAGACCCACGACGTCGTCGAGTTCGCCGACGGCCGCGTGCTCGAGCGCGACTCGCGGCCCCGTCGACTCGGCGGGTCGATCGTGGGGCGGGTGTGGAGCTTCCGTGACATCACGGCCCACCGGATGCTCCAACAGGAGCTCGCCCGGCAGGCATCGCACGACCCCCTCACCGGCCTGGCCAACACGTCGTTGTTCCGTGAGCGCCTGGCCCGCTCACTCGAGCGCACCGCCGGGGTGGACCCGCACCTGGCGGTGCTCTTCGTCGACCTGGACGACTTCAAGACCATCAACGACAGCCTGGGCCACCCGGTCGGTGACGAACTGCTCGTCGGAGTCGCCGAGCGGCTGCGTGGTTGCGTGCGGAACCTGGACGCCGTCGCCCGCATGGGTGGTGACGAGTTCGCGGTGATGGTCTCGGAGCTGCGGTCACCGGACGACGCCGCCGAGATCGCGAAGCGGATCCTGGCCGTGGTCTCCGAGCCCCTGCCGGTGGGGTCGCGGACCGTGGTCACGACCGCCAGCGTCGGCATCGCCGTCGCCGGAGTGGGCGACACCGTCGACGACGTGCTCCGCAACGCGGATGCCGCGATGTACGCCGCCAAGGGGTCGGGGCGCAACCGGGCCGAGGAGTTCCGGGCGGAGCTGCACACCGCAGCGTTGCGGCGCCTCGAGATCGACTCGCAGCTGCGCGGCGCGGCGGCCCGGGGCGAGCTCGTCGTCCACTACCAGCCGGTGGTCGACCTCGAGTCGCGGACGATCGAGTCGCTGGAGGCGCTCGTTCGCTGGGACCACCCGGAGGAGGGTCTGGTGCCGCCGGGTGAGTTCATCCCCATCGCCGAGAACTCCGACCTGATCGACGAGATCGGCACCCACGTCCTGCACCGGGCGTGCGCCGACGCCGCCGGCTGGCCGGTGCTCCCTGATCGGCCGCACCGGCCGACGCTGGCGGTGAACCTGGCGCCGCGTCAGCTGCAGGACGTCGGGGTCGTCGACCGGGTCCGCGCCCACCTGGAGTCGACCGGGTTGCCGCCCGAGCGGCTCACCCTGGAGATCACCGAGAGTGCGCTCACGCTCGACCCGGTGACCGCGCAGCACCGCCTCGAGGCGTTGAAGGCGCTCGGGGTGCGGTTGGCCATGGACGACTTCGGGACCGGCTACTCGTCCCTCTCGCACCTGCAGCGCTTCCCGATCGACGTGTTGAAGATCGACCGGTCGTTCGTCGCGATGATCGACGAACCGGTGGGCGAGGCCCTGATCCGGGCCGTGCTGGATCTGGCCAACGCGCTGGGGATCGAGACGGTCGCCGAGGGCGTCGAGACCGAGGAGCAGCGACGGGCCCTGGTCGACCTGGGCTGTCGTCAGGGACAGGGCTGGCTCTTCTCCCGGCCGGTGGACGCGACCGGGACGTTGCGGGCGCTGCAGGAGGTCGCCGGCGGGGGCCGAGGATCGGCCGCCGAACCGTCGGACGGGGTGGGGCTCCGGGTCGCTGGGTAGGGTGACCGGCCGATGGCCGTGACCGACCTGCAGTTCCCGACACCTCCGGACAGCGCGGCACGGCGGGGCACCGACCTGGCCCAGGCCGTCCTGGCCGCCGGGGTGCTCGTCGCCTCCGGTGCCCTGGCCCGGCAGGGGACCACCGAGGCCGAGGGTCGGGCGTTCGCCGCGGCCAACCGGCTCCCGAACTGGCTCGAGGCGGCGCTCTGGCTCCCCATGCAGCTGGGCTCCCTCTGGGGGCCGTTCGTGGCCGCTGCCCTCGTGTGGCGGCGCACCGGATCGTGGCGGCCAGCGGTCGGGACCGTCGTGGTGGGCGTGACCGCCTGGCGGCTCGCCACAGTCGTGAAGGACGGTGTGCGCCGTGGTCGACCGGACGACGAGCTCGACGGCGTCGTGCTCCGGTGGGGGACCCCGCGCGACGGCTTCGGGTTCGTCTCAGGCCACGCGACGGTCGCCTTCGCCACGGCGGGGGTCGCGTCGCCGGCGCTCCCCGGTGGGCCGGGCCTGCTGCTGCGGCTGCTGGCGCCGGTGGTCGGCTTCGCCAGGATCCACGTCGGCGCCCACCTGCCCCTCGACGTCGTCGGTGGTGCGGCGTTGGGGCACCTGCTCGCCATGATCTGGAACCTGGCCGTCGGGGTCGAGCCGGGCGGGACGGCATCGTGATCCTGGCGACCGCCTCGGGACTCCGCGACGTCGTGGCGCTGGTCGCCGGCTTCCTGGTCGCCGTCGCCGCCACCTTCGTCGGGGTCCGACTCCTCGGCGTCCGTCGTGGCTGGCTGCAGACGGTCGTGGCCGGCGTCCTCGGTTGGGTCGTCGCCCTGCTCGTCACCGGCGCGCTCTTGGACTGGAACTGGGGTGAGGATTCGCTCGCAGGTTTCGCCGCCGTCCTGGCGGTGCCGCTCACGATGGCCCTGCTCGTCGGCCTGGACCTGCTGGCTCCGCCCGGCTCCCTGGCCCGGGGGGACCGCGCCGGCCTGGTCGCAGCTCCCCGGCCGGTGTCCGGGGTGCGGGCCAAGCTCGCCCCGATCAGCCGCTACCGGGAGCTCGTCGGGATCCTCCGTCGCCATCAGCTGCTCGGCCGGGTCAGCGGCCGACGTGACGACGACGAGGAGCTGGACCCTGCGGCTGTCCGCCTGCGTGAGGCCCTGGAGGAGGCGGGCGGGGTGTTCATCAAGCTGGGCCAGATCGCTGCGACGCGCATCGACCTGCTCCCGGCCGACGTGTGCGAGGAGCTCGGTCGCCTGCAGAGCCGCTCCGCTCCGTTCCCGGCGGATCAGGTGCGGACGGTGCTCGAGGCCGAGCTGGGTCGCCCGGTGGAGGAGGTCTTCGCGAGCTTCGACTGGGAGCCGCTCGCGGCGGCCTCGATCGGCCAGACCCACACCGCCGTGCTCGCGACGGGCGACGAGGTCGTCGTCAAGGTCCAGCGGCCCGGGATCCAGGTCGCGATGGAGCGCGACCTGGCGGCGCTCGGACAGCTGGCCCGGCTCGCCGAACGCCGCACCGTCACCGGCCGGGACCTGCGTGTCGCCCAGCTGGCCGACGAGTTCGGCCGCAGCCTCCGCTCCGAGCTCGACTTCACCCAGGAGGCCCGGGCGACTGCGTTCATGCACGACATGGCGGTGGCCGACGACTCGCCGATCCGCGTCCCCGCCGTCTTCGCCGAGCTGTGCTCACGACGGGTCGTCGTCCAGGAGCGGCTCCACGGCGTTCCCCTCTCCGAGGTCGGAGCTGAACGGTCACTGGATCGACACGCCCTCGCCGTGCAACTGCTGTCGGTGAACATCACGAACATCCTCGAGCGCGGCGTGTTCCACGCCGATCCCCACCCCGGCAACGTGATGGTCCTCGACGACGACTCGCTGGCGATGATCGACTTCGGGGCCACCGGCCGTCTGGACTCGATCCAGGAGCAGGCGGTGGTCGACATGTTGATCGCGCTCGTCCGGGGTGACGCGGGCCTGCTGCGGGACGGTGTCGAGCGCGTCGCGGACGTGGGCGCCCACGTGTCCCGCGATCGGTTGGACCGGGCGCTCGCCCGACTGCTCACCGACAACGTCGCACCGGGGGGCGGTGTCGACGTCCGTGCGCTGTCCGACCTGATCCCGGTGCTGGGCGAGTTCGACATCTCCCTGCCCGGCGACCTGGTCGTGCTCATGCGCGCCCTCGTCACGCTGGACGGGACGCTGGGCGTGCTCAGCCCCGGCTTCTCGGTCGTGGCCGCCGGGAAGGACCTGGCGAAACGGGCGGCCGACGAGCAGGGTGGTGACCCCAACGAGATGATCCAGCAGGCGCTGCTGGAGGAGCTGCCGGTGCTGCGGCGGCTCCCCGCCGACGTGGCCCGCACGCTCGCGTTGGCGTCCCGCGGCTCACTGCAGATCCGCACGGTGCAGGCCGAGGACGACGACCGGTTCCAGCGGACACTGTGGAACCGGGCGACGATGGCGTTCATCGGGGCCGTCCTGGCCGTGGTCTCGGTGATCGCGATGGGTCTGGAGGTCGGCCCGATGCTCGGTGGCGACACCCGGCTCCTGGTGCTGCTCGGCGCGGGGGGACTGTTCCTGGGAACGGTGCTCATGCTCCGAGTCGCTGCGGCCATCGTGCGGGACGGCACGACGTGAGATCGTGCGGGACGGCACGACGTGAGATCGTGCGGGACGGCACGACGTGAGATCGTGCGGGACGGCACGACGTGAGATCGTGCGGGACGGCACGACGTGAGATCG
>CAIYGQ010000303.1 GCA_903925745.1 uncultured Actinomycetes bacterium | reverse complement strand
GGACACGCAGGTGGTGAACCTCATCCAGGAGACGTTCGACGCGGACTTCGCCTCGCAGGCGAACACCACCCAGTGGAACAAGAGCAACCCGTCCGCCGTCCCCGACGAGTGGAACTCGAAGCCCGAGGCGCCTGCGAGCGACCGGGCGTCCGCTGACGGCTCGCCGGGTGCGCTGGAGGCCAGGGACACCAAGCCGGTGCGCTGTGGCCCGGTCGTGACGGGATAGCCACCGCTGGATCGGTAGGGTGCCCCATGGTCGCTCGCCGACGTGCCCGGCTCCTCGCGCTGTTCGCGGTGGCAGCGCTGTTCGTCGGTTGCTCGACGTCCGAGTCGCGGGACACCACGGCCACCACGTCCGGCGACACCGTCGAGGCGCCCGAGACGGTGAGCTTCGACGAGACGACGCAGGCCGAGCTGGCCGCGGTCGGCTGCTACTCCGGCCCCGGTGACCCGGTCGTCGGCCCGGGGACGGATGCCGCCGTGGTGGCGTTCCAACAGGCGCGGGGGCTGACGGTCGACGGCGAGCCCGGCCCCGAGACGCTCGCGGCCCTCAGGGACGCATCGGCGAAGGGTGAGCAGGTGTGCGACGACCCTCCTCCGACGAGCGCACCGGTGCCGACGTCGACGAGCGTCCCCACGACCAGCGCTCCCTGCACGGCGTCGGCGATCGGCTCGGCCATCGCTCCTGCGACGGTCCGGACCTACCGGTGCAGCGACGGCTTCGCGGCGGGTGCCGAGGCGAACCCCGAGTTCGACTCGGCGTACCTGCTCCGGGCCGAGGGCGGGTCGTGGGTCCGTCTCGACACCACCGGTGAGGCCTGCGCCCCCGGCAACCCACTCGGCATCCCCGAGACGGTGCTCGTCGTCGCGCCCTGTCGGGTGAGCTGAACCGGCATCCGGCACCGACCGGGCCCCGGAATCGGGCGCACCGCCGGGTCTGCCCGCCTTGCAACCGGTCCGGACGGCCCCGAGACTTGGGTTCTGTTGATCGCACCGACCCCGACGAGGCGTGCGGCAGCCGGACGCCTCGGGCACCGCCCCGGCCTGGACGCGCTCCGAGGGGTCGCCGTGGTGTCGATCGTCGCGTACCACGCCGATCCCGACTGGTTCCCGCTGGCGCCGGTGAGCCTGGACGTGTTCTTCGTCCTGTCGACGTTCCTCGTCACGACGCTGCTCCTGGAGGGACTCCACCGGGCCGGCGAGCCGGGAGGTCGACGTTTCCTGGTCCGTCGCATGCGGCGGCTCGCGCCGGCGCTCGTCTGCATGGTCGCCGTCGTGGTGGGGCTCGCCGCCCTTGGTGCCTACGTCCACCCGGACCTGGGTCGCACCGCGCTCGGGGCGGTGGCGCTGCACGCCAACGTCGCCCAGTTCGACGGCGACTACTTCGCAGCGTTCGCGCAACGCAATCCGCTGGAGCACACGTGGTCGTTGTCGGTCGAGGAGCACTTCTACCTGTTCACATTCGCCGCAGTGGCGCTCGTGTGGTGGGCCACCCGGCGCGACCACGCCCGCACCCGGGTGGCGCTCGGAGTCGTGGCGGCCGTCGGAGCGCTGGTGTCCGTCCTGCTCGCCCGCCACCTCGTCACCTCGGGTGCATCGATCAACCGTGTCTACATGGGAACGGACACCCGCGCGGTCGCAGCCGCGGCCGGGGTGATGCTGGCGGTCGTCAGCTGGTCGCGCTGGGACGCGCCCGGGCGTCTCGGTCGGCTCCTCGGACCGGCGTCGACGGCGCTCGCCGGCGCGGCCGTCGTCGCCGTGATCGTGGGGTGGAGACCGACGCTCGAGTGGTTCGCCATGGGAGGGTGGGCGCTGACCGCAGTTGCCGCAGCGCTCGTGGTCGCAGCCGCGGCCCGGTCGCAGGTGGCGGGACCCGTCTCGGGGAACGCAGCGCTGCAGTGGGCCGGCCGGCGCAGCTACGGCATCTACCTGTGGCACCTCCCGTTGCTCGTGCTCGTCGGGGAACTCGGCGGGTGGTGGGTGCTCGTCGCGCTGGGCGCCACCGCGGTGGCGGCCGAGGCGTCGCACCGACTGGTCGAGGATCGGTTCCGGGCCGGAGCGCTGGCGGAGCGGACCTTCGTGCTCGGCGCCACGGGGGCACTCGCCGTCGTGGCGCTCCTCGCCGTTGCGCTCCCCGACCCCGATCGCCCGGACTGGGCCGAGGCCGCGGCGGGCCCCCGCAGCGCCGAACCGCCCGCGGTGCCGGCCGTTCCACCACCAGACGCCGCGGCACCGGCCGGAGCATCGCCACGGGATCCCGTGTCGGCAGGTGGTGCACCGGTCGTGGCCTCCGCCCCGGCGCCCATCGAGCTCATGGTCTGGGGTGACGCCACCGCCGGGCTCGTCGCCGAGCAACTGCAGCGCGACGGGCGCTTCGCGGTCCGGGTCGACGCGCATCCCGACTGTCGTGGCGCTGCGTCGTGTGCCGACCTGGCGCCGCCACCACCGAGTGCGGGCACGGCGGCGATGGTGGCGGCGTTCGCCTCGGTCGCCCCGTTCCACCCCCGGGCGACCAACCCGATGGACGTCGCCGCCCCGGAGCGGCTCGCATCGGAGCTGTGGGGCCGGATCACCTCGGCCGCCGCGGGTGTGCCGATCGTGGTCGCCATGGAGCCGGACGCTCGACGTGAGTTGGACGCCGGCCTGCACCTGCGGGCCATGGCGGGGGAGGACCCCGCCAACCTGGTGCTCGGTGCGGAGCCGGCGCTGTGGCCGGGCGCGATCTCGGATCGCTTCGCCACGGTCGGGGAGCGTCGGCCGACCAGGATCCTGTTGGTCGGTGACTCGGTGGCCTACTCGCTCGCCACGGCGTTCCGACCGGGCTCCTCGGTGGTCTGGGACCAGTCGCGCCACGGCTGCGACCCGGCGCCCGGTGACCGGGTCAGCGCTCGGGAGGGTCGGGTCCGAACGCCACCGGTGTGCGACTGGCGGACCGACTGGGCGGACGCAGTGGGTCGGTGGGACCCGGACGTGGTGGTCTGGCACACGGGAACCTGGTCCACCTACGACCGGCATCTGGGGTCCGGTCGGGTGGTGGCCGGTTCACCGGAGTGGAACCTCGCCATGTCGGGTGCGCACGCCGAGGCGATGCGGATCCTGGGCGCCGGCGGGGCCGAGGTCGTCGTCGTCGTGCAGGCCCCGGCCTGGGAGACGGCGCCGGGCAAGCCCGTCGAGACGCAGCCCACCGAGGCCGCCTGGCGCATGCCGGCGCTGCGCAGCGCCGTCGACGCCGCGGTCGGGATCGTCCGCGACGGTGGCGTACGGGCGCGGCTGCTGGACGCCGCCGAGGTGGTCTGCGGCCCGGACTGCAACCGGCCCGACCTGCGCGACGACGGAGTGCACTACACCCCGGCGGGCGCCGTCACGGTCTCGGCCTGGATCGAGCAGCGCCTCTCCGAGTTGTTCGTGGTCCGGTCCTGATCAGCGCTCAACGCTCGGAGCGGGTTGCGGGTGCACCAGCCTCCGGTGATCATGGCTCCCGGCATCGGCATCGGCGCCGGTTCCCCCCATCCCATCGGAGGTCAGGACCGTGTGCACCAACTTCAAGCACCAGCAGGCGTCGGACGGCAGCGTTGCTGTGGGGCGAACCATGGAGTTCCCCGATGTGCTGCCGTGGCAGTTGAGCGTGGTCGCGTCCGGGTACGCCGGTGCGAGCGGCGCGGTGAAGGGCGGGAAGTCCTGGACCGGAAGGTACGGGGTGGTCGGCATCGGCGCCTACGAGCCGCAGTGGCTCGGTGACGGCACCAACACCGCGGGGCTGTCGGGCCACCTTCTCTACATGCCCGGCCACTGCACGTTCGCCCAGCCCCGCAACGACGGTTCCGACATCGGGGTGATCGAGACGCTGGCGTTCCTGCTGGGCACCTGTGCCAGCGTCGCCGAGGCGAAGGAGGCGATCGGCACCTGCAACGTCGTCGACTTCACGCCGCCGCAGATCCCGGTGCCGCTCCCGACGCACATCATCCTCCACGACACCTCCGGTTGTGCGGTGGTCGAGTTCCACCCCGACGGCATGGTCGTGTCGGACAACCCTGTCCAGGTGGCGACGAACGCGCCGTACCTGGACTGGCACCTGACGAACGTGGCGAACCACCTGTCGCCGTCCACGCACGTCCCGGCCGACGTGACCATCGGCGGACGGACGTTCTCGCCGCTCGGGCAGGGTTCCGGGTTCGCCGGACTGCCCGGCGACGGCAGCTCGCCCTCCCGGTTCATCCGGGTGCTGACCGACGTCCGCTTCGCCCAGCAGCCGGCCGACGAGCGGGCCCTGCTCATGGACTGCGTGCGGATCCTGCACAACTTCGACATCGTGCCCGGGACCGTCCAGGAGGACGTTTCCCCGAAGGTCGTGATGCCCGAGATGACCATGTGGTCGACGGTGAGCAATCTGACCGGTCACCAGTACCTGGTGAACACCAAGGACGACCCGCTCTGGTACTCGATCGACCTGGGCTCGACCGACTTCTCGTCGTCCCGCCTGGTCGCGTTCCCCTCGGATGGGACCTTCACCGCTCTGACCATCTGAGCGACCCGGCGCAGTGCCGATCCGCGGCGTCGTCCTCTCGGCGGGATCCCCGACCGTGGGCGGGGCGGAGGCGGGCCGTTAGGGTTCGCAGGGACGGATCCACCGAGGAGGCGGAGCGACATGGCAGGCGGTCTGGTCGGGTTGCTCGACGACGTGGCGGCACTCGCCAAGCTGGCTGCGGCGTCCCTCGACGACGTCGGCGCGGCCGCTGGTCGGGCCAGCGTGAAGGCCGCCGGTGTGGTGGTCGACGACACCGCCGTCACCCCTGCCTACGTCCACGGGCTGGCCGCTGACCGTGAGCTTCCGATCATCCGGCGCATCGCGCTGGGTTCGCTCCGCAACAAGCTGCTGATCATCCTCCCGGCGGCGCTGCTGTTGAGCGAGGTCGCCCCGGTGGTCGTCGAGGTCATCCTCATGTTCGGCGGGTGCTTCCTGGCCTACGAGGGCGCGCACAAGATCGTCCACGCGCTCCGCCACGACGACCACGACCACGACGAACCGTCGGTCGAGGCGGGACCCGAGGCAGAGTCCCGGACCGTGCGGGGTGCGATCCGCACCGACTTCATCCTGTCGGCGGAGATCATGGTGATCGCACTGAAGGAGGTCCTGGAGGAGCCCGTGGTGTCCCGCGGTGTGATCCTGGCCGTCGTCGGCGTGTTCATCACCGTCGTCGTGTACGGGGTCGTGGCGCTCATCGTGAAGATGGACGACGTCGGGCTGCGGCTCGCCGCCCGTCCATCGCCCGGTGCGCAGCGGGTGGGTCGGACGCTCGTGACGGGGATGCCGAAGCTGTTGTCGTGGCTGTCGGTGGTCGGGACCGCGGCGATGTTGTGGGTCGGCGGCCACATTCTGCTGGCCGGATCCGACGAACTCGGCTGGAGCGGCCCGTACCACCTGGTGCACGAGCTGGAGGACCTGGTGGCCGGTGCCCCGGCGGTGGGTGGGGTCCTGGCGTGGCTCGTCAACACGGCCGCATCGGCGCTCGTCGGGTTGGTGGTCGGCGGACTGATCGTGTTCGTGGTGGCCCGGCTGCCCTTCGGCCGGACCCCGGCCGCCGGACACCACTGAGTCGGGCCGAAGCGGGTTCGCCGCGCCGGCGGTGCGGCCGGCGGGGCCCGCCTCAGTCCCTGACGGGCGGGTCGGCCCCGGCTGCGGTGTCGTCGGGATCCGGATCCGGGTGGTGTGACTCGACGTGGGCGTCGCTGCCGGGGAAGAACAGTCGCTCGCCCTCCTCGTCGTCCCACTCGATCGTGAACGGGGGGACCCCGCCCGGGTGCGTCGCCAGGATCAGGCCCCGTCGCTCCCGTTCGCCCACCCGGTGACCGCTGATCACGATGCGGTCGCCCTTGCGGGCCACCAACTCGCCCTGTCCGTTGTGGTGCTCGACCATCGGCTGTTCGCTCCTTCGTCGGGTCGCTGTCGGCGTCCTCGGTCGCGTGTGCGGATCCCACACGCTGACCTGATGGATCGCCCCCACCCGGGGCGTCGACAGGGACCGAGGTCCCGAGTCCGCCGGTCCGGAGGTGCGAGGATCGGGTTCCTGGCCGCGACGGGGGGACCGATGGTGGAGGGTGAGGAGATCCGCTGCACGCTGAGCGACGGACGCGAGCTGGCCGCGTTCGCGGTCGGTGCGTCCGACGGTCCGCTCGTCCTGCACAACCACGGCGGACCCAGCTGCCGGTGGGAGGTCGCGCTGTTGGCCGACGCGGCCGCTTCGCTCGGGTTGCGGCTGGTGGGGGTCGACCGACCGGGTCAGGGACAGTCCTCGCCACAACGCGAGCGGACCTACGCCGGGTGGACCGCCGACCTGGAGGCGCTGGCCGACCACCTGGGGGCCGACCGGTTCGCCGTCACGGGGTGGTCGGAGGGTGGCCCCTGGGCGTTGGGTGCCGCCGCCTACGGGTCGCCCGAACGGTTCGTCCACGTGACCTCGATCGCCGGGGGGAGCTACGGCGCGTTCGGAGCGAACTGGGCCGCTGAGTACCAGGACACCGTCGATGCGCTCGGCGGGCGACTGGCGCTTCACTTCCATCCGGGCTTCCGGCTCATGTACGACCTGTTGGAGTGGAGCGCCGTGCACGGGCGCACGGCATTCGCCCGCTCGCTGCGCAAGGCGGTCGGTCCCGAGGACGCCACCGTGCTCGACCGACCCGGCTTGGAGGATGCGTTCCTGGACTGCACCGCGGAGTGCTTCGCCCACGGAGCCGACGGCCTGGTCCGTGACGCCACCGTGCTCTACGAGCAGTGGGACTTCGACGTCGCCACCATCACCCGTCCGGTCCACCTCTGGCAGGGCATGTCGGACCGGCTCGTTCCGCCTCCGATCAACCAACGGGTCTGCGACGAGATGCCCGGTGGTGTCTGGCACCCGGTCGACGGGATCGGACACTTCGTCGCGGTGTCGGGTGCCGACCAGATCCTGGGGATCGTCGCCGAGGACCTGGCCCGGGGATAGGCGACCCGTCGGACGCGTGGCGGCCGGCCCCGTCGCTCGACTCGCCCGTTCGGACCGGCAGGTCCCGCTCACGCTCCACTCGACCTGACGGCCCGGCCGCCTCAGGGTGCGTAGGTGGCCACCACCGGCGCGTGGTCCGACCAGCGCCGGTCGTAGCTCGGGGCGCGGTCGACCCGGGCCGCGCTCGCGGTCGCAGCCAGTTCCGGGGTCGCGAACTGGTAGTCGATCCGCCAGCCGGCGTCGTTGTCGAAGGCCTTCCCCCGGTACGACCACCACGTGTAGGGGACCTGCCCGTCGTTCGACAGCGCCCGGGCGACGTCGACCCAACCGAGCTCATCGGTCCAGCGGTCGAACCTGGCCCGCTCGTCGGGGTGGCAGCCCGCCTTGCCCCGGTTGCCCTTCCAGTTCCTCAGGTCGGCATCACGGTGCGCCACGTTCAGGTCGCCGGTGAACAACACGTGGCGCCCATCGGCGCGCAGGCCCTCCAGGCGCTCGGTGGCCGCGTCGAACCAGGCCAGCTTCTCGGCCATGCGGATCGGATCCTCGGAGTCGCCCGTGTGCGCGTAGGCCGAGACCACGGTGAGCGTGCCGCCGGGGGTGGCGACGTCGGCCTCCAGCCAGCGCCCGGTGCCGGCGAAGGACGGTTCGTCATCACCGGCGTCGGTTCGCTCCAGTGGCAGTCGGCTGACGATGGCCACACCGGCGCGCCCCTTGGCCGTGGCCTCTGCGTGCGCCACCCGCCAACCGTCTCCGAAGACCTGCAGGACGAGGTCCTCGACCAGTTGGTCCGGTGCCCGGACCTCCTGCAGGGTGACGACATCGGCGCCGCAACCCGAGACCCACGTCGCCATGTCCTTGCGGGCGGCGGCCCGGAGCCCGTTGACGTTCGCCGTGGCGACGGTGAGGGTCGGGTGGCTGCGGGACACGCCGCCGGAGGGTACCGGCTCCGCCCGGGGTGGTTGACCCCGGGTTGGTTGACCCCGGGGTGGGAGGATGCGGGCGTGTGGTCGTGGCGTCCGGGTCGGAACGAGTGACGTCCTACGACGCGGTGGTGGTGGGCTCGGGGCCCAACGGACTGGCCGCGGCGATCGTCCTGGCCGAGGCGGGCCGGTCGGTGCTCGTGCTGGAGGCGTCGTCGACGCCGGGGGGTGGGGCCCGGACCGCCGAGTTGACGCTCCCCGGTTTCCTCCACGACGTGTGCTCGGCGATCCACCCGATGGCCGCAGCCGGGTCGTTCCTGATGGGGCACGGCGTGCGGGTCGAGTGGTGCGAACCCGAGGTCGAACTGGCGCACCCGCTCGACGACGGCACCGCCGGTGTGCTGCTCCGTGGCGTCGAGCGGACGGCGACGGCCAACGGTGCACCCCGATGGCGTCGCCTGCTGGCACCCGTGGTCGATCGTTGGCCGACCATCGAGCGCGACGTGCTCGGACCGGCCACTCGGGGGCTGGCCCATCCCGTGGCGACCGGCACGATCGGGGTCCGGTCACTCCCTCCGGCGACCACCGTGTCGAGGTGGCTCGACTCGCCCCGGGCCGGTGCGCTGTTCGCCGGGATCGCCGCCCACGCCAGCAGCGACCTGGGCTGGCCCCTCTCGTCCAGCGTGGGGGTCGGTCTGGCCGCCGCCGGTCACGTGGCCGGGTGGCCGTGTGTCCGGGGTGGGTCGGGGGAACTCACGCAGGCCTTGGTCGACCGGCTCGAGTCGCTGGGCGGCGTCGTCGAGTGCGGCGTGCCCGTCCGGTCGCTCGCCGACCTGCCGCCGCGTCGGGCCACGCTGTTCGACACGACCCCGTGGCAGGTGGAGCGCATCGTCGGCGACGCCGTCCCGGTCCGGGTGCGACGGTCCTGGCGCCGGTTCCGTCGGGGCAACGCGGTCTTCAAGCTCGACCACGCGCTCAGCGGTCCGATGCCGTGGACGAACGAGGACGCCCGCCGGGCGGCCACCGTCCACGTGGGCGGCACCTGGCAGGAGGTGGCGGCGGCCGAGGCGGCGGTGCGGCGGGGCCGCCTGCCCGAGCGACCGTTCGTGCTCGTCGCGCAGCAGTCGATCGTCGACGACACCCGCGCCCCGGACGGGGGGCACACGCTGTGGTCCTACTGCCACGTGCCGGCCGGCTGCACCGTGGACCTGACCGACGCGATCGAGACGCAACTGGAGCGGTTCGCCCCCGGGTGGCGCGACCTGGTGCTGGCGCGGCACGTCACCGCTCCCGCCGACCTGGCCGCCTACAACGACAACGACGTCGACGGATCCATCGACGGTGGCGCCACCGAGTTGCGCCAGATCCTGTTCCGGCCCACCTTCGCCGTGGATCCCTACCGGGTCCCCGGCACGGACCTGTGGATCTGCAGCGGCTCGACGCCGCCGGGCCCGGGGGTCCACGGACTCTGCGGTCTGCACGCGGCCCGCTCGGTGCTCCGCGCCGACCGCTGAGATCAGGGCAGGACGACGATCTTGCCGGTGTTGGCGCCCGTGAACATGGCGTTCAGGGCGTCGACGCAGCGCTCCAGGCCGTGGAACCGTTCCGTCCGGACGACCAGGTCGCCCGCCCGGTGCCAGGCGCGCAGCTGCTCGCCGATCTGTGGGAACCGGGGGATGTCGTCGAAGGCCAGGAAGCCGCGCATGGTGGCCCGCTGCTGGATCAGGTTCACGTAGTTCGACGGTCCCGGTGGCCGACCCTGCTCGGTGTAGGTGCTGATGTGTCCGCACAACACGACGCGGGCGTGCACCGCCAGGCGGGCCAGCACCGCGTCCAGGACGGCTCCGCCCACGTTGTCGAACACCACATCGACGCGATGTGACGCCAAGTCACGCAGCCTGGCGACGATGTCATCGCTCCGGTGGTTGATCGCGCCGTCCAGCCCGAGCTCGTCGACGAGCCACGCGCACTTCTCGTCACTGCCCGCGATGCCGATCACCCGGGCGCCGCGCAGCCGCGCGAGTTGGGCGGCGGCCGAACCGGTGGCACCCGCTGCAGCCGTGACGACGACCGTCTCACCCGCCTGGGGGTCAGCCACCTCCAGCATGCCGATGTACGCGGTGCAGCCCGTCGATCCGTAGAGCGCCAGGAACGCCTCCAGGTCGTAGCCGGGGTCGGGCGGTGAGACGTGGGTCGAGAAGAGGTCGTCCCGGATGACGGTGGCGTCCTCCCATCCGCCGAGCGTGGTGACGATGTCGCCGACCCGGTACGCGTCGGAGCGGGTCGCCACCACCCGACCGATCGTCGAGCAGCGGACGACCTCGCCGAGTTCGACCGCAGGGAGGTAGCCCGACCCCTCGCCCAGCCACGACCGCACCGACGCGTCGATCCCGATCACCTCGTTGCGCAGCAGCGCCTCACCGCCGGCCAGCGCGGGAATCTCCTCGTCGATGCACTCGACGTCGTCGGGTACGACCAGACCCTGCGGGCGGCGGCGCAGGACGACGCGTCGACGGGAGGTCGGAGCGGTGCCGTTGCCGGTGCCGTTGCCGTTGCCGGTGCCCATGACCCGACCCTATTGCAGGGGGAATCGCAGTCGGACCCGGCCCCGCCCCGGTGCGCCCGACGCTCCGGGTGGCCGGCCCGAGGGCCTGATCCGACAGATGCCGCGGCGGTGGCCCCGTGGTGGATGCCCCGGACGCCGGTACCGTGGGAGCGGTGCCGCCGGCGACGACGTCCCCCGATCCGCTGACCGCCACGGTGGCGGGTTCGGCGCTGGCTCCACGAGCGACGGATTCGCCTCGTCCGGCCCCACCGGTGCCGTGAGCCCGTCCGACGGCGGGGACCCCGGAGACGATGCCGATGACGGCATCATCACGGGCCGGGGGTTCGACCGGCTCATCAACTTCACGGATGCGGTCGTCGCGATCGCCGTCACGATCCTGGCCCTCCCGCTCTCCTCGCTGACGAAGCTCCCCGAGGGTGGAACCGTCTGGACCCTGATCGACGAACAGTCCGGTCCGGTCACCTCGTTCCTGTTCACCTTCGTGGTGATCGCCATGATGTGGGGGGTCCACAACCGGGTCGTCAACCGGATGCGTGGCTACGACGGCACCATCTTCTGGCTCAACATCGCGTGGATCGCCTCCATCGCATTCATGACCTGGCCTGCCGCCCTGTACGGCGAGACCATGGGGTTCGCGGCGACGCCCGCCGAGTACAGCGGCGGTGAGGGGCTGGGCGGTGTGGGACTCTTCTACTGGCTCACCCTGGCGCTGGTGAGCGTGCTCGGTTCGCTCCTGGCCCGTCACGTGCGCCAGCGTCCCGCACTGCTCGAGCCCCGATACCGGTCCCAGGAGCCCGAGGGCTGGCGGGCCCGGTGGCGGGGTCCGGCGTTCGCTGGGAGCTCGGTGCTCATCGGGGTCGTGTCCCTGTTCGCCCCGGTGGCCGCGAGCTGGTTGCCGCTGGGTCTGATCCCCGTGTCCGCAGTGTTCCGGCCCCAGCGGACCGAGATGGCCGATCCCGGCCCGTCGGGGCAGGGATTCGACCATCCGGACCGATCCCGCGGGCTGACGGCGCCTGACTGATTGCACCGCCACGGCCGAACGGTCACAATGACTCGGTCGGGCCCCGGTCCGACAGGGCCACACGGGTCCGGCCGGAGATCCTGGCGAGGATCGACGGCCAGGCGATCAGGGGGGACAGGGCGATGACGAACGCTTCCATGCGTGGAGTGGTGACGGTCGGGGTGGCGGCCCTGGCCCTGGTGGCTGCGGCGTGCGTGCCGCCTCCGACACCGACGACGACCACGACGTCGACGACCACGACGACGGCTCCGACCACCACGACGACGGCTCCGACCACCACGACGACGGCGCCGCCGACGACGACCACCTCGACCACCACCACGACGACGGCTCCGACGACCACGACGACGGCGCCGACCACCACGACGACCACCTCGACCACCACCACAGCACAGCACATCACAGCACAGCACAGCACAGCACAGCACCATGAACGCAAGAACGATCAAAGAACGGCCCCGGGGGAATGGGGGTGGTGCTGTCAGGAAGGGGGCG
>CAIYGQ010000302.1 GCA_903925745.1 uncultured Actinomycetes bacterium | reverse complement strand
CGTGGCGGCGGCGAACCCGCCGGAGCTGTCGGCCGGCGGCGACGACCTGGCCCCGCCGCTCGCCAACCGGTTCTGCCACCTGGAGTGGGAGGCGACCACCGCGGAGTGGGTCACCGGGATGCTGCACGGCTGGGAGCCCCGGGCGGTCCCGGTGGTGCCGGATTCGTGGTCGGCCGATGCGGTGCGGTGGCGGGCGCTGCTCGCCGGGTTCATCAGCGCCCGCCCGTCGGTGCTGCGCAGCGTCCCCACCGACGTCGTCGCCCAGGGCCGGGCCTGGCCGTCACCGCGGAGTTGGGACCACGCCCACCGGGCCGCAGCGGCCGCCGAGTCCGCCGGCGCCGGTTCCGAGGTCCGTCACCTGCTGGTCGCCGGACTGGTCGGCAGCGGGCCGGCCATCGAGTTCCTCCGTTTCGCCGACCCCGCCGATCTGCCCGACCCCGAGGTGCTCCTCGCTGCGCCCTCAGCCCTGCCGGTCGGCATCCGGGTCGACCTGCTGCTCGCAGCGCTCGCCTCGGTGGTGACGGCTGTGGCCGGACAGTTGAGCGAGGAACGCTGGAACGCCGCCTGGGAGGTGCTCGCCGTGGCGTGCGACGCCGGCCGGGCCGACCTGGCCGCGGTGGCGGCCACGACGCTCGTCGACCTGCGCCAGCCCGGCTGGCCCGCACCGCCGGCCGCAGCGGCCTTCGCTCCGGTGCTGCGCGCCGCATCCCTGGTGTGAACGCCACCGGTGCGGCGCCGACCGGCCCAGGCGGTGCCGGAGTCGCCGTGGGAGGACGTTCGACGCGGATCGCCCCGCTCGATCCTGCCGACGCCGAACTGTTCGCGGCCGCCCGGTTGCGAGCCGCCCGCCTGCAGCCGTACCTGGCCACCGCCGTGTTCGCCCTGGTCCCGGTCGCGAGCCCGGGACTCGGCACCTTCGCCGTCGACCGCTACTGGCGGGTCTACGTCGACGTCGAGACGGCGCGTGCGTGGGGGGTCGAGCACACGGCCGCCGTGCTCGTCCACGAGGCCCACCACGTCCTGCGCGACCACCACCGCCGGGCCGAGGCCTGCGGTGTCACCTCCACCACCCACCGCCTGTGGAACCTGGCGGCCGACGCTGCGATCAACGACGACCTGATCGACGACGCCCTGCCGCTGCCCGGAGGTGTGCTGCCCCGGCACCTCGGGCTCGCGCCCAACGGCCTGGAGGAGGCCTACTACGGCGACCTGCTCGACGACCGTGACCTGCACGAGGAGCGTGACGAGCCGGCGGTCGAGCCGCCCGGTTGCGGGAGCGGGTCCGGTGGAGCGCCGGCCGATGGGGAGATCGACGACCACCCCGAGGAGTCCGGGGTGGACGGCCTCGACGACGTCGACGCCGCAGCGGTCCGTCGGGCGGTCGCCCACGACGTCACCGCGGCGGCGTCGCGGGGCGAGTGCAGCTCGCCGGGTCTCGTCCTGTGGGCGCGCGACCTGCTGTCCCCGCAGGTCCCGTGGCGCAACCTGCTGCGCACCGCGATCGGCCGGCCGGTCCGAGAGGTGACCCGTGACCCACACGTCGACTGGACCCGACCCGACCGGCGGGCCGACTCCCGGCCGGACTTCCCCCGACCGGGCGTCCGCCACCGGGCCCCCGAGATCGCCGTCGTGGTCGACACCTCGGCGTCGATGGACCAGTCGCTGCTCGACGCAGCGGCCACCGAGATCAACGGCCTGCTGCGTCGCAGCGGTGTGCGGACGCTCCACGTGGTGTCGTGCGACACGGAGTCGGCCCGGCCTCAGCGGGTCCGCCGACTCGGCGACCTGGTGCTCCGGGGCGGTGGCGGGACCGACCTGCGGGTCGGGATCGACGCGGCGGCGGCGTGCCGACCGCGCCCCTCCGTCGTCGTCGTGCTCACCGACGGCGAGACACCGTGGCCGGCCGCCGCCCCGCACCGCACGACGCTGGTGGCGGTGATCATCGGGGAGCACGCGCCGCTGCCCGTGGGTCCGGGCATCACCGCCGTGCGGATCACGGCACCGACGTGACCGCGCTCCTGGACCTCTCACGTGCGGTCGGCCGGCTCCGCATCGACGGTCACCTCCCCGAGTGCCGCCGGTCGAGCCGGCCGGTCGAGGACTGCGACTGGTGCCTGTGGGCCGTCGACGTGCCGCAGGTGCGGACCCTGCTCGACGTCCTGGCCGACGCCCGGGTGCTGTGCCGGGTGACGGAGGCCCGG
>CAIYGQ010000301.1 GCA_903925745.1 uncultured Actinomycetes bacterium | reverse complement strand
CGTCCTGGTGACGAACGCCGAGGTGGCGGCGGTCGGCCCGGGCAGACCGACGGCGACGGTCGCCAGTTCGGCCACGCCGTTGCGGACCCGGGTCAACAGGTTGGCGCCGACGGCCTCGAGCTCGACCTGGCTCAGCCCGTCGGCCAGACCCGAGGTGACGACCAGGACGACCCGTCCGCCGTGGGCGACCGCGGCGGCGTTCGCCTCCGCGGCGTCCACGACCCGGAGTTCGACCTCACCGACTCCCGTCGTCGTCGACAGGCCGTCGACGACGTTCTCCCAGCGGGGATGTGCCCCGTCCGAGAGCCGGCTGGGGCCGATGGTCGCGAGGGCCCGGTCCACCACGGACCGCCGACGCCCCTCGACCAACGCGATCCACCCCACGACCAGGACGACTGCGACCAGCAGGCCGATCCACCACGAGGTGAGCAGTCCGACCAGAACCCCCAGGACCAGCGCCGGGACCACGCCGATCGACCGGGCCACCAGCACCAGGCGGGCCGACGCGGCGGCGGGCTGTGTCGGTTGATCCGGGGCGACCACGCAGCGATGCTACCGCCCGCCCCGGGCCCCCCGGCCATCGACGGGCACCCGGGAGCGGAGCAGCGCCCGGTAGCGATCGACGTACAGGTCGCAGAGCAGCTCCATGTCGAACCTCCGGGCCCGGTCGATGCCGGCGGTCCGGAGCTGCTCCGCTCCGATCGGGTCGCCGAGCACGTCGGCGAGCGCGCGACCGAGCGCCTCGGGGTCGTCCGAGGGGACCAGGCGGGCGGCCGGCGGGTCCGGCACCGAACCGTCGGGGGCCGGTGCCGTTGCGACCTTCAGGTAACCCTCGATGTCGGAGGCCACCACGGGCGTCCCGGCCGCCATGGCCTCGAGCAGGATGACGCCGAACGACTCCCCCCGGAGGGACGGCGCGCAGAACACCGTCGCCCCCGCCAGTCGGCGGTCGCGCTCCGCGTCGTCGATCCGGCCGAGCCATTCGATCCGTGAGTCGGTGTGGGCGGCGGTGAGCTCAGCCGTCTCGGGCCCGGAGCCGGCCACCCAGATGCGACAGTCCGCCGGCAGGAATCTGACGGACTCCAGGAGCACACGCAGCCCCTTTCGCGCCTCGTGGCGCCCGAGGAACAACACCGTCGGGGCCTGGGTCGGCCACGGCTCGGCCTGCGCGAACCGGTCGCACTCGATCCCGTTGAACAGGACGTCGAAGTCGCCACCGACGTGCCCCTGGGCCAGGTCGCGGGCCTCGGTCGAGACCGCGACCCGGTCGTCGAGCCGCCCCGCGCCCCAGGCCAGGAGCGGTCGCATGGTCTGGTAGGCGCGACTCTGCCCGGCGGCGTGGAAGGTGCCGAGCAGCGGCGCAGGCTTCAACAACACGGTGCTCACCGTCGGACCGGGTGCGAACGGCTCGTGGACGTGGACCAGGTCGAAGTCCTCGTCCCAGAGCGCGCGGATCGTGCGGAGCTGCGCCGCCGGGTCCGGCGCGAGCGGGGCGACCGAGCCGTTGGTCGCGAGCGGCACCGATTTGCCGAGCGGGATGACGAAACGCTCGGGCGGTGGTCCGTCGCAGGGGGCCAGCACCCGGGTCTCGATCCCGCGCCGACGCAACGAACGGGCCAGCGACAGCACCTGGCCCTGGACACCTCCGGGCATGCTCAGGCTGTAGGGGCAGACGAGTCCGACTCGCACGGCGGCGCAGGCTAGGCCGTCAGCCGTCGCCGGGCACGGGCAGACCGAGGGCCTCGTAGTCGCTCGGCCAGTTGGGTTGCAGCAGGTGCCACTGCTCGGGGGCCCGTCGGATCTGACGCTCCATCGCCGTCGCCAGGTCCTGGGTCACCCGGGTCACGTCGGACCGGATGGAACCGCGTCGTTCGGTGTCGATCGGCGGGTCGACGATCGCATGGCAACGCCGGCCCTCGAAGTAGACGGCGGTCGGGAGCAACGCGGCGCCGGAGCGCAGGGCCATGAGCGCCGGGCCGCCTGGGAGCCGGGTCGTCTCGCCGAGGAACTCGACGGGGATCCCGGTCCCGGTGAGGTCCCGGTCGGCGAGCAGGCACGTGATCCTGCCGGAGGTCAGCGCGGCGGACACCTCGGAGCCGGCCGACGGACCGAGCGGGACGATGTGCAGGCCCATCTGCTCCCGGAGCGCCAGGAACCACTCGAACAGCTCGGGTGGCTCGAGCGCCTCGGCGACCGCGGTCACCTCCCAGCCCCGGACCGAGATCAACCAGCGGGCCGCCCACTCCCATCCTCCGACGTGCGGGAGCGCCAGGATCGGACCGACACCGCGCTCCCGGGCAGCCAGCAGGTGCTCGATCCCGTCGTGGGTGAATCCCGCCGACACCTCGTCCGCCGACAGGTTCGGGAGGCGGAGCGTGTCGAACCAGTACCGCCCGTACGACGTGAAGACGCCCCGGACGGCGCGGTCGACCAGTTCGGGCGCCGCCTCGGCGCCCAGCACCCGCCGCATGTTCCGCTCGGCCATCAGCCGTTGCTCGTCGGAGAAGCGGCGAGACGCACTGGCGACCAGGTGGGCGGCGCCGGTGCACACGGGAGCCGGCAGGAGGTCGACCGCCCGTGACGCGAAGCGCAGGAGGGGGACGGAGAGCTGCACGGTCCCCGGCAGTCGTCGGGATCGCTGCGACGGGGCGGGCCGGCCTCAGGCCCGGCCGCGGGGGCGACGGGGGGCGCCGGTGCGACCGGAGCCGCCCCCGGCCCAGCGGCGGGCCGCGGTGCGGTTCGGCCGGCTCCGCCGACGCCGCCGGTCGCTGAGCGCCGGCGTCTCGTCGGTGGCCTGGCGCCAGACCTTCACGAACCGCTGGACGGCCGTGATCACGTTCAGGACGACGATCACGGCGAGCACGCCGAGCAACAGCACCGGGAAGAGCAGGCCGAGGGCCAACAGGATGAACCGCTCGGCGCGCTCGACCAGCCCGCCACGGGCGTCGTAGCCGAGCGCGTCGGCCTTGGCCCGGATGTAGGAGACCCACGAGGCGGTGGCGTAGCAGGCGACCGGCAGCATCACGGCCCAGGCCCGTCCGTCGAAGGCCACCAGGTACCAGGTGACCCCGCCGAAGAGGAGGGCGTCGGTGACGCGGTCGGACACGGAGTCGAAGAAGGCGCCCCGCTTGGAGTCCTGGCCCCAGGCCTTCGCCACGGCGCCGTCGATCAGGTCGGGGATGCCGGTCAGCACCAGGAACAGCAGGCCCAGGTTCAGGGCACCGGCCCCGATCGACACGGCGGCCGCCACGGCGAAGACGACGCCGGCGCCGGTGATCATGTCGGCGGTGACGCCGAGGCGCTTGATGCTGGCTCCGATGGGCTTGAGGCCGGCGTCGATCTGGCTCCGGAAGTTGCCGTCGAACATGGTGGGCTCCGAGTGCTCCGGGGTGTCCGGCGACCTGGCACCGATCCACCCGATGTGGTCACGGTAGCGGGCGTCCGCCCGGTCCCGAGTGCTTGCTTGCAGAAGTTAGCACGTCGCGAGCACCTCGGTGGGAACCCGGGTCCCCGGCCGGGTCAGCCGGTGAGCCTGGTCCGGTCCGAGTCGAGCGTCGACCAGTCCTCGGGGTTGTCCTCGGCGAACCACTCGATCACCCCGCCGTCCACACCGTCGATCAGGACGATCCCTCGCCGGGCGGGCGGGTTCTCAGCGGAGTACAGCAGGATCCGCCACGTCGGTCGGGACAACCAACCCCGCCAGACCTGCTGGGCCGAGGCGTGCCCCACGGCGAAGGACACCCGCGCCGATGCGATCGACAACGCCTCGGTCTCATCGACGCGCAGCGTCCAGCCTGCCACCAGTCCGTAGACCCCGAAGGCGACCAGCGCCACTCCGGCCCAGAGCACACCGGAGTTGACCAGCGGGGAGGCGTCGTCCCGGACCGCGGCCAGGAGCACGCACGCGACCCCGAGCACGACGTAGATGGTCGCCGGGATCCGTCGCCGGTTGTTGTTGGGGAAGGTGTAGGGGCCGACGTACTCCGAGGCGTTCAGGTCCTCGGGCAGCTCGTCGACGATCTCGTCGTCCCTGGCCCGGTCCCCACCGGTGGGTCCGGCCGTCGGTTCCCCACCCTGACGATCGGCTCGGTCCGACGACGGCCCGGCCGGGTCCTCGGATCGATCGTCGTCGCTCGCCACATTCCGACCGTACCCGGTGCGGCCCCATCCGTGGCAGCCGGGCCGTCTCCCACGGACCGCTCAGGGATCGGGGGGAGCCGGCCCCGGGGAACCGTCGACGTCGACGGCCCAGGCGCCGCGGAGTCGCTCCCAGGCCTCGTCGAGCGACACCGGAAGGACGCGGGTCCCGGCCGCCACCGTCATGAAGTTGGCGTCGCCCTCCCAACGGGGCACGCAGTGGACGTGGAGGTGGTCGGACTGGGATCCCCCGGCGGAGCGACCGAGGTTGAGGCCGACGTTGACGGCATCGCAGCCGAGCCCCCTCCGAAGCGCGACGACGGCGTCGCGCACCGTCGACCACAACTCCGTGAACTCCTCCGAGTCCAGGTCGTCCAGGTCGGCAACCGCCCGGTTGGGCAGGACCATGAGGTGGCCCGAGGTGTAGGGGAAGCGGTTCAACAGCACGAAGCACGTGGGGCCGCGCCGCACCACGTGCGTCTCCGAATCGGGGGCACCGGAGTGCAGGATGCGCTCGAACAACGAGCCGCCGTCGGCACCTCCGATCCCACCCCCACCGTCGGACGGCCCGTCCGATGCGCCACCGCCCCGACGATCCGCCCCGACACCACGGACGTAGTCCGAACGCCAGGTCGCCCACAGGTGCTCGAGGGCCACGACGGTGCCCTCAGCGCCGACCGGCCACGTCGGCCGCCAGCCGCTCCGCGAAGGACGCCACCGGGACGTCACGTTCGACCTCGCCACCGCGGGGATTCACCCCGACGGTCCCGTGGGCGACGTCGTCGTCCCCGACGACGAGCACGTAGGGCAGCTTCTCACCCTTCGCCCGTCGGATCCGGTTGCCGAGGGTCTCGTCGGCCGGGGCCACGTCCACCCGGGCCCCGCCACCACGCAGTTCGGCCGCGACCCGCAGCGCATAGTCCAGGTGCGCATCCGCGACGGGCAGGATGCGCACCTGCTCCGGCGCCAGCCAGGCCGGGAACGCTCCCGCGTAGTGCTCCACCAGCACCCCGAAGAAGCGCTCCACCGAGCCGAACAGCGCCCGGTGGATCATGATCGGACGGTGCCGTTCACCGTCGGCGCCGACGTAGGTCAGGTCGAAGCGCTGCGGGAGCTGGAAGTCCACCTGGATCGTCGACATCTGCCAGGTGCGGCCGATCGCGTCGCGCGCCTGCACCGAGATCTTCGGCCCGTAGAACGCACCACCGCCCTCGTCGAGCACCAGGTCCAGTCCCATCGACTCCGCCGCGCCCCGCAACGCGGTGGTCGCCTCGTCCCACTCCTCGTCGGAGCCGACGGCCTTCTCGGGGGGCCGGGTGGACAACTCGAGGTGGAAGTCGTCCAGTCCGTAGTCGCGGAGCAGGTCCAGCACGAACGTCAGGATGGTCCCGAGCTCGTCGGCCATCTGCTCCTTCGTGGTGAAGATGTGGGCGTCGTCCTGCGTCATGCCGCGCACACGGGTGAGGCCGTGCACCACGCCGGACTTCTCGTAGCGGTAGACGGTGCCGAACTCGAACATGCGGAGGGGCAGCTCCCGGTAGGAGCGCATCCTGGACCGGTAGATCAGGATGTGGAACGGACAGTTCATCGGCTTGAGGTAGTACGAGGTCCCGCTGGCCCCCTCGTCG
>CAIYGQ010000300.1 GCA_903925745.1 uncultured Actinomycetes bacterium | reverse complement strand
CCTCGGCCGGACCACCGTCACCGTGGTGGACCAGTGCCGGCTCCTCCAGCTCGCCCCGGTGGCTGTCGAAGACCCGCATGAAGTCGGCCTCAGCGGCGCCGTTCCCTCGGGCCACCAGGTCGCGGGCCATCGTCTGGCCCTCGTCGGAGATGCCGAAGGCCCGGGCGAACGCGTCGGTGCGCTCCACCTGCGCCTCGGTGAGCGGATGCCGGCACAGCTCGGCGAACACCATCAGGTGGAACACCCGGTGGCGCAGGGCGTCGTCGTCGAGCCGGGCGGCCGCCTGCTCCGGGGGGAGCGGATCGACGGACCTCGGGTCGGTCGGCGTGTGGAAGTAGCCGGTGGCGAGCGCACCCACCAGGGCCCACTGCTCGTCCGTGGGGCCGCCGTCGACGTCGCAGGATCCGACGAGCGCGGCGAGCGCAGGTTCCATGTGGGCACGGTCGACGATGCGAGGCATGCACTCAGGATGGCGGACGATCCGGGGAATCCAACCGGGTCAGCCGGGCGCAACGCACGACGGCCGCCCGGAGGCGGCCGTCTGCGATGGTGGCGGGGGCAGGATTTGAACCTGCGACCTTCGGGTTATGAGCCCGACGAGCTACCGAACTGCTCCACCCCGCAGTGCGAACCTATCGCCGGGCCGTCGGGGTGATCAAGCCGTGTGTGCGCCGACTCGCTCGGACGACCTCGAGGGGGATGCCGGTCTCTCGCTCGGACACCTCCCACAACACGCGGATCCCGCTGTCCAGGTCCCAGCGCCGGAGGACCGGCAACACGACCGGCGGCCCGAAGGATCCGAAGCGTGGGCCGTAGAACTGGCCGCCGTGCGCCCCCGGGTCCGTCGCAGCCCGCAACTGGGGCCGGGCGCCGACGGTCGGCGACATGCCGGTGCGGGCGGCCAGCGTCTCCCACATGGGCGCAGAGGAGCCTCCGCCGCCCTCCCGCACGGTCCGCCGCTGCAGGTCGGTGTTGGACAGGCCGGGATGCGCAACCAGACTCGCCGCCCGGGCACCGGCGGCCTCGAAGCGGCGCTGCAGCCCGATCCCGAAGTGCAGGTTGGCCAGCTTCGACTGCCCGTAGGCCTTCCACGGCGAGTACCGCTTCCGCAGGTGCGGATCGGACGGATCCACCTGGCGGCCCTGGTGATGGGCGATGCTCGACACCGTCACGACCCGGGCTGCGTCCGCCGCCAGGAGCGGCTCCAGCAGCAGCGCGGTGAACGCCCAGTGACCCAGGTGGTTCACACCGAACTGCATCTCGAAGCCGTCCGCCGTCCGGCGCTCCGGCATGGCCATGAGGCCGGCGTTGTTCACGAGCAGGTCGAGGCGATCGTGGTCCTTGCGGATCCGCTCGGCCGCAGCGCGCACCGACGACAGATCGGCCAGGTCCAGGGGCACGACCTCCAACGAGGCCGACGGGTGGCGGTCCCGGACCCCTGCGATGGCGTCCGCCGTCTTGGCCTGGTCCCGGGCGGCGACCAACACCCGCGCGCCCGCGGCGGCGAGCGAATCGACGGTCGCCAGGCCCAGGCCGCCGTTGCCGCCCGTCACGACGGCGACGCGGCCCGTCAGGTCGGGGACGTCACGTTCCGTCCAGTTGCTCCACACGCCATCCAGCACGCCCACAGCGGCCAGCCCTACTTCTTCAACGGGCGCAGGTGCTCCCGGAGTCCGTCGACCTGCCCGACCGCCCAGTCGGTGAGCGGACCCACGTCGACCGACGTGCCCTGCACGTACTGGTCCAGGTCGACCAGGTGGAAGGTCCGGGCGTTGACCGTGTTCAGCTGGTGGTTGACGCGCACCTCTCCGGCGACGGGCACCTTGAACAGGTTCGCCAGGTCGGTCCGCCACATGGCCGCCAGGTCGTCGGGGTCCGAGACCTTGTTGCGCATCTCGGCGGTGAAGCCGATCACCGTGCGGGAACCGAGCGCCTGGGAGATCGACCCCGAACCCGACTTGCGGTCCACCAGCACGAAGACGCTCGAGAGGACCTCGTCGCCGGGCAGCTTGAACCCGAGCTGCTGACGGTCGGAGTGGGCGACGATCCGGAAGCAGCGCCACCCGCGGTGCGACAGCCCGCGGATCAGCCCGCCGACGACGATCTCGTCCTTCGACTCGCGCAGCTCCGCCTTGTGGGCGTGCTTGGTCATGGCATTGAAGAGGCCCATGGTCAGCTCCCGAAACGTGAACGGATGAAGGTCTGCATCGTGTAGACGACCGACGCCAGGTGTCGGCGCAACAGGTCGTGGTCGACCGTCAGGTCCTCACCCACGTAGCGGTCGAGCTCCAGGAGCAGGTCGATCTGCGCGTAGACGTAGCCCGACGAGATGTCCGCATCGAAGGTGACCGTGCCGGGCTCGGGCGAGGCGATCCACCCGCTCTGCACCTCCTGTCGGACCGCCTGGCCGACCTGGGAGAAGTTCGGCACCCGCTCGCCGTAGCCGACCACCACGCCGGCCCGGTGGCCGATCAGCTTCGACGTCGCCACGTCAGGTGTGAGGTGCTCCAGTTCGACGGTGACGCGGGCATGGGTCTGGGGTTCCTCGAACCGCAGAGCGTTGTGCATCACCGGGGCGATGGCGGCGGTCGCATCGCCGACCGTGACGCCCGTCTGGCTCGCAGCAGCGGGCAGACCCGCACCCGGGGTCTCCAGGTCGATCAGCACGAAGCCACAGTCGACCAGGGCGGTGATCACCCCGCCGAGCATCGCCTCGTCGATCGATGTCGCGAACTCGGTCTCCTTGTAGAGCTCCCAACTGCGGCCCACCAGGGCGATGAACTCGTCGTCGAGCTCCTGGTCGCTCAGACCCGACATGAGCGCCTCGGACGCTGTCGTGGGCGCAGCGGCAGCCGGTGCGGCGGCGGGTGCGGGGGCCGCCGGATCGGCGCCGCCGTCCGGGTCGACCTGCGAGAAGGCGACCCAATCCGGCGCGCCCTCCCACCAGATCGGCGTGGTCGGCGGGATCTGGCCCGCCCGAACCCGCTGGATCACGGTCTCGAAGGGCTCCGGTCCGACCTGCGACCCGGATGCGTCGGACCAGTAGACGAGTTCCGAGGTCTCGGGCATCGGGCATCACTCCTCTCGTGCCACGGTCCGCCAGCGACGGCACGTCGCCTGCGGCTGCTCGCACACTACCGGCGCCCCTGTCCCCACCTCCACCCCACCCGAACCACCCCACCCGACGCGTCTCGGTGCACCCGACGCGTCTCGGTGCACCCGGCACCACCATTCGTGCCCTGCGCACCGAATCGCCTCGGGTGGGCCGGCGGGGCGGGGCGGGGCGCCGGGCGGGGCGGTAGCGTCGGGAGGCGTGAGCGACGGAACACCTCGACCCAAGGTCCTGATCCTGGGCGGAGGGTTCGGTGGCATCGGGGCAGCCCGCAAGCTCCGGAAGGCCCCCGTCGACGTCATGCTCGTGGACCGGCACGACTACCACACGTTCCAACCGCTCCTCTACCAGGTCGCCACCGACACGCTGGACCCCGAGACCGTGGGCCACCCCATCCGGGAGCTGGTCCACGGCCAGGACAACCTGGACTTCGCCCAGGCCACGATCAGCGACATCGACCTGGACGCACGGACCGTCTCGTTCCAGGACTGGGAGCCGCAGACCTACGACTACCTGGTGATCGGCCTGGGTGCGCTCGCGCACTTCTTCGGCACCCCCGGCGCCGAGGAGCACTCGTTCCCCCTCTACACGCTGCCCCACGCGATCCGGCTCAAGGAGCACCTGCTGCGACGCTTCGAGGCGGCCGCCAAGGACCCGTCGCTGGCCGACGACGGCCAGCTGGACGTCGTCATCGTCGGCGGCGGACCGACCGGTGTCGAGACCGCCGGGGCGCTCAGCGAGTTGTTCCACGCCGTCTTCCCCGGCGACTACCCGAGCCTGGACCTGTCGGCGGTGCGAATCACCCTGGTCGAACACGGTGACCGCCTGCTCGCCATGTTCGACGAGGGCATCAGCGAGTACACCGCCGACACCCTGCGGGAGCGCCAGGTCACGGTGCGACTGGGCGAGAAGGTCGCGGAGATCGCCGACGACCACGTCACGCTCGGATCCGGCGAGACGATCCGGGCCGGCACGACCGTCTGGGGTGCCGGGCTGCAACCCAACCCGCTCGCCACCACCCTGGGCGTCGAGCTGGTCAGGGGACGGGTGCCGGTCACCGAACACCTGCACCTGGCCCACCACCCCGAGGTGTTCGTCGTGGGTGACCTGGCACTGACGACCGATTCCGTCACCGGCGAGGTGCTCCCCCAACTCGGATCGGTCGCCCTGCAGGCCGGCGAGCACGTCGGCGTGACGATCGACCGGATGGAGCGCAAGCACAAGGACCCGCACCCCTTCCACTACGTCGACAAGGGGACGATGGCGACGATCGGCCGCAAGGCGGCGGTGGCGGTCGTGCCACCACACCACATCACGCTGACCGGACGCGCCGCGTGGGCCATGTGGGGCGCGGTCCATCTGGCCCTGCTCACCGGTGGCGACAGCCGGATGGCCGCGCTCAGCAACTGGTTCTGGTCGTTCACCACCCACGATCGGCCGTCACGGGTGCTGATCCACCCGGACGACGAGGACTGACGGACTGACGGACCGAACGGAACCGGGACATGGCGGGGCGCATCGAGGACTACGCGATCATCGGCGACACCAACACGGTCGCGCTCGTGGACCGCAGCGGATCGATCGACTGGTGGTGCACACCACGGATCGACTCGGGCGCGGCGTTCGCCGCCCTGCTCGGCACGCCGGAACACGGTCGGTGGCTGATCGCACCCGATGGCGAGTCCACCACCACCCGCCGCTACGAGGACGAGACCGTCGTCCTCGAGACGGTCTTCCACACCGCCGACGGTGACGTCGCCGTGATCGACTTCATGCCGCCGGACCAGCGGAACCCGAGCATCCACCGGATCGTCGAGGGCCGCGGCGGCCGGGTGCGGATGCAGCTCGAGCTGGTCGTCCGATTCGACTACGGCTCGATCACCCCGTGGGTGCGGGCAACGGGCGACGGACTGGTGATGGTCGCCGGACCCGACGGGCTGCGGTTCCACAGCCCGGTGCGACTGGAGGGGCTGGACCACACGACCGTGGCGTCGTTCGAGGTCGCCGAGGGTGAACGGCTCACGTTCTCGCTCACGTGGTTCGCGTCCCAGGAGCACGAGGCGCCGCTGCCGCTCGACTCGCTCGCCGCCGCCAACCGGACCCGCCGCTGGTGGCACCGCTGGGTGGACGGTTGCACCTACGACGGCGACTGGCGGGACGACGTTGTCCGTTCGCTCATCACCCTGAAGGCGCTCACCTACGGCCCGACCGGCGCCGTGTGCGCCGCAGCGACCACCTCGCTGCCCGAGGACATCGGCGGGGTGCGCAACTGGGACTACCGCTACTCGTGGCTGCGCGACGCGACGCTGACCCTGCAGTCGCTGCTGGTGTCCGGATTCCGGGACGAGGCCTCGGAGTGGTCACGGTGGTTGCGCCGGGCGGTGGCCGGCAACCCCGGTGAGTTCCAGATCATGTACGGGGTCGGTGGCGAACGACGGCTCACCGAGTTCGAGCTCGACTGGCTGCCCGGCTACGAGGACTCCGCACCCGTGCGAGTGGGCAACGGCGCGTCGACGCAGTTCCAGCTGGATGTGTTCGGAGAGGTCATGGACGCTGCGTTGACCGCGGCGACCAACGGGCTCCAGGGGCAGGTCGGCTACGACGGCGAGGTGATCGTGGCGCTCATGGACCAACTCGAGCGGGTCTGGGACCAGCCCGACGAGGGCATCTGGGAGGTCCGAGGACCGCGACGCCACTTCACCCACTCCAAGGTCATGGCCTGGGTCGCGTTCGACCGTGCGATCCAGCTGGCCGAGCTCGTCGGCAACCACGGCGAACGGGTCGAGCGGTGGACGGAACTCCGGACCCGGGTCCACGACCAGGTCTGTGACCAGGGGTTCTCGAGCCGACTCGGGTCGTTCACGCAGTACTACGGATCGTCGAACCTGGACGCGTCGGTGCTGATGATCCCACTCGTCGGGTTCCTCCCGCCCGACGACCCCCGGGTGCTCGGCACCATCGAGGCGATCCAACGGACGCTGGTGGACGACGGATTCGTCCGCCGATACGAGACCGAGGCCGGCCCCACGGGTGACGACGTCGACGGCCTGCCCGGGAGCGAGGGCGCGTTCCTGGTCACGACGTTCTGGCTCGCCGACGCACTCGCGCTCGCGGGGCGGACCGACGAGGCGCGGGAGATCTTCGAACGCCTCCGCGGCCTTCGCAACGACGTCGGCCTGCTGTCCGAGGAGTACGACCCGGCGGCGGGGCGGATGCTCGGCAACTTCCCGCAGGCGTTCTCACACGTCGGGATCGTGACCACCGCCGCCAACCTGTCGCTGGCCGACCGGGCCCCCTGCCGGCAGCGCTCCGGGTCGGGCTGACCCGTCACACCTCCGGCACGCCGATGCCGAATCGCAGGACGGTGACCGACACGTACTCGTGGCCCGGGTCCAGTCGCACGCTCCCCAGCTCCGGTCGGTTCGGTGTGTCGGGGAAGGCCTGCGTCTCGAGCGACACCGAACCGTGGACGACGAACGGCGGACGCAGCCCGTTGCCGGTGTAGACCTGCACGCCGACCTGGTCGGTGCTCACCGACATCCACCGACCGGAACCGGGGGCGACCAGCGTCGCCGCATGGCGCACGGTGCCCGGCTCGTCGCGGATCTCGAAGCAGTGGTCGAATCCGCCACCCGCTGCCGCCATCGCCGGACCGAGCTCCTGTGGGTGCCGCAGGTCGAACGGTGTGCCCGCCACGTCGAGCGGACCGCCCGTCGGGATCCCGTCCGCGTCCACCGGGAGGTACCGGTCGGCCGCCACCTCCAATCGTTGGGCATCGACCGTGGTGGCGCCCGCATCGCCGACCGCGGCGCCGTCCAGGTTCCAGTAGCCGTGGTTCGTCAGGTTCACCACCGTCGGCTCGTCGCAGGTGGCGGTGTAGGTGATGGTCAGCTCGTCACCCGACAGCTCGTAGAGCGCCTGCGCGGTCAGCTCCCCGGGGAACCCCTGGTCACCACCGGGGCTGACCAACCGGAAAAGGGCCGCTCCGCCGCTCTCGGCACCGTCGGTGTCGAGCAGGTCCCACACCCGTCGGTCGAACCCATCGGGTCCGCCGTGCAGCTGGTTGGCGCCGCTGTTGGCGGCCAGCTCCACGGTCCGTCCGTCCAACGGGAACCCGGCCCCGGCGATCCGGTTGGCGTACCGACCGATCGAGGCACCCAGGTGCGGGTTCCGGGCCCGGTCCGCGTGGTCGGCCACGGTGGGAAGGTGCAGGTGGACGTGGCCGAGCCCGCCGCTCGAGTCGGGGACCTGGACCGTCCGGATGGCAGCACCGAGCGCCAGCAGCTCGATCCGCATCCAGCCGCTGTCGACGACCGCGACGGGACCCAGCCCGTCCCCTGCATCGCTCACCTCGATCACCGTGCACCTCCCCGTTCCCGGCGCCGGGGTCGATCCGCCGGTGGCCGTTCGCCGTCCCCGGAGACAGTAGGTTCACCGGTGGGCACCACGTGTCGTCACCGGTGAACCGGAGCGTCCCCGCCCGGCGCTCCGGACCGGCACGGGTGGAGGAGTCGAGGAGCGCCGGACCATGCGAGACGTGCTGCTGGACCGGATCCAGTTCGGCCTGACCGCCAGCTTCCACTTCATCTTCCCGCCGCTGTCGCTCGGCATCGGCCTGATGCTGGTGATCTTCGGTGTCCAGTCGCTTCGCACCAAGGACCCGAAGTGGCGCCAGCTGTCGATGTTCTGGGTCCGCATCTACGGGTTGATCTTCGCCATGGGCGTGGCCACCGGCATCGTCATGGAGTTCGAGTTCGGCACCAACTGGTCCGTGTACTCGCGCTACGTCGGCAACGTGTTCGGCAGCCTGCTCGCAGCCGAGGGGATCTTCGCGTTCATGCTGGAGGGGGGCTTCCTGGGCCTGATGCTCTTCGGTGGTGCCCGGCTGGGCAACCGACTGTGGCTGTTCGCCACGTCGATGGTGGTGGTCGGAGCGCACTTCAGTGCGGTCTGGATCATCATGGCGAACTCCTGGATGCAGACCCCGCAGGGCTACGAGATCACCCAGGGCCCCAACGGCCCCATGGCGGTGATGACGAACTTCTGGGAAGTCGCGTTCACCCCGTCGTTCATCCCCCGACTCCTCCACGTGCTCGTGGCCAGCTGGATGCTCGGCGCCGCCATGGTCGCGAGCGTGTCCGCCTGGTACCTGCTGAAGCAGCGACACGTGGACGTGGCGAAGACCATGCTGCGGGTCGCCCTGCCGATCTTCTGTGTCCTGTCGGTCCTGCAGGTGGCCGTCTTCGGCGCCCAGCAGGCCACGGTGGTCGCAGAACAACAGCCGGTGAAGCTGGCGTCCATGGAGGGGCTCTGGGAGACGCGTGAGTGCGCGCCGCTGTACCTGTTCGGCTGGGTCGACACCGACAGCGAGACCACCTCGGGGGTGTCGATCCCGTGCATGCTCAGCGTGCTGGTCGGCTTCACCCCCGACACCCAGGTGCAGGGCCTGAACGAGTTCCCCGCCGATGAACGGCCCAACATCAACCTGGTGTTCCAGGTGTACCACGCCATGATCGACCTGGGGATGCTGTTCGTCGGTGTGAGCGCGCTCGTCGCTTTCACGGCGTGGCGACGGCGCCTCTACACCTCGACGCTGGTGCTCCGGGTGCTGGTCGTCAACGTCGTGCTCGTGTTCGCAGCGATCATCGCCGGGTGGTGGACCGCCGAGTTCGGCCGGCAGCCGTGGATCGTCTGGGACCAGCTCCGGACCGTCGACGCCGCGTCGCCGAACCTGTCGACCACGACCGTTGCGATCTCGCTCATCGGGTTCGTGATCGTCTACTCGGTGCTGCTGGTGGTGTTCTTCTGGCTGCTCAACCAGAAGATCCAGGCCGGTCCACCCGACCCGCAGGACAGCGAGGAGGTCGAGTCACTGCCCGACTCGTTCGGCGAGATCTTCGCCCGCAGGCCGCGGGCGTCGAGCAGGGTGGGCTGAGGCATGTGGCTCAACCAGCTCTGGTTCGTCCTCTACGTCGTGATCATCGGCGGGTACGTGATCCTGGACGGCTTCGACCTGGGGGTCGGGATGCTGTCGCCCTTCGTGGCGCGCAGCGACCACGACCGGCGCGTGCTGCTCAACAGCATCGGGCCGGTCTGGGACGGCAACGAGGTCTGGTTGGTGCTGGGCGGCGGGGCGCTGTTCGCCGCGTTCCCGTTCGTCTACGCGTCGTTGTTCTCGGGGTTCTACCTGGCGCTGATGGCCGTCCTGCTCGTGTTGATCATGCGGGCCGTCGCGATCGAGTTCCGCTCCAAGCGGCCCGGTGCCCGCTGGAGGACCACCTGGGACTGGTTCTTCACGATCTCCTCCACCGGCATCGCCTTCCTGCTGGGGGTCGCGCTCGGCAACGTGCTCCGTGGTGTGCCGATCGACGACCAGGGCAACCTGAACGTCGACTTCCTGTCGTTGCTGTCGCCGTACGCGCTCATGCTGGGGGTCGCCGGCGTCCTGATGTTGGCGTTGCACGGTGGGATCTTCCTCACCATGAAGGTGCAGGACGAACTGTTGGAGCGCGTCGAACGACTGGTGCCCCGGTTGATGGTCGCGTTCTTCGTGGCGATGACCGTCGTGGTCGCCTGGACGTTGTTCCTGCCCGAGGACTTCGCCCAGAACTTCCGCGACCGGCCGTGGACCGCCGTGTTCCCGGCCGCGGCGTTCGGTGCCGTCCTGGTCGCCTGGCGGGCCATCCGCGCCGGTGCGTACGGGCGGGCGTTCGCGGCCTCGGCGAGCATGATCGCCCTGCTCATGGCGAGCGTCGCCGCCGCGCTCTACCCGGTGATGCTCCCCGCGTCGAACGATCCGGCAAACAGCCTGACGATCTACAACGCCGCATCGACCCAGGAGACGCTGACGGTGATGCTGGTCGTGGCGGTGATCGGCATGCCGTTCGTGTTCCTGTACACCGCCGGCGTCTACTACTTCTTCCGCGGCCGGGTGCAACTCGACGACGACAGCTACTGATCGCCGGGACCACCGTGCCGGCCCGTCACCCGTGAGCGATCCCCGCACGACCTTCCGGGCGGTCGTGGAGGCGGAACCGGCCGCACGACGGCCCCTCCTGTGGAGTGCGGCCGGCGAGGTGCTCGCCCTCGTCGCCCTGCTCGCCGCCCTGGTCCTGATCGCCCGCGGTGTCGATGCCGTGTTCGTCGGTGGGCGGGGGGCGGCACAGGTGCTCCCGGTCGTCCTGGCGGTCGGGGCGCTCGGGGCGCTGCGGGCGCTGGCGCAGTGGAGCGCGGCCCGCACAGCCGGGGTCGCCTCGGCCGGGATCCGGTCCTCGCTGCGGATCCGGCTCCTCGACGCCATCGTCCGACCGGTCCGGTCGGCCGGGACCGATGACCGTCGGCGATCCGGTGACCTGCTCGGCGTCGTCGGCGACTCGGTGGATGCCCTCGACGACTACGTGACGCGGTTCGTCCCGGCTGCTGCGCTCGCCGTGTCCGGTCCGGTCATCGTCTTCGTGGTGGTCGTCGTGCTGGACCCCTGGAGTTCACTGGTCCTGGTCTTCACCGGACCGATGCTGGTCCTGCTCCTGGCGGTCATCGGCCGCCGGACCCGGGAGCTGACGCGGGTGCGCCTGGCCGAGCTGTCGTGGCTCCACGGGTTCTTCCTGGATCTCCTCCGGGGACTCGGTGCGCTGAGCGTGGCGAACCGGGCTGCGGACGCCGGAGCGCGGATCGAGGAGGTGAGCCGACGCCACGGTGCGACGACCATGGAGGTGCTGCGGACCGCGTTCCAGACCTCGCTCGTCCTGGAGTGGTCCGCCACCGCCGCCACGGCGCTGGTGGCGGTCACGGTGAGCTTCCGGATGATCGGTGGCGGGCTCAGCTTCGCGGTCGCCCTGTCCACCCTGGTGGTCGTCCCCGAGTTCTTCGGGCCGTTGCGGAGGCTCGCCGTCGAGTACCACGCCGGGCAGTCCGGCCAGGCGGCCTGGGAGCGGATCGGCCCGTGGCTCGACGACGGGCCCCGACCGGGCGTGACCGACGGGCGGGCCGTCGGTGCCGAGGTGCACGGTGTCGCTCCGCTGGAGTTCGTCGGCGTCACCGTCCGGCGCGACCCCGAGGGCGCGCCCACGGTCGACGACGTCACGTTCCGGATCGATCCCGGGGAGACGGTTGCGCTCGTCGGACCGAGCGGTGCCGGGAAGTCCACCGTCGTCGCCCTCGTCCTGGGGTTCCTCGCACCGGACCACGGCACGGTCCGAGCCGGCGGGGTGGACCTCGGCGAGGTGGACGTGGCCGAGTGGCGACGCCACCTCGCCTGGGTGCCCCAGTCGCCCACCGTGTTCGCCGGCACCGTGGCCGACAACGTCCGCCTGGGGGTCGACGCCGACGACGACCGGGTGCGATCGGCGCTCCACGCCGCAGGTGCGATGGAGTTCGTCGACGACCTCGACGACGGGATCGACACGGTCCTGGCCGAGGAGGGCACCACGATCAGCGGAGGTCAGCGACAGCGGTTGGCCATCGCCCGGGCCTGGGTCCGGGACGCGCCGCTCGTGGTGCTCGACGAGTTCACCGCCCACCTGGACCTGCTCACCGAGGAGCAGGTGCTGGCTGCCGCCGGAGCGTTGCTCGACGGGAGGACGGCGCTGCTCGTCGCCCACCGCCTGCAGACCGCCCGACTGGCCGACCGCATCGTCGTGCTGGACGGCGGCCGCGTCGTCGGCGACGGGACCCACGATGAACTGCTGTCGACCTGCGTCACCTACCGGTCGCTGGTGGAGGGCCGGCGGGACGGCCTGCTCGCGGAGTCCGGGGGGGATCCACGGTGATCGCGCGGATCCTGCGTCTGGTCGGCCCGGAGCGCCGATGGCTGGTCCTGGCGGCAGTGTTGGCGGCGGCGACCTCGGCGTCGGGTGTGGCCCTGGTCGGCTCGGCGAGTGCCCTGATCTCGCGATCCGAACTCGTCACCACGACCGCAACGCTCGGCGTGGCGATCACGTTCGTGCGGCTCTTCGCCGCCGTCCGCGCGACCGCCCGCTACGGCGAACGCTACGTGGGGCACCTGGGTACGTTCCGGATCACGACCCGGGTCAGGACCTGGGTCTTCGACTCGATCGCCCCGCTCGGTCCGGCCGTCCTCGACGACCGGCGGCGGGGGGATGTGCTCAGTCGCCTCGCCGACGACGTCGACGAGCTGCAGGACTTCTACCTGCGTGTCGCCGTGCCACCGCTGGCGGCCGGGGCCACGGCGGCGCTGGCCGTAGTCGCGCTCGGTGTCCTGCACTGGAGTGCCGGGCTGCTCCTCGCCCTGACGCTGGCGGTCGTCGGCCTGCTCGTCCCGCTGCTGGCCCGACGGGCCGGACGGACGGCGGCGTCACGCGTCATCACGGACCGGGCCGCGGTGCGCGCCGAGCTCGCCGAGCACCTGGCCGGAATCGACGAGCTGTGCGTCGCTGGCGCGACCGAGGACCTCATGGAGCGGGTGGCCGCCCTCGATCAGCGACTGGTCGACGACCAGACCCGCCTGGACGACGTGCGGGGTGCGGTCACCGCCACGATCGGGCTGATCGGGATGACCGCCGCTGCAGCCGCGCTGGTGCTCGGGGCATCCCTCGTCGAGCGGGGCCGGCTCGATGGCGTCGCCCTGGCGGTCCTCCCCCTCGTGGCACTCACGGCGGTCGAGGCGGTGGCCCCGGTCACCCTGGCCGCCGAGCACCTGGGCCGGACCCGATCCGCCGCCTCCAGGGTGTTCGCGATCACGGACCAGACGCCCGCGGTGGAGGATCCGCAACGCCCCGTGCGCCCCAGCGGCGGTTCACTGACGATCCGGGACCTGACCTTCCGGTACTCGACGACCGACCCGGCCGTGCTCGACGGCGTCGATCTGGAGCTCCCCGCCGGAACGGTGGCGGTGCTCACCGGACCCAGCGGATCGGGGAAGTCGACGATTGCCGACCTGCTGGTGAGGTTCCGTGAGTACCGCGACGGGAGCATCCGGCTGGGTGGCGTCGAGCTCCACGACATGGCCGTCGGGGTGACACGGGAGCGGGTGGCTCTGGTCGCACAGCACGACCACCTGTTCGACACGACCGTCCGGGACAACCTGCTCCTCGCCGATCCCGATGCCTCCGACGGCCGGCTCCTCGAGGTGCTGGAGGCGGCCGGTCTCACGGAACTCGTCCGGACGCTGCCGAACGGTCTCGGCGAGCGGGTCGGTGAGGACGGCCGCCGCCTGAGCGGCGGTGAGCGCCAGCGGCTGCTGGTCGCCCGGGCGCTGCTCCGTGATGCCGACGTGCTGGTGCTCGACGAGGCAACGGCGCACCTGGACCCGCCCTCCGAACGGGAGCTGCTGGAGCGCGTCCTCGCCGAGCGGGCCGGCCGGACCACGCTGATCATCACCCACCACCGGGAACAGCTCGTCCCCGTGGACGCGGTCCTGACGCTGCAGGACGGCCGGATCACCACCGCACCGTCCTGAGTTTCCCCCGTGGTGGAAAGCCGTCCTGACGAACGGGACGGTCTGGCACAACGGAAAACCTCCTCCCGGGGTGTCACACCGAGCCCTCCCATCGCCCTAGGGAGGCATGAGCACCACAACCCACCCCGAACCGAGGAGCATCCGCACCCCGGCCCCACCCGTCCCACCCATCCCTCCCGCGCCCCGGACCGTCGGCGACGGCGACCCCGCCGTCACCGAGTCGATCGAACTCCGTCCGGAATGGGCGATGGCCTTCGAGCGTCGCCTGCGGCACGCCGTCGGCGACCTCGGCATCACCGTGCCCCAGGACTGGATCAGCATCGACGCCTCCGGCACCGCCACCTTCAGCGCCCTGGACCGGACCGCCGCCGATCGACTGGTCCGGACGATCGAGGACGTCACCGGTCGGATCCGACCCAAGCGGCGCCCCCGGCGGATCCCGGGTCAGCTGGCGCTCTTCGAGCCGCCCGCCACGCACCTGGAGGCGGCGTGAGCTCGCACCAGAACGACGGACACCTCATCGAGCACGACGAATGGGAGGTGGTGGCCCGACTCCTCGGCTTCCTCGACCCGTTCGAGGGGGGCCGGTTCCCCGGGGTCCAGCTGTCGGTGGTCGACGGTCACCGGCGGTGGACCATGGCGTCGGCCCACGGTCAGGTCACCGTCAACGGTGGTCCCGGACCCGCCCTCGACTGTCGGCCCCCCTGGCTCCCGCACCGCCTGCTGGCCTGGTCACGCGACCTGAGCCGCACCTCCGGGGTGGCCCGGCTGGCTCTGGAACGGGGAGTCAATGGCCACGTCGCCACGATCGCGGCCGCGGGCGGGAGCGGCCGCTTCGACCTGCCCGGGTCGACCACCGTGGTCGACGTTGCAGGCGCCATCGACCCGACCGGATGGCTCGCGTTCGCCTGGATCGAGACGGTGGACCTGCAACGCCTGCTGGAGTGCAGCGCGAACGGGCCGGGCCGGCCGCGTCTCGCCTCCGATCCGCTGCGGCTGGCGCTGTCGCTCGACCACGACTCCCTCTCGTTGGGCATGGACTGGACACCGGTCGGGGGCCAGCGGTCGACCTACCGGATCCCGGCCAAGGTCGACATCGGCGGACACCCGGCGACCGTCGTCGTGGACCTGACGATGCTGGTGCTCGGCGGATGGTCGTGCCCGGATGAACACGTCTGGATCGGCATTCGCGCCGACGGATCAGCTCGGCTGCACGCCGGGTACATCAACACCGAGCTGCGCTCCCTCAGCACGGCTCCCGCACCTGTCCACGATCTGGACACGATGCTCACCCGACTCGGCGCCACTCGTGTCGATGGCGAGATCACCGTGCCGGTTGCCGGCCGATCGGTGCTCCTCCGTCCGCCGGGCGAGGTCGGACAGTCCTGGCGCGCCGAGGTCCGGATCGCCACCGAGATCCCGTCGTGCCTCGAGGTGCTCGAGGAGCTGAACGACCTCAACGCCAGGGCGACGTTCGGGCGGATCGCGCTCGACGACGGGAACGTCGTCGCCACGATCGCCATCCCGAGCGGCGATCTGGGTCACCTGCCCATGCT
>CAIYGQ010000299.1 GCA_903925745.1 uncultured Actinomycetes bacterium | reverse complement strand
GCGAGGACGTCCACGACCGTCCGGGCATCGCTCGTCTCGTCGAAGGCGATCCCGACCCCGTCGGTCGCCTGGCGGAGCAGGTACCCGGCGTCGCCCGCCCGGGCGATCACGGAGCCGGACGTGGCGTCGTCGAGCCGCACGGTGATCGTGTCGAACCACGTGTCGGTCACGTCGTGTCCCGCCTCCAGGAGGGACTCGGCGGCGGCCGATGCCCAGCCGTGCGTGCGCGCTGCGATGTGGCGCAGGCCGTCGGGGCCGTGCCAGGCCGCGTACAGCCCGGCCATCACGGCGAGCAGGACCTGGGCGGTGCAGATGTTCGACGTGGCCTTCTCGCGTCGGATGTGCTGCTCACGCGTCTGGAGCGCGAGCCGGAGCGCCGGCGCGCCGTCGGCGTCGACGGACACCCCGACGAGTCGACCCGGCAGGGCCCGCTTGTGCTGTTCCCGGACGGCCATGAACCCGGCGTGGGGTCCGCCGTAGCCCATCGGCACCCCGAACCGCTGGGCGGAGCCGACGACGACGTCGGCGCCGAGCTCACCGGGCGGGGTCACCAGGCAGCACGCCAGGAGGTCCGTCGTGACCACGACGACGGCACCTGCGGCGTGCGCCCGTTCGGCGGTCTCCGCCACGTCCCGCAGGACCCCTGATGATCCCGGGTGGGCGAGCAGCACTCCGAAGGCCTGGTGGGCGTCCAGGTCGACGGCGGGGTCGCCCACGACGACCTTGATGCCGAGCGGCTCGGCCCTCGTCTCGACCACCTCGACGACCTGGGGATGGCAGTCGGCGTCGACCAGGAAGACGTCGCCCTCGGCCCGTGACGCACGCCGGGCCAGCGTCATCGCCTCGGCGGCGGCGGTGGCCTCGTCGAGCAGCGACGCGTTGGCGATGTCCATCCCGGTCAGGTCCGACACGACGGTCTGGAAGTTGAGGAGCGCCTCCAAGCGCCCCTGGGAGATCTCCGGCTGGTACGGCGTGTAGGCCGTGTACCAGGCGGGGTTCTCGAGCACGTTGCGCTGGATGACCGGGGGGACCCGGGTGTTGGAGTACCCGCAGCCGATCAGGGCGGTGCGCACCCGGTTCCCGGCGGCGACCTCCCGGAGGCGCTCCAGCGCCCGGTGCTCGTCGGTGACGGCGTCCAGACCGAGCGCCTCCCGTGTCCGGATGGCATCGGGCACCGCAGCGTCCAGCAGCGCCTCGAGTGAGTCGAGCCCGAGCGCCTCGAGCATCCGCTGGACGTCGTCCGCATCGGGACCCAGGTGTCGGTCGGCGAAGGGACGGGGTTCGGTCGGGTGCTCCACGGTGGCTCCAGGGTCGCGGGTCGGGCGGTGGACGCCCCCCGCTGTGGTGGAACCTGAGAGTTTCACCGCCCCTCGGGTGGGCGGCTTTCCCCGTCGGTGAGCCCCGAAGGGCTGCTCTCCAGCGTGTCCTGACCCACCCGGTGCGGGTGCCTGAGAGATTCCGGGGCGGTTGCTCCTTCGGCGGCCAGCGGACTGGCGCTCTCCCGGGTGGGCTGCGGCTCGGTTGTCTGCGGAGGTTACCCCAGCGAGGGTCCCGCAACGGTGGTCGGGCGCCGCAGGCTCAGTCGAGCAGGTCGGGCTCCTGGGCCACGATCCGGTTCCACAGGGGGTGGAAGCTCAGGAGCCCGGCGATCTCGCTGCCGACCTGGCCGGCGGTCAGCGCCGCCTGGTCGTGCTCGATGAGCACGGGCTTGCCGGCGGCCGTGGCCAGCAACTGGGCGTGGCACGAACGGTCCGCCGCGATGAACCACCACGCGGCGGCGTCGACCGAGGTCCCGACCGACAACAGGCCGTGGTTGCGCAGGATCACGAGCTTGCGGTCACCGAGCGCCTCGGCGATGCGTCGACCCTCCGAGGTCTCGAGGACCACACCCGTGTAGTCGTCGAACACGGAGTGGTCCTCGTAGAACGCACACGAGTCCTGGGTGAGCGGATCGAGCGTCACCCCGAGCGTCGAGAACGCCTTGCCGTGCAGCGAGTGGGTGTGGGCGGCGGCCACCACGTCGGGTCGGGCCTGGTGGACCTGGGAGTGGATCGCGAACGCCGCCCGGTTCACCGGGTGCTCACCCTCCACCACGTCGCCGTGGTGGTCGACGCAGATCAGGTTGGACACCGAGACCTGGCTGAAGTCGATGCCGAACCCGTTGACCCAGAAGCGGTCGGCGTGCTCGGGGTCCCGGGCCGTGACGTGACCCGCGACGCCCTCGTCGTAGCCGAACCGGGCGAAGAGTCGGCAGGTCGCGGCCAGCCGCTGCTTCAGGTGGAGCCGCTCGGACTCGACGTCGTCGAAGGTGGGGATCTCGAAGGGTTGCAGCTGCGCCATGCGCGGGAGTGTACGTCCTGGGCCTCAGCCGCGGAAGCAGTCCAGGACCGCTCCGACGAACCGCTCCCGGTGCGGTCGCAGCTCCGAGGGCGTCTTGCCCAGTCGGACGACCACCAGGTCGAGCGCCGGGACGCACATCGTGAGCTGTCCCTCGTAGCCGTTGGCCCAGAACGTGCCCAGGTCGTCGCCACGCACCCACCAGTGCTCCCCGTAGCCCCAGCCGGTCTCCTGATCGGCCGATCGCCACGTCCGGGCGGCGTCGATCCACGCCGGATCGAGCAGCTCCCCGCCGACCCAGCGGCCTCCACGCAGGTACCACAGGCCGAACCGCGCGAAGTCCCGGGCCGTGGCGAACAGGTACGACGACCCGACCCAGGTGCCGGCTGCGTCGAAGGTCACGGTGGCGCTGCGCATCCCGAGCGGCTCCAGGATCCGTTCCCGCAGGAACCGCTCGGTCGTCCTCCGTCCACCCCGACCGGGCCCTCCGGCGACGACGTCGCCCACCAGTCGGCTCAGGATGTTCGTGGTGCCGCTGGAGTAGTTGAACACCGAGCCGACCGGGTGCTCGAGCGGGAGTGATGCGGCGTACCCGGCGACGTCGTCGGCGCCCGACCCCCACAGCATCTCCAGGCAGTCCGAGCGCGAGTCGTCCACGTAGTCCTCGACGAACCGCAGACCGGAACGCATGGCGAGCAGGTCCCGGACCGTGATGTGTCGTCGGGGGTCGTCCCGGCCCTGCCACTCGGGGACCGCGGCCGGGGCGTCCGGATCGAGCAGTCCATCACGGACCAGGATGCCCACCGCGGCCTGGGTGACGCTCTTGGCCATGGACCACGAGATCAGCGTGGTCGAGGCGTCGATCCCGGGCCCGTAGCGCTCGGCCACGATCCGGCCGCCCTGCACCGCCACGAACGCCAGCGACCGGCCGAGCTCCGGTGTCGACTCGACCGAGAACGGCGGGTCGAGGACGGCCGCGAGGGCCGCCGGATCGCCGGTGAGCTGGGGTCCCTCGGCCCAGTCGTCCCCGGGCCAGACGGAGTCGGGGCTGATCCCGGGGAGCGGGTGGGGTGCCGCGCCGCTCACGCGATCGGTCGGCCGAAGGGCAGCGAGTCCTGCCACGTGGACAGGAACGCCTCGGCCCGCAGGCACGCACCGACGAGCGGGCCCTGCTCGTGGTCGAGCACCTCGCCGAGCACTCCCTCGACGGTGGTCGCCGTCCGCTCGGCGACGGACTCGACGGAATCGTCCGACGTCGCCACCGCGGCGAGCAGGGGTCCGAGGGTCGTCACGAAGTCGGGCAGCACGTCCGTGCCGGTCCGTCGACCGACCGCGAGCGCCCTGGTGGTCACCGGCATCGGTCCCCACGGCACGATCCAGTCGGCGGCGACCTCGGCGATGGCGCTGTGGTCGACCAGTCCGACCGCGGATCCACAGCAGAGGATCCGGGCCGGCGACGACACCGCGGCCGACAACGAGGGGTCGTCGGGGTTGACGACGGACGCGCCGGCCGCCTCGAGCGCGGTCCGGAGGGCTGTGGCGACGGGGGGGG
>CAIYGQ010000298.1 GCA_903925745.1 uncultured Actinomycetes bacterium | reverse complement strand
GCCGGAGTCCTTCACCGGCACCGAGCCCGAGTACGCCGTCGAGATCTGCGCGGCGGTCATGGATGCGCTCGAGCTGTCGGCCGACGAACGGGTCGTGATCAACATCCCGGCCACCGTCGAGATGTACACCCCCAACCTCTACGCGGACGTGGTCGAGTACGTGCACCGCAACCTGCCGGGGCGCGACCAGGCGATCCTGTCCCTCCACCCGCACAACGACCGGGGCACCGCGGTCGCGGCGGCCGAGCTCGGCCTCCTCGCCGGCGCGGACCGGGTCGAGGGCACCCTGTTCGGCAACGGTGAGCGCACCGGCAACGTCGACCTGGTGACGCTCGGGTTGAACCTGTTCACCCAGGGTGTCGACCCCCGGCTGGACTTCAGCGACATCGACGCGCTCCGACGGACCGCCGAGTACTGCAACCGCCTGCCGGTGCACGAGCGGCACCCGTACGTCGGTGACCTCGTCTACACGGCGTTCTCGGGTTCACACCAGGACGCGATCAAGAAGGGTGTGGCCGCCATCTCGGGTGGCGGCACCCACGCCGGCGGCGACTACGAGCAGTGGGAGGTGCCGTACCTCCCGATCGACCCGTCGCACCTGGGCCGGACCTACGAGGCGGTGATCCGGGTCAACAGCCAGTCCGGGAAGGGGGGTGTCGCCTACGTGATGCAGGCCGAGTACGGCCTCGACCTGCCGCGGCGGCTCCAGATCGAGTTCTCCCGCACCATCCAGCACCTGGCCGAGGACGTGGGCACCGAAGTGACGCCGTCCGCGATGTGGGAGGCCTTCGAGGGCGTCTACCTCACCACGCCCGACACCCGGGACGGGATCTCGCTGCGTTCGGCCGAGGCGACGACGACGTCCACCACGTCGCGCGTCACCGCACAGCTCGTCGTCGGAGGTCGTCCCGTGACGGTGGACGGCGAGGGCGGCGGACCGATCTCGGCGTTCGTACGCGCGCTCCGGGACGGGCTGGGTCTCGAACTCGAGGTCGTGGACTACGCCGAGCACGCGGTGTCGGCGGGCACCGATGCGACCGCGGCCGCCTACGTGGAGCTGCGCGCCCCGGACGGGGCCTCCCACTGGGGCGTCGGGCTGGACCAGAGCATCCTGACGGCGTCGCTCAAGGCGGTCGTCTCGGCCGCCAACCGCCTGGCGGCGGCCGAGTCAGCCTGAGTCGCCGGAGCTGTCTGAGTTGCCGGAGGTCCCGGAGCTGCTCGAGCGACGTGAGGTGGTCGTCGTCGAGCGGCTCACGGTGGTCGGCGGCCCGGTGGAGACGGCGTCCTGACGTCCGCTGCCCCCGGGCACGGTCTGGTCGGTGGTGTCCTCGACGGTCGTGGACGACCCCGACGAACCACTGCTCCCATCGCCCGAGTCGCTGTTCTGTCCGTCCTCGCCGTCGTCGCCGGGAAGCGTCGTGCTGGTCGCGTTCGTCCGCAGGATCGCGTTGTAGGCCGAGACCTGGTCCAGGCACTCGCCGGTGTAGCCCTTCGCCTGGACCGCCCGGCGCACCGAGGCCTCCACCTGCGCCCGGTCGAGTCGACCCGAGACGATGGCATCTGTGAGGCGGCGGGTCGTGTCGGACACCGCCTCGGACCCGGCGACGATGACCACGTCGGCCCCGGCGCCGATCGCCAGTTCGGCGGCCTGGTCCTGGGTGGTGATGTCGGTGACGGCCTGCTCACTCAGGTCGTCGGCGATCACCAGCCCACTGAACCCCTGCTTCTGGCGCAGTTCGCCGCTGATGGCGGCCCGGGAGATCGTCGCCGGCTCATCCGACTCGGTCAGCCCGGGCACCTCGACGTTGCCGACCAGGATCGCCGGCGCGCCGGCGTCGATCGCCGCCTGGAACGGCAGCAGGTCGGCGGCCTGCAGGTCGGCGAGCGGTGACACCGTGGCGGTGCCACCGGCCGGGTCCTGGTCCGCCGAACCGCTGCCCGGCCAGTGCTTCACCACGGGCAGCACCCCGGCCTCCTCGACCGCGGGCACGACGGCATCGACGAACGGGGTCACCTCGGCCGGCTGCTTGGAGTAGGTGCGGCCGGACATGCCGCCGCCCGACCCGGCGTCGGCGACCGGTGCGAGCAGCACGTTGACACCCAGCTCGGCGATGGCCGTCGCGTGGTCGCCCACGGCGGTGGCGGCCTCCTGGGGTGTCCCCTGTGCCTGTGACGGCGGGCCGGGCAGGGCGTCGACCGCGTTGGCCAGCGGCTGGACCCCGCCGCCCTCCTCCTCGACGGCAACGGCGACCCGCATGGGGGCCTCGGCGACAGCCTCGGTGATCTGCTCGTCGACGTCGCTCGACTGTTCACCGTCGAGCACGATCCCCCCGATGGTGCCGTCGGTGAGCACCTCGGTGGCCTCGTCGGGAGCATCGACCATCGCCCAGACCATCTGTGCGGCCTGGGCCTCGGGTGGGAGCATCTGGGCACAGTCGGGTGGCTGGGTGGTGGTCACCTCGATCGCGGTCGTGGTGGTCGTCACCTCGACCTGGGCCGTCGTCGTCCCGACGCAGGCGGATGCGCCGAGTGCGGTCACCACCACGGTTGCCCACGCCGCCGACACGGGTCGCCCGGATCCTGGCCGTCGTGGCCCTCGCGTCCCCACGCCACGACCGTAGCGGGGGATGGAGCCCGCGCCGGGGCAGCTGCGGCAGACTGCACGCCGTGGGCTCCGAGCACAACGCGTTGCGCTCCGATGCGGGGAGTCGGTTCCGCCGTTCGCGTGTCGGTGTCTGGTTCTGGGAGCTCGGCTACCGCATCGGTCCCAATCTGTGGGTGATTCCGCTGTGCGCCGCCGGCGTGGCCGTGGTGATCTACGCCATCACCCGGCGGCTCGACCGGCTGGTCGCCGACCCCGGCGGCGTCGAGCTCGTCCCCGAGTTCCTGGTGGCCCGCTCCCCGGCCGACGCAGCGCTGGTCCTGACCGCGCTCCTGGCCGCGTTGGCGACCGCCCTGACGCTGGTGTTCTCCACGAGCGTGCTGACGTTCTCGCTCGCCACGTCCCAGCTGGGTCCCCGCCTGATCCGCCGCTTCATCGAGGATCCGGTCACGCAGCTCGCACTGGGCATGCTGCTCGGCGGCGTCGTCATGTCGGCGCTCACCCTGGGTTCGGTGCGGACCGGAGAGGGTGCGGCGGGCGTGCCCGAGGTGTCCTACGCCGTGACGTTCCTGCTGGCGCTCGCCTGCTTCGTCATGATCGTCGTGTACGTGCACCGGGTGGCGTCGTCGATCCAGGCGCCCCGGGTCGTCGCCGCCGTCGTCGCCGACCTGGACCGGACCATGACCGAGCTGGACCTCGAGTACCGACGGCTCGGTCGCAGCGACGACGTCGCGGACGTGGAGCGCACCGTCGCCCGGGTCGAGGCCGACGGCGTCGACCTGCCCGCTGCGTCCGACGGCTTCGTGCAGGTGCTCGACCTGGACCGCATCCTGGCGGTGGCCGAGCGCAACGGCTTCACGCTCGTCATGCGACGGCGTCCCGGCCAGTTCGTGGTGCGGGGCCAGCCGATCGCCCGGGTCGCACCCGCCGGGTCCGCCGAGTCCGCGCGGCGGGTGCTCGCCGAGGCCCTCGAGATCGGCGACTCCCGGACCCGCGTCCAGGACCTGGAGTTCGCTCTCTACCAGGTGGTCGAGATCGGACTCCGCGCCCTGTCGCCGGCGGTCAACGACACCTTCACCGGGATGACGTGTGTCGACTGGCTGACCGCGGCGCTCTGCCGTCTGGGGCGACAGGCCCCCGACACGGGTGGGCTGCTGGGGCGGGACGGGACGATCCGGCTCGTCGAGCGGCCCGTGCCGTTCTCCCGACAGGTGAAGGCCGCCTACGACATGATCCGACAGGCCGGCGCCGGCAACCCGGCGGTGATGATCCGGATGCTCGACGACCTGGCGACGCTCGCCGGTCGCGTCGACGAGGTGCATCTGGACGACGTCGACGCCCAGGCCGAGGCCGTCCTGGCGAGCGGGCTGGCCCGCCACCCGGTGTCGTCGGACGCCGATGAGATCCGCCACCGGTACCGGCTCGTCGCGTCCGTCATCGAGGATCGACGCGCCCGGGGGGACGCGGCGGTCGAACCGGGTACGGTGCCGTCGTGAGCTCCACTGCGACCCGCACCTCCGAGCGACTCGGCAGCTCCGAGCGACGCCGCGCCACCGACCGGGTCCGCGCGGTGGTGGTGGACGCCGATGCGGACCCCGTGTTCGACCGGTCCCGCCTCCGGTTCGCCGCCATGATGGTCGCCGTCGGCGTGGCCCACTTCGTCGCGCCGGGGTTCTTCGAGCGGATCGTGCCCCGCTGGTTCCCGTGGCCCCGCCAGGCCGTCATCTGGTCGGGCGTCGCCGAGATCGCGTCGGGTGCGCTCATCGCCGTGCCCTCCACCCGGCGCGCCGGTGGGTACCTGGCCACCGCGACGATCGTGGCGGTCTACCCGGCGAACATCCAGATGGCGCTCGACGCGACCCGGGGCGTCGACGTGGGGGTCCCGGCCTGGGCGGCGTGGCTGCGCCTGCCGATGCAGTTCCCGATGATCCGGCGCGCTTGGAGCCTCACGCGCTGAGCGGACCGGGGAGCCCGGGGTGACCGAGCACCCCGAGCGGATCACAGGTCCGCCGCAGGGCCGAGACCAGCTCGAACGTCGCCGGTGACGCCGAGCGCAGCCACCACGACGCGTTGGCCGGTCCCACGCCGTGCTCGGCGCTGAACGTGCCGCCGTGGCGGTCCACCGCCAGGGTGAACACGATGTCGTGCACGGCCTCGACGAGCGCGTCGTCGACGGTCGCTCCCGGTGGGAACACGACGTTCAGGTGGACGCCGCCGTCACCCCAGTGGCCGAAGTCGGCGACCGTTGCGTCCGGCCACGTGGCGGTGACCTGCGCCGCCGCCGAGGTCACCAGGTCCGCCAGGTCCGCCCGGGGCACGGCGACGTCGTGGCCGACCACCGTCCCGGTGCGGGCGAGCCCTTCGGTCACCGCGTGACGGACCCGCCAGGCGGATGCCGCCGGCAGGACCAGCGCGTCGTCGGTGGGAACCGGTGCATCGGCGGCGGCGGCCACGAGCAGGTCACCGGCGCCCTCGGGGCCGGCGACCTCGACGAGCACCGCCCACGGCGCCGGTCGCAGCGGGAGGGTCGGACCGACGACCGCTGCGGCGCGCCGTGCGGCCGCGGAGACGACCTCGAAGGCCGACAGCAGCGGATCCAGCCGACGTTCCAGGTGGCCGAGGAGCCGCACGGCGTCGTGGGGGTCGTCGAGTGGGATCCAGGCGGCGAGCGTCTCGGCGGGTCGGACCGACAGGTCGACCGCGACACGCGTGATGACCCCGAGCGCTCCCGAGGACCCGACGAACAGGGCCGTCGGATCCAGTCCCTCGTTCTGCTTGCGATGGACGCGGAGCGTGTCGACGACCGAGACCCCGTCGTCGGCGAGCACCACCTCGAGTCCGAGCGTGTTGCGGCGGACGTCGCCGTGGCGCAGCATCCGGGCGCCCCCCGTGTCGGTGGCGACCATCCCGCCCAGCGAGGGGTCGGCACCAAGGTCGATGGGGAACCACAGCCCCACCTCGGCGGCGGCCCGGTTCAGCTCCGACAGCCGGATGCCGGCGGGCACGAGCGCGGTACGGTCGACCTCGTCGACGCGCAGGCCGTCACGCAGCCGGTCGGTGCTGAGCACCACCAGTCGGTCCCCGGCATCCCCCGGCGGTGTCGATGCGCCGACGAGTCCGGAGTTGGCGCCCTGCGGCAGCAGTCGGATCCGGTGCTCCCGGGCCCACCGGACGACCTCCCGCACCTCCTCGGTCGACGCCGGGCGGACCACGTCCACCGCGGCGCCCGCCGGACCCCGGGCGGGGGTGGTGTACCGGGCGGTGTCGTCGCGGCCGGCCCGCAGCACGGCGGGACGTCCGAGCAGTCGGGCGAGCTCGTCGGTCGGGTGGGCCGGGCGCACGGACCCGATGATGCCGTACGTTGAGCGGCGTGACACCTGCTGAGCATCGTCCGTCCCCAGCCGATGACCTCGTCGCCGCCCGTCGGCGGCCCGACGGCGGGCCCTGGCGGGTGGCGGTGTGGGGCACCGGGAACGTCGGCCGTCCTGCGGTCCGGGCGGTGGTCGCCGACCCCGACCTCGAGCTGGCCGCCGTGATCGTGTCGAACGAGGCCAAGGAGGGGAGGGATGCCGCCGACCTGGTCGGACTCGGTGCACCCACGGGGGTGGCAGCGACGCGGGACGCCGCATCGGTGCTCGCCGGCGGCGACGTCGACGCCGTGGTGTACGCCGCGACCGGCGACACGCGGCCCGACGCCGCCGTCGACGACATCGTCGGCTGCCTGCGGTCGGGTGCCGACGTCGTCAGCACCTCGGTGTACCCGCTGATCCACCCGCCCAGCACCCCGGCGGACCTGCGTGACCGGGTCGATGCCGCCTGCGCCGAGGGCGGCGCGTCGTGCTGGGTGTCGGGGATCGACCCGGGATTCCTCGCCGACCTCTTCGCCCCCGCCCTCGTCGCCACCTGCGTGTCGGTGCGGCAGGTGGAGGTGCGGGAGACCTTCAACTACGCCACGTACCACGCGCCGCATGCGGTGCGGGACCTGGTCGGCTTCGGGACGGCCATGGACTCACCGCCCCCGATGCTCTGGCCGTCGGTGCCGACGATGGTGTGGGGTGGGGTGCTGAGGATCCTGGCCGAGTTGCTCGGCATCGAACTCGACGACGTCGACGAACGGATCGAACGCCGACCACTTGAGCGGACGATCGAGCTGCCCATCGGCACCTTCGAGGAGGGCACCCAGGGTGCGTTCCGGCTGTTGGTGCGGGGACTCGTCGCCGGTGAGCCGGTGATCGTCGTCGACCACGTGACCCGCATCGACGACGAGTGCGCCCCGGACTGGCCGTACGCGCCCGAGCGATCCATGGGGTGCCACCAGGTGATCGTCCACGGGGACCCGGACGTGACGCTCACCCTGGAGGCGGGCGACTCCGCCGATCCGGCCACGCTCGGCGACCGCAACGTCGGGGGCATCGCGCTGTCCGCCGGCCGGATCGTGCACGCGATCCCCGCCGTGGTCGCAGCACCCGACCGGATCGTCACGGCGGCCGACCTGCCGCTCATCCTCGGCCGCGGACTGGTCCGGCCGTGAGCGACGGAACCGCCGACCCGCTCGCGCCCTACGCCGGTCACGGCGGGACGGTCGGCCGGGTCTTCGCGACCTCGGAACCCTGGTGGCCCGAGCGGCGGCGTCCCGCCGCCGGCGCCCCCAACGTCGTCATCGTCATGTGCGACGACATCGGCTACTCCGACGTGGGGTGCTACGGGTCCGAGATCCCCACGCCCAACATCGACCGTCTCGCCGCCGAGGGCCTGCGCTACCGCGACTACCACGCCACCCCGATGTGCTCGCCGACCCGGGCGAGCCTCCTCACCGGGCTGGAGCCCCACCGCGCCGGAGTCGGCCACGTCGCCCACTCCGATCCCGGGTTCCCGGGCTACGCCATGGAGCTGACGCCGCTCGCCCCGACGCTCGCCGAGCTGTTCCGCGGGGCCGGCTACCAGACGCTCATGGTGGGCAAGTGGCACCTGACGAAGGACAGCCAGGTGAACGACGCCGGCGACCGGTCGTCCTGGCCCCTGCAACGGGGCTTCGACCGCTACTACGGGTTCCTGGACGCGTTCACGAACTTCCACCACCCGCACCGGCTCATCGAGGACAACCACGCGGTGACGGTGGACCGGTACCCCGAGGGCTACTTCGTCACCGACGACCTCACGGATCGGGCGATCTCGATGGTGCGGGAGTCCGTGGCGTCCGACCCGTCCAAGCCGTTCCTGCTCTACTTCGCGCAGGCGGCCGTGCACGCCCCGCTGCAGGCCCCGGCCGCCGACATCGAGCGGCACGCCGAGGTGTACCACGAGGGCTGGGACGTGTTCCGCCGCCGACGCCACGAGCGGCAGGTGGAGCTCGGCGTGGTCCCACCGGAGGTCGAACTCGCACCGCGCAACCACGAGGCGGGCGACGAGGTCACGGCGTGGGACGACCTGGACGACGACCGTCGGAGGCTCTTCGCCCGGTACATGGCGGTGTACGCGGCGCTGATCGACAACCTGGACCAGAACCTGGGCCGGCTCCGGGCCGCACTGGAGGAACTCGGCGTCTGGGACGACACGTTGTTCATCTTCACCTCCGACAACGGCGGGTCACGGGAGGGCGAGGAGGACGGCACGAGCGCCTACTTCCGATCTCTCCACCACGGCCGGACCGGCCGGGAGGAACCATTCGAGGAGGACCTCGCCCGGATCGACGAACTGGGTGGTCCGACGACGCTGCCGCACTACCCCCGCGGCTGGGCGATGGTGTCGAACACGCCGTTCCGCCTCTACAAGATCAACGCCCACCGCGGTGGCCACTCGGTGCCCTTCGTGGTGTCCTGGCCCAACGGTGACCTCGGTCCCGGCGGCGTGGTGCGCGACCAGTTCGTCCACGTGTCCGACCTGTTGCCGACGCTGCTCGAGGTCGCCGGGATCGAACGGCCAGACACCTGGAACGGCCGTCCGGTGCTGCCGCTGTACGGCGAGTCGGTGGTGGCGACCCTGCGTGATCCGGACGCCCCCGGCCGGTCCGCCGACCTCGTCGTGGAGAACGAGGGTCACCGCGGCTACCGGCGCGGCCGGTGGGAGGCCGTCACGCGTCACGTCCCGAGGACGTCGTTCTCCCAGGAGCACTGGGAGCTCTACGACACGTTGGAGGACCCGACGCAGCTCCACGACCTGGCCGCCTCGCAGCCGCAGCTGCTCGGCGAGCTGATGGCGGCCTGGGACGAGGCGGCGTGGTCCAACCAGATCTTCCCGCTGGACGAGGGCACCGGCTACCGCTACCTGCTGCGCCCCTCGTGGACCGAGGAGTACGACCGGCCCGTGGTGCTCCGGCCCGGGACCCCGACGCTGGACCGGTGGCGCTCCCAGCGGCTGATCCTGTGGCGCGACGTCGACGTCGAGGCCCGGGTCCACCTGGCCGAGGGCGACGCCGGGGTGTTGGTCGCGCACGGCGACCAAGGGGGTGGGTACTCGCTGTACGTGGACGTGACCGGGGAGCTGGTCGCCGCCCACAACGGCTACGGGCTGGAGCGGGAGGTGCGCGGGCCGGTGGTGGAGCCCGGCGACCACACGCTGGGACTCCACCTGCGGTGCCCGGGGCAGGACCGCTGGGACCTCTCGGTGTCCGTCGACGGCACGGTGGTCGCCGCCGACGAGGGGTTCCGGCTGCTCATGGCGATGGCGCCCTTCGAGGGGATCGACGTCGGGATCGACCGTCGATCCCCGGTCAGCTGGTCGGTCTACGAGCGCCACGGGCCGTTCCCGTTCAGTGGCGCGCTCGAGTCGGTCGCCTACACGCCCGGGGCGCCGGCACCCGATAGTCCCGTCGACCTCATGGACGTGCTCCGCGACTGGGGACGCCGGTTCGAGTGAGGCCGCTTCGGGTCAGTTCGGGTCGGGCGTGAGCCTCGTCGACCGGCCCGACGTGGTCGTCGTCGGAGCCGGGGCGATGGGCGCGACGAGTGCGTGGCGGCTGGCGCGTTCGGGGAGACGAGTCGTGTTGTTGGAGCGGTTCGGAGCCGGCCACGGCCGGGGATCCTCCCACGGCGCCACCCGCATCTTCCGCCTCGCCTACCGGGATCCGACCTACGTCGAACTCGCGGCGCGGGCGCTCCCGTTGTGGCGCGAGCTCGAGGACCACTCGGGAGTGACGCTGCTCGAACAGGTCGGCCAGCTCGACCACGGCCCGCCCGGGGCGGTGGCCGAGGTCGCCGACGCGCTCCGGTCCGCCGGTCGGCCGGTGGAGGAGCTGGACCCGGTCGCCGCCACCGAGCGCTGGCCCGGCATGCGCTTCGACCGGGCGGTGGCGTTCAGCCCCGACGGGGGTCGGTGCTGGGCCGACCGCACGGTCGCTGCGGCGCACCGTCTGGCGGTCGAGGCCGGCGTGGAGCTCCACCTCGACACGCCCGCCGAACGCATCGAGATGATCGGTGGCGACGCCCTGGTCCACACCGCCGGACGGTCGTGGCGGGCCCCGGTCGTGGTCGTCGCCGCGGGCGCCTGGGTGGCCCGACTGCTCGAGGGTGTGGTCCCCCTGCCGCCCGTGGTGGTGGAGGCCGACCAGCCGTCGCACTTCGCGCCGTGGGACCCGACGGAGTCGTGGCCGTCGTTCCTGCATCACGGCGACCCGGTCGGCGGGCTCGACCGTCCCCTGCACTTCGACGCGTACGGGTTGGCGACCCCGGGCGAGGGCGTGAAGGTGGGTGGGTACCGGACGGTGGTCCCGGTCGACCCCGACGACGACGACCGACGACCCGACCCCGGGCGGACCCGGGAGCTCATCGGCTACGTCGAGCGGTGGCTCCCCGGCCTGGATCCGACACCCACGTCCACGACGTCGTGCCTGTTCACGACGACCCCCGACGAGCACTTCGTCCTGGACCGTCGGGGACCGGTGGTGGTGTGCTCGCCGTGCTCGGGGCACGGGTTCAAGTTCGTGCCTGCGATCGCCGCCGAGGTCGAGCGACTCGTGACGGAGGGTGGCCAGGTCGTCACCGAGTGGCGTCTCCCGACCTGAACCACGGGATCGAAGCGGGTCGCGTCGGAGTTTTCCGGTCCCGGTGCATCCGTCGGCGGGGCGATGGACGATCCACCCTCATGGAATCCCTCGCAAACGCCACATCCGACTCGTCCCGTCCCGGTCTCCGACGTCCGGCGTGGCGGCGGCTCATGGCCCTGCCGATCGCGGCCATGGCCGTGCTGGGCGTGGCCTCCTGCACCATGGCACCACCGGTGACGACGGCCGTCCCCTCGGTCGAACTCGAGCGATACCTGGGCACCTGGTACGAGGTGGGGAGCGTGAAGCAGTTCTTCTCGGTCGGCCTGGTCAACACCAAGGCGCAGTACTCGCTGAACGCGAGCGGCACCGTGCGGGTGGAGAACTCCGGGAACTACTTCGCCGCCAACGGACCCGAGTCCCGGATCGTCGGCGCCGCCGCTCCCGTGGACCCGACCAACGCCAAGTTGAACGTGTCCTTCGCCGGGCCGCCCTCGCCCAATCCGCCGGGCAACTACTGGATCGTCGACCTGGACCCCGACTACCAGTGGGCGGTCGTCAGTGATCCGACCGGTCGGAGCGCCTTCCTCCTGTCCCGCACCCGCACGGTCTCTCCCGAGCTCTACGCCGAGCTGATCGAGCGGGCGGCCGCCAAGGGTGTGGCCACGGCGAACATCACGCCGACGCCCCAGCTCTGATCAGGTCCGATCGGTTCCCGGTCGCGGCGGGCCGGGCCCGGTCACGGTGAGGACTCGAGCTGGGTTCGGACCTCCCGCACGCTACGGGGCAGCAGGCTGAGCTTCGGGATCTCCCCGAGCGGCCGCCACGTGCGGCCGTCGACGCTCCACTCGGCCCACCACCAGACGGTCAGGTCCCCCAGCCACGACGCTGGTCGACCGGGTGCGCCGGTGCGGGACCAGTATCGGAGGCTGCACCAGCCCGGTGACTCCGCCTGCCGGGACGGAGCTCGAGGGTCCAGCGGATCGTAGGGGCGCCCGGGCCCGGGACATCGGAGCACCGAGCCGACCTGCGCCGGGTCGCCCGTTCGGGCTTCGAAGCGGACCGGCCAGGCCCGGACCCGGGCTGTTCGGCCCCTGGCGGTCAGCGTGCGGTCGACCACCTGGTTCCACACCGTTGGGGCGTAGGACACGAACACGGGTTCACCGAGGGGCACCGCCAGCCCGCCGGGCGGTGACAGGGTCGGCCGCAGTGACGGCAGCACGGTGACCATCTGGCTGCTCCAGCTCGACGTCGTTCCGGGAGTCACCGCCACCAACCGCACCTCGCCGGTGGCCCGACCGTCGAGGACCCGGTACTGGACGCTGAGGTCGTCGACAGAACCGGCGGCGGCCCGGGCGGCGAGGTCCTGGACCACGGGGTGGGCGGCGAGGTCGGGGCGGACCGAGGCGACCTGCAGCAGGTACGACACCTGGGCGGCCGAGAACGTCACCCAGTAGGCGCGAACCGAGGTGGTCCGCCGGCCGCCCCCGCCGCCACTCCCGAAGATGGTCGTGATGATGCGACCGTCGGCGCTGATGCGTGAGCTCGCCCCGCTGTCGCCAGCGGCACCGGCCGGAACGACCCCGGGTCCGACGGCGACGACCGCGATCACGGCGACGACGACGGCGGTCCCGCCACGGAGGCGGAGGCTCACGCGCATGGGTCCGTGCTCCCGGCGGGCAGGGTGGCGAACTCGGTCTCGAGCAGGGAGGCCACGGTCCACTCGCCCCCGGACGGCCGGCGCAGCGACCCGGTGCCGCGACCGTGGCCGACCAGGTCGTCGACGACCTCGCCGGTCGCAGCTCGGACGGCCACCCCGGGGGACCAGCCGCACCAGGTGAACGCCAGCTCCTCGGGCGCATCGGGGACACCCGCCGGACGCGGGCTCCGGACGACGTCGACGGCGCGGTGCGCGTAGCTGCGGCCACCAGTCGGCGGCCGGACCACCACGCCTTCGGCCCGACGCCCCCGGATCCGGTCGCGGACCGCCAGGTCGAGTTCGGACTCTGCGGCGACCACGCGGTGCCACTGCGCGAGCAGCGGATCGGTCGGATCGTCGACCGCCTCGGGCGCGGCCGAGAGCTCGGTCAGCGCCCGGCCGTAGCGCTCGAGCGCTCCGTCCACGACGGCCCGGTCGTCGGGATCGGTCACCAGCTCCGGCTCCCGGGGCCCGTCGATCGGGGGTGTCGTGAGCGGGGCCGTCGTGGACGGACCGGCGGCGACTCCCACCCCGGGTGGGCCCGCCTCGGGCAGGGGGGCGGGGACGCGGTCGTCCACGACCGTGGTCGGTGGCCCGCACGCCACGAGCGTGAGGCAGGCCGCAGCGGTGAGCCGGAGTCGGGTGGATCGGGAGTGGGTGCGGCGGTCGGGTCGGGTCAGGGGCACGTCCGCAGTCAACGCGGCCGACGGGGTCGGCTCAAGGGTTGGCGGCGGGGACCGGTGCCCGCGACTCAGAAGCCGCGGAACCGCGGCGCCCGTCGTTCCCGGAACGCGAGCAGCCCCTCGGCGAAGTCCTCGGTGCCGGCCAGCAGGTCCTGTGCGACCGCCTCGTCCTCGAACGCGGTGTGTCGGCTCGACTCGAACGAACGGTTGACGAGCCACTTGGTCAACGCGAGCGCCTTCGTCGGCGCCTGCGCCAGACGTCCGGCGAGTTCGTCGACGGTCGCGTCGAGCTGGTCGTCGGGCACGACGCGGTTGGCGATGCCGAGCTGCGCGCAGCGCTCGGCGGGCACGTCGTCGGCCAGGAACATGAGCTCCTTGGTCACCTGCGGGCCGACGATACGCGGCAGCAGGTACGCGCCGCCGGCGTCGGGCAGGATCCCGCGGCGCACGAACACCTCGACCAGCTTGGCCCGTTCGGCCATGACCACCAGGTCGCAGGCCAGCACCAGGTGCGCACCGCCACCGGCGGCGGTGCCGTTGACCGCGGCGACCACCGGGACCTCACAGTCCAGGATGGCGGCGACGAGTCGCTGCCAGCCGCGCCGGATCATCCTGGCGGCGTCACCCACGACCCGGTCCGGCGCGCCCTCCGGCTTCGGCGGGGCGGGGCGCTGCGGTCCGCCCAGGTTCGCCCCGGTGCAGAAGTGACGCTCGCCGGTCGCGCCCAGCACGACCACCCGGACGGCGTCATCGGCCGAGGCCCACTCCAGGTGCTCGGTCAGCCGGTCCCGCATGTGGGCGGTGAGTGAGTTGCCGGCGTCGGGTGCGTCGATGGTCAACCGGGCGATGCCGTCCCGGACCTCATAGCGGACGTGGTCGTCGCCGTGCTGCTCGTCGCTTCCAGTGCTCACGATCGTCTCCTGTGCTCGGCCCCGCAGGCTAGGGGGCGCGCCCCGCAGCGACCACGATCCGTGCGGGCACCGGGAACACACGGACCCGACCGCGGGTTGGCGACCCCGAGGCCGGAGTCGGCCGGATCGGGAGGTCCGCAGGTGGGTCGCAACCAGAAGCTCGCACTCGGGGCGGTCGTCGGCGTCGTGGCGGTGGCCGTGGCCGGGTTCCTGCTCCTCAACGTCCTCGGCGGCGGTGACGGGCCCGAGGAGTTGACGTTCTCCGACGCTCCGACCACCACGGTGGCGACCGGCGAGACCGCGGAGACCTCCGCTCCGGCGGGGGACGCTCCCGGGAGCGAGCTCGACGGACCCTGGACCGTGGTCGCCGGGTCGCAGGCCGGCTACCGGGTGCTCGAGGACCGGATCGGTGGACTGCAGAACATCGAGGCGGTGGGGCGGACCGACCAGGTCACCGGCGGATTCACCGTCGAGGGGACGACGGTGAGCGACGTCGACGCCGTGGTGCAGGTGGCCTCGATCACCTCCGACTCGACGTTCCGGGACGGCCGCTTCGCCGGGTCGATCATGGACACGGCCACCTTCCCGACCGCGACCTTCACGGCGGCGACCGTCACCCTGCCCTCCGTGCCGGCCGACGGCGAGACCGTGACCGTCCCGGTCGCCGGTGAACTGACCCTGAAGGGAGCGACGCGGCCGGTGCAGGTCGACCTGCAGGTCAAGCGGGCGGGCGAGCAGGTCCAGATCCTCGGCTCGGTCCCGGTGGTCTTCGCTGACTACGGGATCGAGACCCCTCAGCCGCCGGGGCTGTCGGTGCGCGACGAGGGGACCGTCGAGTTCCTGCTGGTCGCCGCTCCCGCCTGATCGAGCCGGTCGCGGACTGCCCGGGCGAACCGGTCGGCGGCGGCGGGGTCGACCTCGACGAAGTACGACGGCTCGCACAACTCGAGTTCGAGGACGGTGGGGTCGCCGCCCTCGTCGTGGACCAGGTCCACCCGGGCGTACAGGAGCGACTCCTCGTCACCGACCCCGGTGGCGATCCCGGCCGCGACCCGGAGCGCGGCGGCCGCGACGGACCGCTCGGCGTCGCTCGCCGTGGTCGCGTCGATCCGCTCCGGGGCGAAGGGGCCGTCGACGAGTCCGGCACCCCGTCGCAGGATGGGACCCTTCGTGAACGCGTGGCTGAACGTGCCGCCGAAGCAGACGATGCCGGTCTCGCCCCGGTCGTCGACGCTCGGCAGGTACGGCTGGACGAGCACCGTCCGGCCGTCGTCGAGCAGTCGTTCCGCCAGGTCGACGCCCGCACCGGCGTCGTCGGCGCCGACGCGCAGGGTGTCCTTGGAACCGGCCGACACCGTGGGCTTGACGACGACCTCGCCCGAGCCCGCTGATTCGAGCCCGTCGTGGACCGAACGGGTGGCCGCGCCCCGGGACCCGTCGGCGCCCAGGTCGTCGGGCGACACGAACGAGCCGGGCACGACCGGCACACCGGCCGCGGCCAGGTCGGCCAGGTACCGCTTGTCGGTGCTCCAGCGGAGCACCCCGGGCGGATTCGCCAGGTCGCTCACCGCGGCGACGCGGGTGGCCCAGTCCAGGAACTCCTCCAGACGGGTCGTGTAGTCCCAGGTGGAGCGGACCACCACCAGCGCGGCGGCCGCCCAGTCGACGTCCGGATCGTCCCAGACCGCGGGTGCGGCGGTGATGCCGGCGCGCCCGAGCGCCTCGAGCAGGGGGCCGGCGTCGCGGTCCAGCTCCCAGGAGCCGGTCGCGGTGGCCAGCAGGACGGTGGCGCGCTCAGCGGGCGGCATCGGGGCGTTCGTCGTCCATCAGCGCGAGACCGGCGAGGTTCCCCTCCAGGTCCGGGTACTCCTGGCACGGGTCGTCCACGTCGTCGAGTTCGAGCCGCAGTGCCCGGCTCGTCACGGCGTGCAGGTCGTAGGTCGTCACGATGTAGGTGAGCTCCAGGACCTCCTCGTCCGAGAGGTGGCGGCGGAGCGCCTCGATCACGCCGTCGGGGGTGCGACCACCCTGGAGCACCAGGCAGTCGGTGTAGGCGAGCACGGCGCGCTGGGCCGGATCGAAGCAGTCGGCGACCTGCCAGTGCGGAATGGCGTCGACCTGTTCGTCGCTCAGTCCGACGTCCCGGCAGGCCTTGCAGTGCTGGGAGTACACGAAGCTCGAGCCGCGGGCCCAACCGGTGCGCACCTGGCCGAGCTCGCGCAGCACGGGGTCGAGGCGCCGTTCCGGTGACCGGTAGAACGCGAAGCCGCCGACGGCGTGCTGCAGGGCCTCGGGCACGAGCGCGAACACCGTCCACCAGTTCCCGGGCGTTCCGCTCGCGGTCCCCGGTTCGCTCACCGGGTCGCGATCCCCGAAGAGCATCCCGTAGAGCATCCGGGTCGTCGGATCCGCCTCGTCGCGGGGCACCTGTCGCAGTCGTGGCACGTCGTCCTCCCGTGGTGTCGCGGAACCGGGCCCGACGACCCGGCCGCGGCCGCACGGTAGCGTGGCGCCCGTGCGCTCGCTCCGCCGCCGTCGGGTGGTCACGGCCTGGCTCCTCCGGGTGGTGGTGCTCGCCGCGGTCGCGTTCACCTGGAGGGCGACGCCGCTGTCGGTGCTCACCCGTCAGCCGGACCCCGCCGAGATCGAGAACTACGCAGCCACCTACGAGCTCTCCGCCGAGGGTGACCTGAGTCTGGTGGAGACCCTCGTCGTCGACCTGCCGCCGGGCAAGCGGGGGATCTTCCGGGTGTTCGACGTCGTCGACCCCCGACGCAGCGAGGTGACCCACCCGGTGCGGGTCGACTCGGTGACACGGGACGGCGGCCCGGAGCCGTGGATCTGGTTCGACTCCGCCCCCGGGACCCAGACCGCCCGGATCGGCGAGGAGGACGTCATCCTGCCGCCCGGCGAGTTCACCTACGAGATCGCCTCCCGGACGATCCGCGCGACGGAGCCGGCGACGCTCGGTGGGGGCCGCGATGGTGAGGTCGTGTGGTGGTGGGACGTGGTCGGTTCGGGCTGGGCCATGCCGATCGAGGTCGCTGACGTCACCGCCCGGCTCCCGGCCGTCCCCCGGTCGGTCGAGTGCGTGCAGGGCGTCGACACCCCCTGCGAGGTCCGACAGGACGGCGACCTGCTCACCCTGTCGACGGGACCACTCGACCCGTACACCCCGGTCACCGTCCGGGTCACGTTCCCGCCCGGTGCGCTCCCCGTTCCCTCCGGCCCCTCCGGGCTGCCCGTCCTGCCGTTGACGATCGCCGCCGGACTCCTGGGGGCGGCCCTGGCCGCCGGACTGTGGTTCCGCTCCCGGGAACGGGCCCCCGGCTTCCCGGTCCTCTTCGAGCCACCGTCCGGGATCGGGCCGGCGGTCGGCGTGCGGGTGCTGCAGGAGGAGGACTCCCCGGACGACCTCCAGGCGACGCTGTTCGAACTGGGCGCGCAGGGTGCGATCGAACTGCACAGCACGGGTGACGGGTGGCGGGTGGACCTCGTCAGGGACCCGGCGACCCTGCCGATCACGCCCGACGGCCTCACCCTGCTCGAGGCGCTCGGACTCGACGCGGTCGGCGACTCGTTCGCCGTCGCGGACACGGTGTCGTCGGGGTCGCGCATCACGACGTCGCTGGAGCTGCTCAGAGGCCGGGTGCTCACCACCTCGGGCGCCTTCCTCGAGCGGTCCTGGACCGGTGTCCTGGGCCGCTTCCTGGTCCAGGCCTCGGTGGCGGCGGTGATCGGCGCCGCCGTGTGGTGGTTCGGCTGGGGCCGCCGTGTGCCGTGGCCCCTGCTGATCGGACTGGCCGCGTTCGCATTCGTCGGCGCGTCACTGGCCGTCGACCGCTCGGTCCTCACCACCCACAACGAGGCCGGCCGCGACCTGTGGAGCCGGGTCGGCGGGTTCGCCCGGTTCCTGTCGACCGAGTCCTCGGAGTCGCGGTTCGACGCAGCCGCGCACGCCGACTGGTACCCGAGGTACCTGGGCTGGGCCACCGCACTCGGCGTGGCCGATGCGTGGGCCGCCCGGTTCGAGGCGCAGGGCGTGGACGTGACCGAGGTCGCGTACGTCTCGGGTGTCGGCCCGCACGGCACGTTCACGTCCTCGGACCTCCGCAGTTCCATCTCATCGGCGATCACCGGGGCCTCGGCGACCTACGCTGCGTCGATCAGTTCCTCCTCGTCGGGCGGCGGCTTCAGCGGTGGCAGCGGCGGCGGCGGGGGAGGGGGCGGCTCGTGGTGAGTCGGACCCGGGACCGGATCCAACACAGAGGGAGCGCGTCGTGACCATCGTCCTCGTCGTCATCCTGGTGATCGTCGTGGCCCTCGGGCTGATGGCGGTCGTCGGGATCAACAAGCTGCGCCAACAGCGCGTCCTGATGGACGAGGCCTACGCCGGGATCGACGTCCAGTTGACCCGTCGGGCCGAGCTCATCCCGAACCTGGTCGAGACCGTCAAGGGGTACATGCAGCACGAGCGCGGCACGCTGGAGGCGGTGACCCAGGCCCGGGCCGCCGCGCAGTCGGCCCGCAACGTGGGCGAGGCCGCGGCCGCGGACGCACAGATGACGACGGCGCTGGCCAACCTGTTCGCCACCGCCGAGGCGTACCCGGACCTGAAGGCGTCGACGAACTTCTCGGAACTGCAGGCCGAGTTGTCGAGGACCGAGGACCAGCTGGCCTTCGCCCGGCAGTACTACAACGACTCGTGCTCGACGCTGAACCGGACGATGGTCACGATTCCGTGGTCACTCTTCGTCGGCGTCGCCGCGGTCGACAAGGGGGTCTTCTACCAGGCGCCCGCGGGCAACACGGCCTCGCCCTCGGTGTCGTTCGACCCGCCGCCGCCGGCTCCAGAGGCGGGACCCGGGGCCGGCTGAGGACCGGGTCCGTTCCGGATCACACGGCGCTGGCCGCGCCTCCGGCGCCCGAGGAGTCGACCGGGAAGGCGACGGCGAACCCGTCGGTCCCGCCGCCGAGCGGGGTGGCCGAGAGCGTGCCCGCCGTCGTCCCGACCACCACGACGCGCCCGTCGTCGGTGAGGGCCAGGCCCGTGACGCGCTCGTCGGCGGCCGAGCCGAACGACGCGGTCCAGCGCCAGGTGCCGGTGGCCAGGTCGTAGGCTGACAGGAAGGCGTCCCGGCCACCTCCGGCGGTGCCCTCGGGTGCGCCCGGCACGTCGACGACCTGCGCGCCGACGATCCCGTCGGCGGCGGTGCCCGCGACGTAGACCGTGGCCCCGTCGATGACGACGCCGGCCGCCTCGTCGTCGCCGGGCGAGCCGAGCTGGGTGATCCACTGCTGGCGCCCGCCGGCGTCGAAGGCCGCCACGAGCGCGTCGGAGCCGCCGGCTGCGGCGCTCCCGGGTGCGACCAGTTGCTCGGCCCCGTCGGTGGATGCGGCGACGTCGCCGGTCGTGGCGCCGGCGCCCACGACGGCCTCGGTGCCGCGCGTCGGGTCGCCACCGGCGGCCACGGCGCGCCCCGTGTCCTCGCCGCTCGTCCCGAACGGTGTCAGCCACCGCTGGTTGCCGAACGGGTCCGACCGGGCGACCCACGCGTCCCGGCCGCCCCGCCGCAGGGTGCCGTCGTCGAAGCCGAGCGCGTCGGCGCTCGTCGACCCGGCCACCACGGCGTCGTCGTCCGCCGTCACGGCCACTCCCGCGGCCGAGTCGTCGCCCTGGGTGCCGAACTGCCGGGCCCACCGCGGCTGTCCGTCCGGGTCGGTCCGGATCAGGAGGGCGTCGCGCTCCCCCAGGAACCCGCCGGTCGGATCCTCGGCGCCCGGGTACAGGCCGTCGGTGGTTCCCGACACGTAGGCGAACGCGCTGTTGGAGGTCACCGCCACACCCGAGACCTCGTCGTCGCCCTCGCTGCCGCTTCCCCGGCGGGGACCGAGCACGCCGAGGGGATCCACGGGGCTGCACCAGGCGTCGCTGGTGCCGACGAACCCGGTCGTGTCGGCCGAGGTCAACGAACCGCACGCGAGTGTGGTGCCGTCCGCGCCGGCCCCCACGCCGCGGGCCACGTCGTCGGACGGGTCCGCCGGGGACTCGGTCCGGTAGCGCAGCGTCCCGTCCGACGAGGCCAGTCCGACGACCTGGCTGGCGGGCTCACCGGCGGCGGGACCCCGCCGGGCCCCACCGACGAGCACCACCTGGTCCAGGCGTCCGGTCGCCGCCTCGACCGTGTCGTCGTCGGGGGCACCCGACTGCCACGACCACACGGGTTCCAGCGCCGGCTCGGACCCGGGCACGATCGTCGTGGTCGTCGTGGTCGGATCCGGCCGCCGTGGTTCGGTCGTGGTGGAGGACGAATCGTCGCGGCTGCAGGCGGCCAGGACCGCGGCGAGCAGGACGGCCACGATCGGGCCGAGCACCCGCGCCTGGACCCATCCCCGCCGTCGGCTGGACGCACCTGTTCGCAGTCGCACGGTTGCATTCTTCCCGCTGGCGGCGTCGGCGACCCGCCACCCGGCCCCGGGTCCCGTACGGTGGTCCCCGTGGTGCAGCGGACGTCCCCCCGCCCCGTCGCCGTCGTCGCCGTCGTCGTCACCGTCGTGGGGCTCCTCTCGGGAGTGGTCGCAGCGTGCTCGACCCTGTCCGACCAGGTCGACCTGGGCGTCCCCGGGGTCACCGGACGCTGGATCGACGTCGTCGGTGCGGGATCGTCCTTCGATGCCGGACTCGTGCGGCGGGCGCTGGTCGCCGCACCCGACGACGTCGATCCCCGCCAGCAGCGCTTCCTCGGTGGGGATGCTGCGCCGTCCGGGGGTGGGCTGCCGCTCGTGGTGGTCAACCACGGCCTGGGGTCGACTCCTGAGTTCACCGCGGCGGTGACCGGCTGGCCGTCGGTCGTGGGGACGGATCGGATGCTGGCGGTGTTCCCCGAGGGCTGGGAGACGAGCTTCAACGCCGGTGCGTGCTGCGGAGAGGCCGCCGCCGCCGGTGTGGACGACGTGGCGTTCCTCCGGGACGTGATCGACGCCGTCGCGGGTCTGTACCCGGTCGACCGCAACCGGGTCTTCATGACCGGGTACTCCAACGGCGGGATGATCACCTACCGGTTCCTGTGCGAGCACGCCGACCTGCTGGCAGGAGCCGCATCGGTCGTCGGCACCAACGCCGAGGGGTGCGCTCCCTCTGCGCCCGTGTCGTTCCTGCAGATCACCGGCCGCGACGACACGGTGGTGCCGCCCGAGGGCGGCGTGTCGTCGACACCCGGCCTGGGTCCGTTCCTGTCGACGGTCGACGCCGCCGACCTGGTGGCCTCGTCGGCGGCCTGCCGCGATCCCGAGACGGTCACGCTCGGTGTCGCCGAGGTGACCGCCTGGAGCGACTGTGCCGACGGCGTCCGGGTCGAACTCGACCTGGTGCCGTTCGGCCACGAGTGGCCGACCACCGAGGAGTACGCCGCGACCGAGCGTCAGCTCCGGTTCTGGGGGCTCCGACCCCCGGCCTAGGTATCGGTCCGGCCGGTCGGCTCGGCGTCCGGACCGTTCCGAGGGTTTTCCGGAGGTGGTCGGTGTGGCAGGCTCTCGACCATGTCCGACCTCCCCCCGCTCGACGACCCCCAGGCGTTCGTGGTGATGCCCGGCGGAACCGAACAGCAGGGTCCGTGGCCGCTGTCACGGATCCTCGACGAGGTGGCCACCGGTCGACTCCCGGACTCGTCGCCGGTCTGGTGGCCGGCGCTGCCGGACTGGACGCCACTCGAGACGCATCCGGGCGCGGCCGCCGAGGTGGCCCGTCGCCGCGCGGCGGCGGCTCCGGCTCCGGCTCCGGCACCGGCTCCGGCTCCGGCACCGGCTCCGGCACCGGCACCGCCGGCTCCCGGTCAGGCGGCGGCCTGGTCCACCGCGGCGCCCGGCCAGCCGACCCAGCCCGTCTCGGGCCAGAACTACTCCGCCGACATGTTCGCCGGAGACTCCGTCCCGGTCTCACCGACCTTCGAGCCGGCGCCCGTGCAGGAGGAGTGGCCGGCGGCCGCCGTCCAGGACCAGGTGCCGACCCCGGGCCAGACCGCCCCGGTCGCACCGGTCGACCGGCCGTTGTTCGGCGACTCGGCCCCGGTGGAGGTGACCGGGGGAGAGGACGCCGACGTCCCCGCCCCGCACCCGCCGGCGGGTTCGCCGTTCGCAGCCCCGGCACCGGCTCCGGCTCCGGCACCGGCACCGGCTCCGGCACCGGCACCGGCACCGGCGGTCGAGGCGGCACCCGCCGTCGGCGCGGACCATCAGCTCGCCTTCGACAATCTGGTCGGCCGATCCCGGGCCCGGACAGCTGGCGCCGACCGGGTCGCGGCGGCCGCGGCGGGGTTCCATGCGGCGGTCATGGCCGGGGTCGAGTCGCAGGGATTCACGCTCGCCGAGCGCACCGAGGGTGACGACGCCGATGACGTCCGCTTCGACGGCAACCCCGGCGAGACGTTGCAGGTGACGATCGGACGGATCCGTGGCGACGACCCCGAGGAGGTCCGGGCCGCTGACGTCGAGTTCGGCGTCCGGTTCCAGTCCAGTGGTGCGTTCGTCGAGACCTCCGTCGTCGGCGGGCCCTCGGGCGCGGTCGTCGTGGCGGCCGACGAGTGGACCGGCCAGGGGGTGTCGTCGGTGGCGCTCCGGCTGCCGCTCGAGGACTACCTGTCCGCCGACCTGACGGTCGACGCGGCCGCGGTGCAGCGGGACGTGGCGGCCACGGTCGCCGTGGTCCGCTCCCACCTGGTCTGATCCGGGGACCGACGCTGCGGCGCCTCCTCGCACTCCTGATCCTCCCGGTCGTCCTGACGGCGGCCGTCTCGCTCGGGTCCGCGTCCCCGCCGGTGTCGGCGGGGACGCAACAGTCGGAGCCGACCGCGGCGCTGTCGCCGGAGGTGATCGCCCAGGCGACCGGCGGTGACGGCCGACTCTCGATCGCCGTCAGGCGCATCGAGCCGTTCGCGTTCCCGACCCCCAGCGGCTGGTCCGGCTACAGCATCGACGTGTGGCAGGCCGCGGCGGCCCAGTTGGAGATCCCCTACGACTACGTCGAGGTGGGTACCGTCTCCGAGCAGCTCGATGCGGTGCGGACCGGCCGGACCGACGCGGCGCTCGGCGCCATCTCCATCACCGCCGAGCGGGAGGCCGAGTTCGACTTCAGCTTCCCCATGTACGACTCGGGTCTGCAGGTCCTGGTGCGTCCGACCGACCAGGGCTTCTGGGCCCAGATGCTCGCCCTGTTCTCGTCCACGGTGCTGTTGTTGCTCCTGGCGCTGGTGGTCCTCTTGGTCATCGTCGGCCACATCGTCTGGCTGATCGAGCGCCGCACCAACGACGACTTCCCGCACTCCTACCGCGCCGGCGTCTGGGAGGGCATCTGGTGGGCGATCGTGACGATGACCACGATCGGCTACGGCGACCGGGTCGTCCAGTCCCGGTGGGGTCGGCTCGTGGCAATGGTCTGGATGCTGGTCGGCCTGGTGCTGGTCGCCCACTTCACGGCGGTGATCACCTCGGCGCTCACCATCGACCGCATCCGCTCCGAGGTCCGCTCCATCAGCGACCTGTACGGTCGCAACGTCGTGACCGTCGCCGACACCTCGGCGGCTCGGTTCCTCGAGTCCGTCGACCTGCCCGCCCGGCCGTTGCCCGACGTCGACGAGGCCTTCGCCGAGGTGGCCTCCGGGCAGGCCGAGGCGTTCGTCTACGACGCACCGGTGCTGCGCTACCTGACCCAGACCCGCGGTGACGACACCGTCGAGGTCGTCGGGCCGCTGCTCCAGCCGCAGGGGTACGGCATGGCGTTCCGACCGGGGAACCCCCTCGTCGAGCCGTTGGACCTGGAGCTGCTGCAGCTCCGGGAGAACGGCACGACCGAGGAACTGGACCGGCGTTACTTCGGCGACTCCTGAGTCCGGTCGGACACCGGTCCGGTGAGGGACGGTGGAGCGGACGCCTCAGGGCTCGCCGACGGCGGCCAGCAACTCGCCGACCGTGTGGCGCGACTCCAGCGGGTGGCGGAGCGGCTGGTCGTGGTGGAGGGTGTAGGAGTTCCGCCGCCCCTGTCGTTCCCTCGTCAGGTAGCCGCTGTCGACCAGTTCGGTGATGATGCGCTGGGTCGCCCGCTCGGTGATGCCGACCTGGTCGGCCAGGTCCCGCATGCGCATGTCGGGATCACGGTCCAACAGGACCAGGACGTGTGCGTGGTTGGTGAGGAACGTCCACTGCTCGATCACGGCCACCAATGTAGAACGCTCCGGTGGAAACAGGAATTCACATTCGTGCGTTACGCTCCTGCCAATCCGCACCCGACCCCTCCGCCCGCCCGGCGGCGGGGCCAACCGAAGGAATCCACCACGATGTCGCCCGCTCCCACGTCGCCGACCCCGCCGTCGTCCGACTCGACCCCGGCCGCCGGGTTGCTCGAGGCCGGCGCCACGCCGCTCGACCGCACGTTCGCGCTGAGCGCCGCCGAGGTCGAATCCCGCCTCGAGGTCGTCCCCGACACCGGACTGACGTCCGACGAGGTGGCCCGTCGGCTCGAACGCGTGGGCCCGAACCAGCTCGCCGAGCCACCCCGCCGGCCGGGCTGGCGGCGGTTCCTCGACCAGTTCAACAACGTGTTGGTCTACATCCTGATCGGTGCCGCCGTGCTGTCGGCGGCGGTGGGCGACATCAAGGACCCGATCGTCATCGCGATCGTGCTCCTGATCAACGCGATCCTCGGCTACGTCCAGGAGAGCCGGGCCGACGACGCGCTCGCAGCGCTCAAGCAGATGCTCGAGGTCGTGGTCCGCGTGCGCCGCGACGGGGACGTGCGGGAGGTCCCGGCCCGGGAGTTGGTGCCCGGCGACGTCGTGCTGCTGGAGGCCGGGGACCGGGTGCCCGCCGACGGGAGGTTCGTCACGGCGGCATCGCTCTCGGTCGACGAGTCCACCCTGACGGGTGAGTCGGTGCCCGTTGACAAGACGACCGACGTCGTCGAGGTGGCCGACGACGGTGACGTGCCGCTCGCCGAGCGGTCCAACTGCGGGTACATGAACACGACCGTCGTCCGAGGTCGGGCTGAGCTGGTCGTGACCCACACCGGGATGCAGACCCAGGTCGGCCGGTTGGCCGGCCTGCTCGGCGAGGCCGAGGACGCCGAGACGCCACTCCAGGTCCAGCTCGACAAGCTCGGCAAGCGGCTGGCGCTCATCGCCGGTGTGGCCGTGCTCGCCGTCCTGGCGGTCGGGTTGCTCCAGGGCGACGACCTGGGCGAGGCCGTCCTGGGGGCGGTGGCGCTGGCGGTCGCGGCGATACCAGAGGGCCTCCCGGCCGTCGTCACCGTGACCCTGGCCATCGGGGTGGCCCGCATGGCCCGGGAGCGCGCCATCGTCAAGCGGCTGGCCTCGGTGGAGACCCTCGGGTCGACCACGGTGATCTGCTCCGACAAGACCGGCACGCTGACGCTCAACCAGATGACGGCCACCCACCTGGAGGCCGTCGGCCGGCGGTACCGGCTGCAGGGCCTCGGCTACGGGAGCGAGGGGTCGGTCTCACCCGACGACCCGGATGCGCACGCCGACCTGCAGCGGGTGCTCGTGCCTGCGGTCCTGTGCAACGACGCCGTCGTCCACACCGACGACGGCACCCCACACCTGGTCGGGGATCCGACCGAGGGAGCGCTGGTGGTCGCCGCCCGCAAGGCCGGGCTCGACCCCGACGCGGTCCGCGCCGGTTCGCCGCGGCTCGACGAGGTCCCCTTCGACTCGGCCGTGAAGTACATGGCGACGTTGCATCCGGCCGACGGCGGGTCGCTCCTGGCCGTGAAGGGTGCCCCCGACGTGGTGCTCGCCCGGTGTGTCGCGGTGCGGGGCGCCGGCGGACTCGTGGAGGAGCTCGATGACCGCCGCCGGGGCGAGTTGCTCACGGCCAACGAGGAGCTCGGAGGCGAGGGGCTGCGGGTCCTGGCGATCGCGACCCGGGACCTGGGCACGCCGTCGGACGACCCCGGATCGACCCACCTGGCCGACGAGTGCGACGGGCTGACCCTCGAGGCCCTGGTCGGGATCCTGGATCCCGCCCGGCCCGAGGCGGTCGCCGCGGTGGCCGAGTGCCGGTCGGCGGGCATCGGCGTGAAGATGATCACCGGCGACCACGCAGCGACCGCCGGCGCGATCGCCGGCGAGCTCGGCATCCAGGGCGAGGTCGTCACCGGGGCGGAGCTCGAGGTCATGGACGACGAGGAGCTCGCCCGGCGGATCCACGACATCGGGGTGTGCGCCCGGGTGTCGCCGGAGCACAAGGTGCGGGTCGTCAAGGCCCTGCAGTCCCGGGGGGACGTCGTCGCCATGACCGGTGACGGTGTCAACGATGCCCCGTCCCTCAAGCAGGCCGAGATCGGTGTCGCCATGGGCGTCACCGGCACCGAGGTGACGAAGGAGGCCGGTGACATGATCCTCACCGACGACAACTTCGCCACGATCGTCTCCGCCGTCGAGCGGGGTCGGGCGATCTACGACAACATCGTCACGTTCGTCCGGTTCCAGTTGACGACGAACATCGCCGCCATCATCACGATCCTGTCGGCCCGACTGATGGGGCTGCCGACGCCCTTCAACCCGATCCAGGTGCTGTTCGTCAACATCCTCGCAGACGGCCCGCCCGCCATGAGCCTCGGCCTGGACCCGCCCAAGCCGGGTGTCATGGACCGCCCGCCCCGGGACCGTCATGCGAAGATCCTGACGGGCCCCCGACTCGGACGGATCTCGGTCACGGCCGTCCTGATGGCGGTCATCACCCTGGGTGTGCTCTGGTGGCAGGGAGGTGCCGAGTCCGGTGTGGTTCCCGACCAGAGCGCCGCCTACACCGTGGCCTTCACGTTGTTCGTGTTCCTGCAGCTGGCGAACGCCTACGTCGTCCGCAGTGGCGACCTGTCACTGTTCAACCGGTTCACGCTGACGAACCGTCCGCTGCTGTGGGCGACGCTCGCCGTGATCGTCACCCAGGTCCTGGTCGTCCAGGTGCCGTTCCTGCAGGGCGTGTTCGGCACCGTCGGGCTCAGCCTGCAGGAGTGGGGCATCTGCGTCGGCGGCGCCGCGGTCCTGTTGGTGCTGGAGGAGATCCGGTCCCTGGTCGCCCGGGGCGCTGCAGCCCGGCGGGATCCGGCGGCGTCAGCCGAGGGCTGACTCGATGGCCCCCACGACGGCGTCGTCGTCGGGGGTCACCTGCGGGGCGAACCGGGCGATCACGGTGCCGTCGCGGCCGACGAGGAACTTCTCGAAGTTCCACCGCACGTCCCCGGCGTGTCCCTCGGCGTCGGAAGCGGCGGTCAGCTGCTCGAACAGCGGATGCCGACCGTCACCGTTGACCTCGATCTTCTCGCTCAGCGGGAACGTCACGCTGTAGGTGGCCGAGCAGAACGAGGCGATCTCCTCGGGGGAACCCGGCTCCTGTTCCAGGAACTGGTTGCAGGGCACGCCCAGCACGCTGAAGCCACGGTCGGCGAAGCGGTCCTGGAGCGCCTGCAGCTGCTCGTACTGGGGGGTCAGTCCACACTTCGAGGCGACGTTGACGACCAGGGTCACGTCCCCGGACCGGTCGGCGAGCACGTTGCCGGTGCCGTCGAGAGCTGCGAGTTCGGTGTCGTAGATGCCCATGGCCGCACCCTACCCCGTGGTGGCCCGGCCGCCGATCGAACGATGCGGCTGCGCGGCCCGATCAACGTGGCCCCGGGTCGGCCCGGTACCATGCGGCCACCATGTCGGTGGATGCGGTGACGACGTTCCAGGCGCTGCTGGCCTGCCTGGGTCTGGTCTTCCTGGCCGTGACCTGGACCACGGCCGTGGTCGCCAAGGTCCGTGGCGGGCTGCCCGAGTCCATGGTCCCGCTCCGCGACGCATTCAGCGAACTGGCGCTCCCGCTCGGCCTGGCCGTGGCGTTGACCACCTCGCTCGGCAGCCTCTACCTGTCAGAGGTCGCCAAGTTCCCGCCGTGCCCGCTGTGCTGGTACCAGCGGATCTGCATGTACCCCAACATCGTGTTGTTCGGTGTCGCGTGGTGGCGCCGGGATCGGGACGTCCGCTTCTACGTGCTGCCGCTGGTCGCGGTGGGCGCGGTGATCGCCACCTACCACTACCTGCTCGAGCGGTTCCCTGACTCGGTGAGTTCCGTCTGCTCCACCGACGTGCCGTGCGAGACGGTGTGGGTCTGGAAGTTCCACTTCCTGTCGATCCCGGGGATGGCCTGGGTGGGCTTCATGCTGCTCGGGACCCTGGCGGTGCTCGCCCGCCCCCGACCGAACCGGGGTGGCGGGAGCGGCGATACTGTGGATGAACCGAGCGAACTCCAGGAGGCCCAGCCGTGAGCGGTACCGCCACCCCGAAGAAGAAGCCGAGCGCAGCGGATCCGTACTCCAAGCTGGCCAAGGACGTGGACTCCCGATCGAACCTGGTGCCGATCGTCATCGGGGTGATCGCGGCCGTCTTGGTGATCGCGGGCCTGATCGCCTTCCTGTCGAGCCGCTCATCGGGTGGGGGGGTCGAGGAGGGCACGGGAGCTGCGGTCGCCGCGGACGCCACCCAGGAGACGGCGGCCGTGCAGATCTCGGGTGAGGACCTCCCGCCGTTCCCGTCCGGCGCATCGGGCCTGACCGACGCGGCGAACGACCCTGCGGTCGGCAAGCCGATCCCAACCCTGACGGGCCAGTCGTTCGACGGGTCGCCCATCACCATCGATGCTTCCGCCGGACAGCCCCAGGTCGTCATCTTCCTCGCCCACTGGTGTCCGGTGTGTCAGTCCGAGGTTCCGATCATCCAGGACTGGATCGACCAGGGTCGGCTCCCGGAGGGTGTGAAGGTCACGGCGGTTGCGACCTCGGTGAACTCCGAGAAGCCGAACTACCCGCCGTCGAAGTGGATCCAGCGAGAGGGGTGGACCCCGCAGGTGATGCTCGACGACCCGTCGAGCTCGGCGGCGGCGGCCTACGGACTCCCGGGTTTCCCGTACTTCGTGCTGACCGACGCGCAGGGCAACGTGGTCCAGCGTGGATCGGGCAAGATCCCGATCGAGCAGTTCGAGACGGCGGTCAACGCATTGGCCGGACAGTCCGCGGCACCGGCGAGCGTCCCGGCACCCTGAGCCGTCCGGCTCCGTGGGGCCCGATGGTCACCCGGTGGTGAGGCAGGCCTTCCCGACCACCCGGCGCTCGAGCAGGTCGCGGAGCGCCACGGCGGCCGACTCGAGCGGATAGGCGGTCGGCTCCACCGGGTGCAGGCGGCGTTCCACCACGGCCTGCAGCACCTCGGCGAACAGCGACCGGTTGTCCTCGGGGTTCGCCATGGCCCACGCCCCCCAGTCGACGCCGAGCACGGTGCGGTTCCGCAGGAGGACCTGGTTGGCCGGTAGCTGTGGGATGTCGCCGGAGGCGAAGCCCAGGATCGCGAGCCGTCCGCCGTTCCCGAGTGACCGCAGGGCCTGCTCGGCCAGTGGACCCCCGACCGGGTCCACGGCGACGTCGGCGCCACCCGAGGTGATCTCCCGGACCCGGTGGCGGAGTTCCTCGACGGAGTAGTCGACCACCTCGTGGGCTCCCCGCTCGATGCAGAGGCGGAGCCGCTCGGCGTCCGAGGCCGCAGCGACCGTCCGGGCTCCCAGGCAGCGGGCGACGTCCAGCGTCGCCAGCCCCAGTCCCCCTGCGGCCCCCAGCACCAGGACCCAGTCCTCGGGTGACAGCGTCGTGCGGCGGGTGAGCGTGAACCACGCCGTGGCGTAGGACTGGCCGATCGTCGCGGCCTGGCCGTCGGAGAGCTCGTCCGGGATCCTCACCGGGACGCTGGCCGGCACCAGCACCTCGTCGGCGAAGGCGCCGAGTCCCACCGAGGCGAGCACCCGCTCGCCGACCCGCCACCCCTCGGCCTCCGCCTGTCCGCCGACCTCGGTGACCTCGCCCGCCAGTTCCGAGCCGGGGACGAAGGGGAGCGGTGGCTGGATCTGGTAGCGGCCCTGGACGAAGAGGGCGTCGACGAAGTTCACGCCGGCGGCCCGGACCCGGATCCGGACCTGGCCGGGACCGCACGGTCCCGGCTCGCGCTCGTCCACCATGAGCGTCTCCGGTTCCCCGACCTCACGGCACACCACGGCCCGCACGCCCGGACGCTACCGCTCCGGTGCACGCGGCGGCCGTTTTCCCGGCGACCGGGGACGCGACGTAGCGTCGGTGCATGCGCAGCCCCAAGGACTTCTTCAAGCCCCTCGCCGCGGGCGCCCCGGAACCGCTCCGAGAGATCCCGTTCCGGCCGTCGCGGATGATCCACTTCTTCCCGCCCCACCTGGACAAGGTGACCGCCAAGCTGCCCGACATCGCGCCCACGACCGACGTGCTGCTCGGCAACCTGGAGGACGCGATCCCGATGGATGCCAAGGAGGCCGCCCGGGCCGGCCTGGTCCGGGTCGCCCGTGAGCTGGACCTGGGGGACACGCAGCTGTGGACCCGGGTCAACAGCCTGGACTCGCCGTGGGTGCTCGACGACCTGGTGACGCTCGTGTCCGAGGTCGGCGACCGACTCGACGTGATCATGGTCCCGAAGGTCGAGGGCCCCGAGGACATCCACTACGTGGACCGGCTGCTCGCCCAGCTCGAGGCGAAGGCCGGCCTGTCGAAGCCGCTGATGGTCCACGCCATCCTGGAGACGGCCCGGGGCGTCGCCAACGTCGAGGAGATCTGCCTGGCCTCGCCCCGGATGCAGGGCCTGTCACTCGGCCCGGCGGACCTGGCGGCGAACCGCCGCATGAAGACGACCCGCGTCGGTGGCGGCCACCCCGGCTACCTGGTGCGCGAGGACCCGCCCGAGGGCGCGGACGGTCCGGCCTACGACGCCGAGCGGACCAGCTACCAGCAGGACCTCTGGCACTACACGATCGCCCGGATGGTCGACGCCTGCGCCACTGCCGGGATCCTCCCGTACTACGGGCCGTTCGGCGACATCAAGGACACGGTCGCCTGCGAGGACCAGTTCCGCAACGCCTACCTGCTGGGCTGCGTCGGCGCGTGGTCGCTGCACCCGGTGCAGATCGACATCGCCAAGCGGGTGTTCTCGCCCGACCCGGCCGATGTCGCGCACGCCCAGGAGGTCATCGAGGCGATGGGTGACGGGACCGGCGCCATCATGTTGAACGGGAAGATGGAGGACGACGCCTCGGTGAAGCAGTGCCAGGTCGTCGTCCAGCTCGCCCGGCAACTGGCGGACCGCGACCCCGAGCTCGCCGAGCGCTACGGGTTCTGAGGGAGGAACGATGAGCGACACACCCAGGGTTCGACGCAGCGTCCTGTACATGCCGGGCGCGAACGACAAGGCGCTCGAGAAGGCCAAGACGCTCCCGTGCGACGCGATCATCTTCGACACCGAGGACTCGGTCGCGCCCGACGCGAAGGCCGAGGCCCGGGAGAAGGTTGCCGCCGCGGTCACCTCGGGCGCCTACGGCGGCCGCGAGCTGACCATCCGGGTCAACTCCGCGGACACCGAGTGGCACGAGGCCGACCTCCGTTCGGCGGCGGCGGCGGGCCCGGCGGGGATCGTGGTCCCGAAGATCGACTCCGCCGCCGAGGTGGCCGCCGTCGAGCGCATCATCGAGTCCGCCGGGGTACCCGACCACACGCGCATCTGGGCGATGCTCGAGACGCCGGCCGCCGTGGAGCGGGCCGTCGAGATCGCCGCCTCCTCGGAGCGGCTCGAGGTGCTCGTCATGGGCACCAACGACCTGGCCAAGGAGCTGCGCGCCGCGCTCGTCCCCGGTCGGGCACCGCTGTTGTGGGGACTCGGCCGGTGCGTCAACGCCGCCCGGTTCGCAGGTCGCGTGATCCTGGACGGCGTCTACAACGACGTGCGCAACCCCGAGGGCTTCGCCGAGGAGTGCGCCCAGGGCGCGGCCATGGGCTTCGACGGCAAGACGCTCATCCACCCGTCGCAGGTCGAGCCGTGCAACGAGGCGTTCTCGCCGTCGGCGGAGGAGATCGAGTACTCCCGCCGTGTGATCGAGGCCTTCGAGCAGGGTCTCGCCGAGGGTGTGGGCGTGGTCACCGTCGACGGCCGCATGATCGAGAACCTGCACGTGGACAACGCCCGGCGGGCCCTGGCGATCGCGGACGCGATCGAGGCGCTCGACACCTGAGGTGACCGTCCGGGCCTACGCTGTCGGGCATGAGCGAGCCACAGACCACCCCTCCCGGTTGGTACAACGATCCGAACGGCCAGCAACGCTGGTGGGACGGGGTGCAGTGGGGCGACCCGGCACCTGCGCCGGTGCCCGCCGTCGCCGATCCGTACTCCTACGCGCAGCAGGGCTACGCCCAGCAGGGCTACGGCCCGGCCCAGATCGAGGCCGAGAAGGGAATGGCCACGCTGGCCCAGGGTCTGCCGATCCTGGTCGGCTTCTGGGCGCCCCTCATCATCTACCTCATCACCAAGCCAGAGCAGCGCTTCGCCCGTCACCACGCCGCCGAGGCGCTCAACTTCTCGATCACCCTCGCCATCGCGCTGATCGTGTCGGCGCTGTCGATGTTCCTGCTGATCGGATTCGTCCTGTTCCCGGTCGTGCTCGTGGCCGGGGTCGTCTTCCACATCATCGCGGCGCTCGCCGCCAACCGGGGCGAGTGGTACCGCTACCCGATCAACCTGCGCATGGTCCCCGGAGCCGTCGAGGTCTGACCCCGTCGGTCCCTCCGGCTCAGGCCGCGCCGCCGGTGTTCGTGTGCCGGGCGACGAGCTGGCGGGCGATGACCTTCAGGCAGAGCGTCTCATCCGCGCCCTCGAAGATCGACAGCACCCGGGCGTCCACGAACAGCCGACTGACCGTGTACTCCTCGGCGTAGCCCATGCCGCCGTGGATCTGCATGGCCTCACGCGTCACCCACTCGGCGGCCTTGCACACGTAGGCCTTGATCATGGACGCCTCGAGCGTGCCCTCGCCCTTCGCCATCATCCGGGCCACCTCGTAGGAGAACTGCCGGGCGCCCTGGACGGTGATGGCCATGCGGGCGAGCTTGGCCCGGGTGAGCTGGTAGTCGAAGACCGGCTGGCCGAACACGGCCCGATCCTTGGCGTACTGACGGGCCAGCTCCAGGGCGGACTGCATGACGCCGACGGCCCGGGCGGCGGTCTGCAGCCGGCCGTTCTCGAATCCGGCCATCTGGTAGTAGAAGCCCTTGCCCTTGCCGTCCTCGCCGCCGATCAGGTTGGCCTCGGGCACGAACCAGTTGTCGAAGGCGATCTCGTAGGAGTGCATGCCCCGGTAACCGATCGTGTCGATCGGGCGGCCCTCCATCTTCCCGCCCCCGTGGGCGTTGTCCTGGGTGAGCTCGAAGCCGTGCGCCTCGCCCCGCTCCTTCGGTACGACGAACATCGACAGGCCCTTGTGGCCGGCGGCGCGGTCGGGGTCGGTCCGGGCGAGCAGCATCAGCACGTCGGCCCGGGCGCCGAAGGTGCACCACGTCTTCACGCCGTTGATCAGGTAGCCGCCGTCGACCGGGGTGGCGGTGACCTTCACGCCGGCGACGTCGGAGCCGTAGTCGGGCTCGGTGACGGCCACGGCGTTCATGACCTCCGCGGTGGCGAGCCTGGGCAGCCACTCCTGCTTCTGCTCCTCGGTGCCGCCGGCCTCCAGGGCCCGGGCCAGGATCTCGGGGCGGGTGATGAGCGAGCCGCCGGCGCCGAGCGAGCCCCGGCTCAGCTCCTCGGTGGCGACGACCAGGCCGATGTAGTCGGACTCGTCGCCGGAGGCGAACCCCCCGTACTCCTCGGCGATCGACAGTCCGAAGGCGCCCATCTCGGCCAGTCCGGTGATGATGTCCTCGGGGATGTCGTCGTTCTCGCGGTGGATGTGCTCGGCGATCGGGACGAGCTGCTCCTCGGCGAAGCGCCGGAACGTGTCCTGGACCAGTTCGAAGTCGTCCGACAGGCCACGGGGCCCGTCGGTGTCGGCCAGCGAGGCCAGGAAGGCGGGATCCCGGTAGGTCGCGACGAACTCGCGGGTCGCGTCGAGGGCCGTTGCCGAGACGCCCCACTCGGCCTCACGCCCGAAGACCTTGCCGGCCAGGTCCGCCAGGGCATCGGCGGTGAACGCGGCGGTCACCAACGACTCGGTGTCGCCCCGGGACCCATAGGACAGCAGGCCCCGGGCCGCCATCACGGCGGCGGCGGCGTGGGCGACGTCGTAGGCCAGGACCTGGTTGGCGTCGATCCCGTCCCGGGCGAGACGGGCGACCCCGGAGTCGACGACCGCCTGGGCGGCGTCGAGCACGGTGGCAGCGGCGACCAGGTCGGCGGAGGTGGGGACGGCGGTGGCCTGCTCGTTCGTCATGGGCGGCAGGATACCGCCGGGTCGCTTCGGGCTCCCAAGCCCCGCGTCCCCGGGGCCGGCCGCCCGGTGCCACCGGGGCTGGCCGCCTGATGCCGCCGGGCGGTACCGTCCGACGGTCCGGTCCGAGCAGCACAGGAGTTCGCGCATGACCGTCCACGACCGCCCGTTCGGCCGCTACCTCGAGGACTTCGAGCCCGGTGACATCTACCGGCACTGGCCCGGCAAGACGATCACCGAGTACGACGACCACCTCTTCTGCATGATCACGATGAACCACCATCCGCTCCACACCAACGAGTGGTTCGCGCAGAACGAGACCGTGCACGGGAAGAACGTGGTGGTCGGCAACCTGGTGTACTCGATCGTGCTCGGCATGAGCGTCCCCGACGTGTCGGGTGCGGCGATCGCGAACCTGGAGATCGAGACGCTGCAGCACAAGAACCCGACGTTCCACGGCGACACGATCTACGCCGAGACGAGGGTGCTCGAGAAGCGTGAGTCCTCGAAGGGTGACCGGGGCATCGTGACGGTCGAGACCAAGGGCTTCAACCAGCACGGCGTCGAGGTCTGCTACTTCCGGCGCAAGGTGATGGTCTGGAAGGCCGAGTCGGCCCCGGTCCGCAAGCGTCCGTACGGCGACGACGTCTGGGACGACTGAGCCGGGCCGGATGACGGTCGACCCGGTCGCCGCCGGGGGGTTCGCCTCGGCGGCCCCGACCTACGCGCGCATCCGACCCGCCTACGCCCGGGCCGCCGTGGGCCGGATCTGCGAGTTGGCCCGGGGGACCCCGGCGGGACGTGACGCCCACGTCCTCGACGTCGCGGCCGGGACCGGGATCCTGGCCGGCCAGCTCACCCGGGCCGGGCTGCGGTGCACCGCCGTCGAGCCGCTCGGCGAGATGGCGGCCCAGTTGCGGCGATCACTGCCGGCGGTGCCCTGCGTCCTCGGCGTCGCCGAGGCGCTCCCCGTGCGGGATGCGGCCGCCGACGTGGTGACCATCGCCCAGGCGTTCCACTGGTTCGACGCACCCTCGGCGCTGAGGGAGGTGCACCGGGTCCTGCGCCCCGGCGGCGTGCTGGTCCTCGCCTGGAACGTCCGCGACCCGTCGGTCGGGTGGGTCGCCGCGCTCGACGACCTGGTCGAGGCGCACTCTGGCGGCCGCCCGTACTCGCACCACGACGAACAGCGGTGGGCGGCGACGATCGCCGCTGCCGGTGGGTTCACCGCCGTGGTCGAGGAGCGCTTCGACAACCCGGTCGCGACCACGGTGGAGGGCGTGCTCGACCGGGTCCGCTCCATCTCGTTCGTGGCGGTCATGCCCGAGGACGTCCGCGCGGCGCTGCTCGTCGAGGCCGAGGCCCTGCTCCGCGACGACTTCGGGCTCTCCGGCACGTTCGAGTACCCGCACCACACGGTGCTCGACTCCTGTGTCGTCGACACCGGATCGAGCTCCGGCCGGGACACCGACCCGCCGTCGCCGTGACGGGCCCCACCGCGGAGCAACGTCGTGTGCTGGCCTGGGCGGGGGAGCATCGGCGCGACCTGCCCTGGCGTCGGACCCGGGATCCGTGGCTCGTCCTCGTCGCCGAGGTGATGCTGCAGCAGACACAGGCGGACCGGGTGGTCCCGCACTACGAGCGGTTCACCGGCGAGTACCCCGACCCGCACGCGTGCGCCGCTGCACCCCTCGACCGCGTCCTGCGCTCGTGGTCGGGTCTGGGGTACCCGCGCCGGGCCCGCAACCTGCGTCGTTCCGCGCAGCTCGTCGTCGACCGCCACGACGGCGTCGTGCCCGACGACCTGGACTCGCTGCTCGCCCTCCCGGGAGTCGGGCCGTACACGGCCCGGGCGGTGCTGGCGTTCGCGTACGGGCGCGACGTCGCCGTGGTCGACACCAACACGGGCCGGGTGCTGGCCCGCCGGGCGGGGGAGCGGCTCACCCCGGCCCGCGCCCAGGCGCTCGCCGACGAGTGGGTCCCCGCCGGTCACGGCTGGGAGTGGAACCAGGGCCTGCTCGACCTGGGCGCGCTGCGGTGTCGTCCCGTCGCGCCGCTCTGCACCGGGTGTCCGGTCCGGCGGGGCTGCTCCTGGGCCCGGGCGGGTCGGCCCGTGCCCGATCCGGCGACGAGGTCCGCCGGGGTGTCCACGCCCCAGGCGGCCTTCGGCGGCTCGGCCCGTCAGGCTCGTGGCCGACTGCTCCGGGCGCTCGCCGATGGCCCCGTGGCATCGGCCGACGTCGCAGCGGTGCTCGGCTGGGCGGACCGCGACCCGGCCCGGGTCGAGGCCGTGGTCGACTCGCTGCTCGCGGACGGCCTCGTGCACCGACGGGGTCCGCACCTCCACCTGGGCGAGGACTGAACCGCCGAGATATCCGTCACACCCCCGTTCCCGTTCAGCGGACGTTCACCTATCGTTGCAACACTCCCGGGCGCCGGACCCGGGCCGACGACCAGGCCGAGGGGGCATGGCGGAGATCACGTTCTACGGGGTGCGGGGTTCGACCCCGTGCGCGTGCGACAGCGTGGCGCGGTACGGCGGCAACACCTCGTGCGTCGTGGTCACCTCTGACGACCACGACCCCGTGGTGTTCGACCTCGGTACCGGACTCCGGTTCTTCGGCCTCGACCGTCCCTTCGACGAACCGTTCCGGGGCACTGCGCTGGTGACCCACCTGCACTGGGACCACGTGCAGGGCATCCCGTTCTTCTCGCCCCTGCTGGTCCCGGGTGCGCGGCTCGACCTGTACGGCCCGACCCAGGACCCGGACGACCTGGAGGCGGTCGTCCGCCGGTTCATCCAGCCGCCGTACTTCCCGGTCGACATCGACGAACTCCCGGGTGAGATCGTGTTCCACGACACCGCGCCGGGTGTGTTCGACATCCCGGGGGCGCAGGTCGAGGCGGCGTGGGTGCCCCACGTCGGCCCGACGTTCGGGTTCCGACTCACGACCGGCGGCGTCAGCATCGCCTACGTCAGCGACCATCAGCAGCCGGGACTCGGCAGCACCAAGGTGGACCCGGCGGTGCTCGAGTTGTGCCGTGACGTCGACGTGCTCATCCACGACGCGCAGTTCGACGACCTGGAGTTCTCGATGCGCTCCGACTGGGGGCACTGCACCGTCGACTACGCCGTCGAGGTGGCTGCGCAGTCGGGGGCCCGCACGCTGGCGTTGTTCCACCACGACCCGTCGCACACCGACGTCCGTGTCGACGAGCTGCTCGCCGACGCCCGCCGTTCGGCGGACGAACGCGGGGTCGAGCAGGTCGTGGCTGCGGCCGAGGGCCTGCGGCTCCGGGTCGACGCCGACCCTGCGGCGCCGGCGGCCCGGGACCACGACCCCGGTTCGCAGCCTGCCGCGGCGGGTGCCTGAACCGTCTAGCCTGCGCGGCCGTATGGCAGACCAGCACGCCCAGGGCGGCGACGCCGTCGTCGAGATCGACCCGCAGGTGTTCCGGAAGGTGCTCGGCCACTTCCCGACGGGCGTGACCGTCGTCGCCACCCATGACGGCGACCGACCGGTTGGCCTGGCCGTCGGATCGTTCTTCTCGGTCTCCCTCGACCCACCACTGGTCGGCTTCTGCGTGTCGGACCAGTCGTCGACCTGGCCGGTGATCGAGGCCCACGGCGCCTTCGGGGTGAGCGTGCTCGCCGCCGACCAGCACGAGGTGAGCAACGTGTTCGCGTCCCGGTCGGACGACAAGTTCGCCGGCGTGTCCTGGGACCCCGCCCCCATCACCGGGTCCCCCCTGATCCACCAGGCGGTCGCCCACCTGGACTGTGAGCTCTACGACCAGTTCCCCGGCGGCGACCACGTGGTCGTGTTGGGGAGGGTGCGGGCCCTGGAGCTGCACCGCGACGAGGTGTCCGCCCTGGTCTTCGCACGCGGCGGGTACGGCCGCCACGAGTCGCTCGACTGAGTCGGGCCGGTTCCCGAGGAGGCATCGTGGCCGTCTACGCGCTGGGTGAGCAGGTCCCCGAGATCCACCCGTCCGCCTACGTGCACCCGGACGCCGTCGTCATCGGCTCGGTCGTGATCGGCGCCGAGTCGTCGGTCTGGCCGAGCGCCGTGGTGCGTGGCGACGACGGGTTCATCTTCATCGGCGAACGCTGCAGCATCCAGGACGCGGCGGTCATCCACACCACACCGATGCACCCGACGACGCTCGGCGACGACGTCACCGTCGGTCACCAGGCGGTGCTGGAGGGGTGTGTCGTCGAGGACAAGGCGTTGATCGGCATCGGATCGATCGTGCTGCACGACGCCCGTATCGGCCGGGAGGCGGTGGTGGCCGCCGGGGCCTTCGTGGGCAACCGCAAGGTGGTGCCGCCGCTGGCGATGGCGCTCGGGGTGCCGGCGACCATCCGGGAGGACGCCGTGTCCCCCGGTCACTTCGACCTGGGCGTGGCGTCCTACGTGCAGCGCCGGACCCGGTACTCCGAGCACCTGCGTCGGATCGACTGACCACCCGCGCCGGGTGCGGTCGGCCCGGCGGCTCAGTCGGTTCAGCCGGTCCAGGTGGAGGAGCCCAGCCAGTCGACCCACGCCGGGCCACCGACGTTGCGGGCGACGGTGAACGCGATCAGCAGCACCACGACCAAGGTGCCGAGCGCCAACGACCCGGCGGCGGACCTCGGCCACGGGAACGGCGTCGGTCGGTCCCGCCAGGACCTCCAGAGCCACACGAGCAGGCCGACCGCGACGAGCGGCAGCACCACGGCCAGCACCACGTTGTGGTCCGCCGCCGCGGCCCAGTCGCCTCGAGTGAGGGCGTTGACGGAGCGCATGCCACCGCAGAAGGGGCAGTCGATGCCCAGCACCGACTTGGACGCGCAGATCGCCACGCCGTCGTCCCCCGGGTTCCAGGCCGCCGTCAGCAGGCAGCCGCCGGCGACCGCACCGATCGTGACCGCAGGGGCCACCCACCGCGGACGTGTCCGGGTGGCAGCGACGGTCGTGTCCTGATCGACGCTCACCCGCCGGATGCTACGGGCATCCCGGCGTGTCGGCGGGCCGCCCGGGTTGTTACTATGCGCATAGGAGAAATTTCCGGCCCCAACCCCCAGGAGTGCCACATGTCGGTCGACCTCGACCTCTCGAAGTACTCGCTCGGCTGGAGCGACGAGGAGGACTACGTCTTCAAGCCCAAGCGGGGCCT
>CAIYGQ010000297.1 GCA_903925745.1 uncultured Actinomycetes bacterium | reverse complement strand
GGTCCTGTCCCGCCGGGCGTGGCTCGAGGAGACCCAGAAGGAACAGCGTGAGGACTTCCTCGCCAACCTCAAGCCGGGGGAGCGACGCAAGGGTGTCGTCTCCAGCGTGGTGAACTTCGGTGCGTTCGTGGACCTGGGTGGCATGGACGGCCTCATCCACGTCTCGGAGCTCTCCTGGAAGCACGTCGACCACCCCGGGTCGGTCGTGGCGGTGGGCGACGAGGTGGACGTCGAGGTGCTCGAGGTCGACCTGGACCGGGAGCGGATCTCGCTGTCCCTCAAGGCCACCCAGCAGGACCCGTGGCAGGAGTTCGCCTCCACCCACCAGGTCGACGAGCTGGTCTACGGCCGGGTCACCAAGCTGGTGCCCTTCGGCGCCTTCATCCAGGTCGGTGACGGGATCGAGGGCCTGGTCCACATCTCGGAGATGTCCGCCCACCACGTCGACCTGCCGGAGCAGGTGGTCACTCCCGGTGAGGAGCTGTGGGTGAAGATCATCGACCTGGACGTGGATCGCCGCAGGATCAGCCTGTCCATCAAGCAGGCGGCCGAGGGCGGCACGGTGGCGGCCGAGTTCCAGGAGCACTTCGGCGAGCACAACTACGACGCCGAGGGCAACTACGTGGGTCCGGCCACCGAGTTCGCCGAGGGTGAACCGTCCGAGGCCCAGGCCGCGTGGGGTGACGTCTACGGCGACGAGGGCGCCCCCGCCGGTGAGGCCGCTGCTGGCGAGGCCTCGGCCGACGATGCCCCGGCCGACGATGCAGGCACCGCCGGTCCCGCCTCGGCTGATGCCGCCGCCACTGAGGGTGGCGGGGCCGGTGACGGAGCGACCGGGCTCGAGGACGCCGAGGGCGCCGTCGAGACCGCCGTCGCCGCCGACGAGGACTGACCGCTCCGTTCGGCGTCCGGATCGCCTGATCCGGACGCGGCGATCCCCCCCCGATTGTTCAAGGACTGCGGCTGAACGGCCGAATCACCACCGAAGGTCGGCCCGGAGTGGCCGGGATCGGAGTGGGACGCCGTGGGATCACGCAGGACGATGACGTTGGTGGGTGCCGTCGTGGTGGCGGCCTTGGCCGGTCTCGTGCTGCTCAAGTACGTGGGCGGCGCCGAGCAGCGGGCCGAGCAGGGTGAGGTGCTGGTGGACGTCGCCGTCGCCGCCGGTCCGGTCCCGGCCGGCATCCAGGTCCAGGCGGCGATCGACGCCGGTCGGATCGCGATGGCCCAGCGTCCGCAGCAGGACGTCCCCCAGAACGCGGTCCGCCGACTCGCCGACATCCAGGGCCAGCAGTCGGCGCTGGAACTCGGGGGTGGCGAGATCCTGACCACGGCGATGTTCGAGACCGACTCGGTCGCCGAGTCGTCGAACACGAACGACATCACCCCCGGTTTCGTCGCCGTGTCGGTGCAACTCGACGAGGCCGCCAGCCTCGGGGGTCTGATCGAGGTCGGCGACAAGGTGAACGTGTTCGCCATGGTCGACTGCACCTCGTCGGGCGGCGACGGCGGTGTGGCGGCGGCGGCTCCGACCGGACCCTGCGCCATCAACGCGAGCGGCGGGGTGCCCCTCACGAACCGTCCGGCCCGGGCGCTGTTCCAGTCGGTGAAGGTGATCGCCGTCGGCGACCAGTTCGGCCAACCGGTGGCGGACGCCCAGGCGGCGGACGCGGCTCCCGAGGACCCGACGGCCACGACCGTCCCGCCGGGCAACCAGCGTCTCTTCACCTTCGAGCTCAAGCCCGACGAGGCGGCGCTGCTCCTGTCGATCCCCGCCGGCAACCTGTACCTGACCCTGAACCCAACGGGGTACGAGCCGGCCCCGATCCCGTTCGTCTCCGACATCCCCGCCCTGCCCGGTGAGTCGGGGGTCTCGAGCGACTCCGATCTGGCACCGAGCGGGACGGGCGGTCAGTGAGCCCGACGATGACCCCCGATCAGGTCGGCGGCCACCATCTCCAGTCGCCCGTCGGGCCGTCCTCGGCCCTGACGGCGCACGACGCCGGAGCCCCAGTGTCATCGGAGCCGATCGCTCCGACCGTGGCGGTCCCGCCGGTCCGCTCCACGATCGGAGCGTCGCTGGCGGTCGTCGAGCCCGACCCGGAACTCCGCGACCAGCTCTGCGTGTCCCTCGGCGAGGGTGTGGCGCCGTTCGGCTCCGTGGAGGAGCTCGCGTCCCGCCTGACCGGTGCCGTGCCGGTGGTCGCTGTGCTGGGACCGTCGTGCTCGGACGACGTGGTCGTCGACCAGGCTGGCGCCGTCGTCGACCGGTTCCCGATGCTCGGGTGCATCCTGGTCACCGAGCAGCTCACGACGGCGCTGCTGCAGCACGCGCTCCGGGCGGGTGTGCGCGACGTCCTGGCGGTCAACGGTGGGCTGCAGCCGTTGGTCGAGGCCATCCAGCGGGTCTCGGCCACGCTCGAGCACGCTCCCGTGGCCGTCGCTCCGGGGGTGCCGGTCGACGACGTCCCGACGCCCCCGGATGCACCGGCCCCCGGACCGGAGTTCCACTGCGGCCAAGTGGTCACGGTCTTCTCACCCAAGGGTGGATCGGGCACGACGGTCGTGGCGACCTCGCTCGCCGTCGAGCTCGCCCGACGCTCGAGCCGGCCGGTCTGCATCGTGGACGCGGACCTGCAGTTCGGTGACGTCTCGGTCGGCCTGAAGCTGGCGCCCCACCACACGATCGTCGATGCCGTGGCCGCCGGCGAGGGACTGGACGCCGCCCTGTTGGAGTCGCTGCTCGTCACGCACGAGCCGACGGGGGTCCGGGTCCTGCCGGCGCCGCTCGAGCCCGCGTACGCCGACCAGGTGGGTGCGGCCGACCTGACGCGCATCGTCGAGACGCTGCGGACCTTCTGCGACTTCGTCGTCGTCGACACCCCCTCCTACCTGAACGATGTCGTGCTCAGTGTGTTCGACGTCTCGGACAGCATCGCCCTGGTGGGCGGTCTCGACATCCCCAGCATCAAGAACCTGAAGGTGACGCTGCAGACGCTGCGACTGCTGGGCATCCCCGAGGACAAGCTGGTGATGGTCCTGAACCGGTCGGACAGCAAGGTGAAGCTCGACGTGGCCGAGGTGGAGCGGGCGCTGCAGTTCAAGGCCGAGGTCCAGGTGCCCTCGGACGTGTGCGTGCCGCAGTCGGTGAACCGGGGCGAGCCAGTCGTGACGCACGCGCCCAGGTCGGGCGTGGCCAAGGCGCTGGTGGCGATGGCCGATCGCTACGCAGCGCCCGTGGAGTCCAGGCACAAGCGGCGGAAGTGACGAGGCCGGAGGGAACGACGTGTCACTGTTCGAACGGATCAACGAACGCCAGGGTGGCGTGGAGCGCCCCGTCGCCCCGGCACAACCCCCGCACTCGGCTCCTCCCGAGCCGCCGCGGATCGCACCGTCGGAGCCGCAACCGGCGGATCCGGACACGGGGGAGGCAGCGCCGGCTGCTCCTGTCGCGCCGGCCGACCCGTTCGCCGCACCCGGGTCCGGTGGCGCACCCGAGACGGCGGACCCCCGTCGTGCACCGGTGTTCGGCGACGTCGGATCCGATCCGTACGTCGGTCCGATCGAGGCCGGGCTGCCGTCGACGGCAGTCGCAGCGACGCGTCGCCTCGACCCGGCGATCGGTGCGCTCCGTCACCGGATCCACCAGCTCCTGATCGACGAACTCGGACCGCTCCTCTTCGATCGTTCCCTGACCGAGGACGAGCTGCAGCGTCGGGTCCAGGAGCAGCTCCACTCGGCGCTCGCGGCCGAGCAGGCCCCGCTGTCCGCCGCCGACAAGGCGCAACTCATCCAGGACGTCGCCGACGACATCCTCGGCTACGGCCCGATCGACCAGGTGCTGCGTGATGACGACGTGAGCGAGGTCATGGTCAACGGACCCCACGACGTGTTCGTGGAGCGCAACGGCAAGCTCTCCCGGGATCCGTCCGTCCGCTTCCTGGACGCCGACCACGTGCGACGGGTCATCGACAAGATCGTCTCGCAGGTCGGTCGGCGCATCGACGAGTCGACGCCCATGGTGGACGCCCGACTGCCCGACGGCTCCCGGGTCAACGCCGTCGTGGCACCGCTGGCGATCGGCGGACCGTTCCTGACCATTCGGAAGTTCTCCGCCGATCCGCTCCAGGTCGAGGACCTGATCCGGTTCGGATCACTCGATCCGAGGTCGGCCCGGTTCCTGGAGGCCTGCATCGTCGGTCGCCTGAACGTGATCGTCTCGGGCGGCACCGGTACCGGGAAGACGACCCTGCTCAACGTGCTCAGCAGCTTCATCCCCAGTGACGAGCGGATCATCACGGTCGAGGACGCGAAGGAGCTCCAGTTGCACCAGGAGCACGTGCTGAGTCTGGAGTCCCGTCCGCCCAACGTCGAGGGTCGGGGAGAGGTCACGATCCGGGACCTGGTCAAGAACACCCTGCGCATGCGGCCCGACCGGATCGTCGTCGGGGAGTGCCGCTCCGGTGAGGCGCTCGACATGTTGCAGGCGATGAACACGGGTCACGACGGCTCGCTGACCACGGTGCACGCCAACAGCCCGAGGGACACCCTGTCCCGTCTGGAGACGCTGGTGCTCATGGCCGGATTCGACCTGCCCGTCCGGGCGATCCGGGAGCAGATGGCATCGGCGGTGGACCTCATCGTCCAGCTCACCCGACTCAGCGACGGCACCCGCCGCGTCACCCACATCACCGAGGTCCAGGGCATGGAGGGTGACGTGATCACGCTCCAGGACGTGTTCCTCTTCGACTTCTCAGCGGGCGTGGACCCCGATGGCCGGTTCCTCGGTCAGCTCCAGCCGACCGGTGTCCGGCCGAAGTTCGCCGAGAAGCTGGCCGACCGTGGTCTCCACCTGGGTCCTGAGATCTTCACCGCCACCGCCCCGACCGCCGGGATCAACCGGTGAGGAGCGGTCGACTCCGCGTCGCGGTCGCGCTCGGGCTCGCCGGTGCGCTGGGCCTGCTCGGCGTCGTCGCGCTCCGTCCGCACAGCGCCGTCGCCCAGGGCGAGGCCGGGGCCCTGCGGGTCGACCAGGTCGATGCCCTCGGGGGTCCACTCCGCATCGACGGCGTGGCGACCGGGGTCGAGCGGACTCCCGTGTCGGTGTCGGTCGATGGGCGGACGGTCGAGTCCGACACCCGCTGGTCCGATCGGATCCCGATGGAGGTTGCGATCGTCGTCGACGACGCCGCGGGCCAACGGAACGGAACGCTGCAGCTGGCCCTGCAGGCGCTGGCGCCGCTGGCGCCGGGCGCCGGCACGGCGACCCGCACCGCGTTGGTCACGACCGGCGGCGGCGCGGATGTGGTGGTGCCGCTGACCGGTGATCCCGTGGCCTGGGACCGCGCCGTGTCCACTGTCGGGTTGAGCCGGCAGGCGGGATCCGACCTGCTGGGGTCGATCGCCGCGGCCGCCGACCTGCTCGGACGCGGTGATCCAGCCGCGCGTCGGGCGGTCGTGGTGCTCTCGTCCACCCCCGAACGGGGCAAGGCGACGGTGGGGCGCGTCGAACGTGACCTGGTGTCGGCGCAGGCGACGGTCGAGTCGGTCGCCCTGGAACGCGGCACCCCCGTCGGCCAGCTCGGCCGGCTGGCCCAGGGCGCCGGGGGCGACGTGACCGTCGTGTCGAGCGACGAGTCCTTCGACGAGGCAGTGGCCCAGGTGGCCACGACGCTCGACGGTCGGTTCCGGATCGAGGCCGCCGCCCCGCCGGTCGAGGGGTCCGCGTCGAGCATCAGCCTGACGGTGCCGGAGGCGACCACGGCCGTCACCTACTCGCCGGGCGCGATCCGACGCGGTCCTGCGGCGCTCGTGCCGCCGGCGGTCGAGCCGCCGAGCCTGTTGGACCGTCTCGCCGGAAACGGACTGGTGGTGGCACTCGCAGCGATCCTGGGTGCCGGTGCGGTGGTGCTGGTGGCCTGGACGTTCGTTGGGATGCTCGCCGGTCGGCGACAGCTCCGATCCCGGCTCGTCGCCTACGACGGATCATCGGGTGAGGAACTCCCCGATGGGCCACCGTCCAACGAGGTCGCGACCGTTCCGATCCTCCAGCGGGCCGTCGCGATCACCGGCGAGCTGGCGCAGCGTCGAGGGCTGCTCGAACGGCTCGAGGTCGACCTCGAGCGCGCCAACCTGCCGTTGCGGGCGGCGGAGGCGCTGTTCTTCGCACTGGCCGGAGCGGTGCTGGTGGCCCTGTTCACGTTCTTCCTGACGGGCAGCCTGCTCATCGGGCTGGTGGTGCTGCTCGTGGCGGCCCTGTTGCCGAAGGCGATCGTCAACCTCCGGGTGAGCCGGCGGACGAAGGCCTTCGAGGCGCAACTGCCCGACATGCTCGACCTGCTCGCCGGGACCCTGCGGGCCGGCTACTCGATCGCCCAGGGCATCGAGGCGGTGTCCCGTGAGATCCCCGAACCGATGAGCCGGGAACTCCAGCGGGTGGTCAACGAGCACCGGCTCGGCCGGTCCCTCGAGGAGTCGCTCGACGGCGTGGCCGCCCGGATGGGCAGCGAGGACTTCGCGTGGGCGGTCATGGCGATCCGGATCCAACGGGAGGTCGGCGGCAACCTGGCCGAGCTGTTGTTGACGGTGTCGAAGACGATGACCCAGCGGGAGCGGCTGCGCCGCGACGTCGCGTCGCTCACCGCCGAGGGTCGGATGAGCGCCATGGTCCTGGGACTCATGCCGTTCATCCTCGGGGCGGTCATGTTCGTCATCAACCCCGAGTACGTGATGGCCCTGCTGACACCCGGCCTGGGCTACATCATGCTGGGCGCTGCGCTCGTGTCCATGCTGGTCGGCTTCATCTGGATGAAGAAGCTCATCACGGTGGAGGTCTGAGGTGGAACTCACGCTCCTGGTCCCCATCGCCCTCGTCGCCACGGCGATCGGTGTGGCGGTCTTCGTCGTCGTCAACGGCCTGCAGGAACGGGCGGAGCTGCGGGCGTCACTGCGGCAGGTCACCGGACCCGTCGTGGAGAACCAGCGCGACCGCGAGCTGCTGGACCCGCTCCGCCAGCGGGCGGTCGACCCGCTGCTCGGATCGCTGACGTCGCTGGGGCGCCGCTTCACGCCGGCGGGCTACGTCGAGAAGGTCCGCCAGAAGTTCACCTACGCCGGGATCCCCGAGCAGTCGGCCGTCGACCGCTTCCTGGCGATCCGGGTGGCGACGGTCGTCGGTGCGGTGGTCGTCTTCCTGCTGCTCTTCGTCGTCGACGTGCTCGGGCTCACCGGGCTGGCCCGGATCGCAGTGCCCGGGCTGCTGGCGGCGGTCCTCGTGATGGGTCCGGACAGCTGGATCAACAAGAAGGTCGAGGCCCGCCAGCGGGAGATCCAGACGTCACTGCCGGACGTGTTGGACCTGCTCGTCATCTCGGTCGAGGCCGGGCTCGGATTCGAACAGGCCATGGACCGGGTCATCAGCTCGGTGCCCGGGCCGCTGAGCGACGAGTTCGCGCGGGTGCTCGGCGAGACCCGGGCCGGGGCGGCCCGCGCCGATGCGATGCGGGCCATGGACGCGCGCTGCGGGGTGCCGGAGCTGCGGTCGTTCGTGATGTCGATCATCCAGGCCGACACCTTCGGCGTGTCGATCGGTCGGGTGCTGCGCTCGCAGGCCGAGGAGATGCGGGTGAAGCGCCGCCAGAACGCCGAGGAACGGGCGCAGAAGGCACCGGTCAAGATGTTGATCCCGATGGTGTTCTGCATCTTCCCGGCGTTGTTCGCCATCATCCTGGGCCCGGCGGTGATCAACATGATGAACGGCCTGTGACGGCCGACCGACCGTGACCGTGACCGATCACGAACCGGCACCGGCGGGTGCCGCAACGGGACCGGCACCGGCGGGTGCCGCAACGGGACCGGCACCGGCGGGTGCCGCAACGGGACCGGCACCGGCGGGTGTCGCGGTCGGTCGACCGCTGCTGGTGGCGCTGGCCTGGGTCGCCGCAGGTGCCATCGCCGTCATGTCGAGCGGCCCGCTGGCCGACAACAGCTTCCTCACCCACCTGGCCACCGGTCGCCTGTTGCAGGACCAGGGCCTGCCGTCGACGAACCCGTTCCTGTTCACCGGTGGCGACTTCCCGGTTCCGTCCTGGTGGTTCTCGGGCGCACTTGCACTCGCTGAGGACGTCGCCGGAGGTGCTGGGATCCGTGTCCTGGTGGTCGTGATCGGGGCGCTCCTGGGTGTGGCGCTCGTGGCGCTGGCACGGCCCGAGCGACTGGATGGGTCGACCCGTCCGTCCGCAGTCGGCGTCGTCGTCCCCGTGGCGCTGGTGATCGTGACGCTGTCGCCGTTCACCACCCCGCGTCCCCACCTGGCGGGGTTCCTGTTGCTGGCCGCGGCGCTGGTGCTCTGGCGGGACGATCGTTCGGCGTGGTGGATGGTCCCGGTCTTCGCCACATGGGTCAACGTGCACGGCACCTGGCTCTACGGGCTCGGCGTGCTCACGCTGCTCACGCTCTGCGTCTCACTCGAGCGGCGGAGGTTCGTCCGGGTGGCTCCCGTCGCGGCTGCGGTGCTGGGTGTGGCGCTCGGCGGTGTCCTCTACCCCGAGCGGTTCCGCCTGGTCGGACTGCCCTTCGAACAGTTCGGCGACGAGCGGGCCCGGGAGGCGATCTCGGCCTACCAGGAGTGGGCGCCCGCCGGTTGGGGTCATCCCCTGACCTGGGCGGTCGTCCTGTTGGGCGCGGCTGCGGTCGTGACGCTCGTGCGGTCCCGGCGCTGGCCGAGCGTCGCCGCGGCGGTCGTGCTCGTGGCGTTGGGCCTGAGCGCCGGGCGGCTGCTGCCGGTCGCAGCCATCTCGCTGCTGTCGTGGTCCGCAGCGGCCTTCGCCGACGTCGGACCCGGACTGGGGTCGCGTCGCATCGCCGTGCCCGTCCGGGCCGCGGGCGCCGCCCTCCTGGCGGTGGCGGTCGTCGCTGCGCTGCGGGGCCCTGCCTACGACCTGGACCGCTATCCCGTGGAGGCCGTGGACTGGCTCGACGCACGGGGGCTGGTGGCGCAGAGCGACCTGCGCGTGGTCAGCCACGTCGACGTCGGCAACTACCTGGTGTGGCGCTACGGGACCGATGCCAACGCGTTCGCGGACGACCGCCCGTCGGTGGACGCCATGTTGGACCACCGGTCGCTCGACCAGGCCCGCCCGGACTGGCCGGAGGTACTGGCGCGGTTGGCGCCGGACGTGGTCGTCCTGCGGGAGGACAAGCCGCTGGTGCCGTTGCTCGATGCAACGGGGCAGTGGCCCCGGGCGGCGACCATCGATGGTTTCGCCGTGTACTGCGCGCCGGCGGTGCGGGACCGCTGCGCCTGACGGTCCAGCAGGTCAGTCCCGGCGGGCCCGGTCGTGGTGTCGGGCGATGGCGAGGGCCACCAGCTCGTCGAGCAGTTCCCCGTAGCCCACACCGCTGGCCTCCCACAGCACGGGGTACATGGAGATCGGCGTGAATCCCGGGATGGTGTTGACCTCGTTGACGAGCAGTCCCCGCTCCTCGGTCAGGAAGAGGTCCACCCGGGCCATCCCGTCGACGCGCAGCGCCCGGGCGGTGCGGATCGCCAGCGAGCGGGCCTGTTCCGCCACCTCCTCGGGGAGGTCGGCCGGCACGACCGTCCTGGCCGCGCCGTCTCGGTACTTGTCGTCGAAGTCGTAGAACTCCGCCGCAGGCAGGATCTCGCCGACGACGGACACGCGCAGGTCGTGGGCCGGACCCAGGACGGCGGTCTCGAGTTCCCGCACCGTGAGCGCCTCCTCGACGACGACCACGTCGTCGTGGCGGAACGCCTCGTGCAGCGCAGCGAGCAGGTCGTCGGCTCCCGTGGCCCGGGAGATCCCGATGGAGGAGCCCATGTTGGCCGGTTTCACGAAGACCGTTGCGCCGAGTCGTGACAGGACGTGGACCCGGTGCGCCTCGTCGTCGAGCACGCTGCGGTCCAGTTGGCACCATGCGGCCTGGGGCAGGTCGGCGGCCTGCAGGACCGTCTTGGCCGCCGCCTTGTCCATGCAGAGCGCGGAGCCCAGGACGCCGGAGCCGACGTAGGGGAGCCCCAGGACCTCGAGCAGGCCCTGGATGGTGCCGTCCTCGCCGTTGGGTCCGTGGAGGACGGGGAACACCACCGTCGGGATCCCCCCGTCGGCGGGGGTCGCGCCCTCCAGCGCCCCCTGCGGGTCGAGCTCGGGGCCCCCGACCCCCAGCGCGTCGGGCAGCTCGGCGGCTCGTCCGGTGGCGATCAGCTCGGCGGTCGCCGCATCCAGGTGCCACCGCCCGTCGCGGTCGATGCCGACCGGGTGGACCTGGTAGCGCCCCGGATCGAGGGCCCGCAGGATGTTGGCGGCGGAGATGCGACTGATGTCGTGCTCCGCCGACCGGCCACCGAACAGGACGACGAGGCGGATCCGGTCGGGCAGTTCGATGCTCCTCCGGATCACCGGCCCGCGGTGATCGCTCAGCTCGGCTTCCAGATCATCAGGACGAGGATCGCCACGAGTGACAGGTTCAGGACCATGGACAGGCCGCCGACCCGCTTGCCGAGCGCCTCCAGCTGGGCGGCCTGCGGGGGCGGGCCGCCCGCAGGTGGGCCGGCGGCGACGAGCTCCCGCTGGAGGTCGAGCATCTTCCTCGCAGCTGGCATCAGCGCTCCGTGCGACACGCCGAGCGACAGCACGTACAACACGATCGCCACCCAGATCCACAGCGAGCTCCAGGACCAGTCGCCCATGCTGACCAGACCGAGTCCGAAGATCGCCACCAGGTAGATGAAGATCTCCGCGACCTTCATGCTGACGAAGGAGTTGACCTCCATCACCGCGAGGTTCTGCTCGGGGGGCAGCTGCCGGGCCCTGGCGGCGTAGACGCCGTTCAGGATGACGCCGCCGAAGCCGACGATGGCGCAGAGAATGTGCAACAACAACACGAGGTTGTACGGGAACGATCCGACTCCCACGGGACCTCCTCAGGTCGTGATTCGTTGACACTACCGCCGGGTGGCGCACCGGCCGGGGGACCGCTGCCCCCGCGTCCGACAGCCGGATCCTCCGGTGCCGGGGCAGGGCCAGGTGGCCTGCCAGACTGCGGCGGTGCACCTGTCGACCGACGAGCTGGCCGCCGCCACCGGGGCCCGTCTGGTGGGGCCGGCGGTCGGGGTGGACGGGTTGTCGATCGACTCCCGCTCGTTGCGACCGGGCCAGCTCTTCGCAGCGGTGACGGGGGAGCGTGATGGTCACGACTTCGTCGCTGCGGCCGTCGCCGCCGGGGCGGCGGCGTGCCTGGTCGAGCGAGCGGACGTCGCAGCGTTGGCCGGTCGACCGGCGCTCGTCGTGCCGTCGGTCGCCGAGGCGCTCGGTGCTCTGGCGCGCCACGCCCGCGACCGGCTGGATGCGAACGCCACCGGCCGGGTGGTCGGCGTGACCGGCTCGGTCGGCAAGACCACGACGAAGGACCTGCTGGCTGCGGTGCTGGGCCAGCGGTTCGTGACGGCAGCCTCGGAGCGGTCCTTCAACAACGAGCTCGGCGTCCCGTTGACGCTCGTGAACGCCCCCGACGACACCCGGGCCGTCGTGGTCGAGATGGGCGCGCGGGGTCACGGACACATCAGCCTGCTGTGCGACCTGGCGCGGCCGACGGTGGCCGTCGTCACGCTGGTCGCTGCGGTCCACTCCGAGTTCATGGGCGGGGTGGACCGGATCGCAGTGGCCAAGCGCGAGCTGGTCGAGTCGCTCCCCGGTGACGGTGTGGCGGTGCTCAACGCCGACGACGAGCGGGTGGCGGCAATGGCGGCGGCCGCCCCGGGACGCGTCGTCACGTTCTCGGCGGCTGGGCGACCCGACGCCGTGGTCCGCGCCGAGGACATCCGGCTCGACGCCGACCTGCGCGCCTCGTTCGTGCTGTGCACTCCCGGGTCGCGGACCCCGGTGCGCCTCGGTGTCCGCGGTGAGCACAACGTCGCCAACGCGCTCGCGGCCGCCGCGGCCGCAGGCGTGGTCGGGCTCGAACCCGAGGAGGTGGCCGCCGGCCTCGCCGGGGCCGAGACGTCACCGTGGCGGATGGAGCTGGACCGGAGTCCGTCGGGGGTGCTCGTGCTCAACGACGCCTACAACGCGAACCCGACCTCCATGGTCGCGGCACTCCGCTCCCTCGCATCGCTCGAGGCCCGGCGCCGCGTCGCCGTGCTGGGCCGGATGGCGGAACTCGGCGCCGACGAGGCCGACGAACACCGGCGAGTCGCCAAGGTGGCGGCCGACCTGGGGATCGAGGTGGTCGTGGTGGGCACCGACCTGTACGGGGTGGGAGCGCAGGCAGGGATCGACGACGCGGTCGCCGCCCTGGCGGACCTGGGGCCCGGGGACGCAGTGCTCGTCAAGGCCTCGCGCAGCGCCGGCCTGGAACGGCTGGCGGCGGTCCTCGTCGCGCGCTGAGGCCCGGCGCCGGGGACGATCGGTCAGGCTGCGATCGAGGGTGCCGGGGCCCGGGCGTGGACCGGTTCGCGCAGGACCGCAGCGAGCACGGCCGCGACGGCGGCACCGAACAGGAGCACCCAGACGATCCCGATGGTGTCGATGACGGGGCCGGCGAGCAGGCCACCGAGCGGCACCAGTCCCGCCCAGCCCATCATCCACAGTCCCATGATCCGACCGCGCACTCGGTCGTCCACGCGCAGCTGGAGGATCGTCGAGAGGGCGGTGACCACGGTGAAGTAGGCGGCGCCGGAGACGAAGACCGCCACGAACGCGACCGCCGGGGCCGTCGTGACGGCGAAGGCACTGAGCGCCACGGCGAAGACCAGGAGTGCGAGCCGGGTCAACGACCACCGGTTGACCCCGACGAGCAGCGACCCGGTGGTGAGCGCACCCAGGGCGGCACCGATCGCGAACGTCGCGAACAGCGCGGTGTAGACGAGCTCGTCGACCTGCAGACGTTGTTCGGCGACGAGCGGCATCTGGTAGATGAAGATCAGCGAGCAGAACGAGTAGACCGAGATCGTCACCAGGACCCGGCCGAGGACTGGGTCCGATGCAGCGGCGCTGAAACCCGCCTTGACCTGCTGCCAGGGTGAGTGGCCGTGCGTCACCGACGGGGTGAAGTCGACCCGGACGGTCGCCACCGCCCAGACGGCGATCAGGTAGGTGGCGGCGTTGACCCCGAAGACGAACGACGGCCCGCCCACGGCGGCGACCGCGCCACCGAGGAGCGGCCCCAGGACCCGGCTCCCGTTCATGGCCGCTGAGTTGAGGGCGACGGCACCCTGCAGGTTCTCCCGGCCCACGAGCGTCGGCAACATGGCGTTGATCGAGGGCGCATAGATCGAGGCCCCGGCGCCGATCGCCGCGACGAGCAGCACGATGAGCAGCTTGCTGGGTGACTCGTCGATCGCGACCACGGCCAGGGCCAGGCTCAGCACCAGCTGGGCCAGCGCGATCGAGATCAGGACGACCCGCCGGTTGAAGCGGTCGGCGATCGCGCCTCCGACCGGTGACAACAACAGCATCGGTCCCAGCTGGGCGAAGGTCACCACCCCGATGAACCACGCCGAACCCGTCAGGTCGTAGGCCAGGATGCCGAGGACGATGTTCTGCATCCACGTGCCGATGTTCGACGCGAGCTGTCCGATCCACACCCGCCGGAACGGCTGGTGGCGCAGTGCGTCCGTGACCGTGCCGGTGGGGGGTACCACCCGGTCGGGAGTCGATTCGCTGATCGAATGGTTCGACGGACGAACGAATGCCACGTCCAGAGGGTACCCGACTGGTCCGGGGTCCCCACACCGGAGCGGGGATCGGGCCGGGAGTCACAGCCGGATCGGCCCGCCGACCGGGCCGCTCGTAGTCTGAGACGATGCCAGGCCCGTCCGGACGGACCCACTACGAGGTGCTCGGGGTGTCGTCGCGGGCGTCGGCCGACCAGGTCCGCGCCGCCCACCGCCAGCTGGCCCAGCTGCTCCACCCGGACCGCCAGGGTGACGCCTCCCCGGCCGAACGCCAGCTCGCCGAGCGCCGCATGCGGGAGGTCAACGCCGCCTGGACGGTCCTGTCCGATCCCGACCGACGCCGCGCCTACGACCGCTCGCTGCAGGCCGCCCGGACGGGTGGCGGGTCGTCCGCAGGATCGACCGGCGCCGGTCCCGGCCGCCCGGATGCCGGTGCGGACGCCGCGGGCGGGGTCGACGAGGAGTTCGACGATCCCGATGCGTACTGGGCCCGGCGCCGGGCGGCCGAGGTCGACCCCGACGAGCCTCAGATGGGCGCAGCCTCGTTCTGGCTCCTGCGCCGGGGTCCGATCGTGGCGGCACTCGTCGTGGCGGTCATCCTGTTCGTCGGCACGGCGCTCGCCGGCGGTCGGGGGTCCCCACGTTCCGGAGGAGAGGTCGACCGGCCACCGCCCCTGGCGCCGGACTCCGAGTGCGTGACCCGTCAGTCGGACGGCAGCCTCCGCACCGTCGACTGCTCGGAGCGGCACGAGGCGGTCATCGAACTGGACGGGGTGAGCGCGGCCCAGGCGTGTCGCGAGGGCGAGGAGTTCGCTCGCTTGAACACCAACGAGGGCGTGTGCCTACGGACCCTGGACGGATGGGTTCCGCCCGTGGGTGGCGGCTCCTGAGTCGGTCCGGCCTCCGACGGCCGGCCGGGCGCGGCCCAGGACCAGTGGTTCCTCCGGCTCGGGTGCCACGGGGCGACTCGGTCGGCCCCGGGTCAACAGGTCGAGCATCAGGGTGTGGTGTGTCCACTCGAAACCCCGGGACGGGTCCTTCCAGTTCGGCACCGGGCTCGCCCGGCGGCCCCGCAGGTACGCCCACCACTGCAGCACCCGCTCCCTCGGTCCCGGACGGGCCGACCGGTGGAGGGCGTCCAGGATCGCGTCCCGGGTCCGTCCGCGTTCCCCGTCGGCGCCGAGCGCCCGCGCGGCCGCCACCCAGTGCTGTTGGGACTGGACCGGCGCCGGACGGAGTCGCCGGAGGTCGTCCAGTGGGATCCGGTCGGGGAACCCGGTCGCCAGGTGGAGCGCATCGGCCGCCTGCAGCGCGCACATCGTCAGCAGGCACTTGCCGCACCGGCCGCAGTTGTCGGCCCGGTCCTCGGCCCAGCAGACCTTGAGCAGCGGGAGCAGGTCGGGCCGATCACGGGCGAGCAACCAGACCTTGCCCACGCGGTCGAGGGACAGGTCGTCGTGGACGACCTGGAGTGACTCGCTCGAGAGCCGGGGCTCGAGGGTCGGACCGGACCCGTAGGGGACCAGCTCGTCGACCGCCTGGGTCGAGGGCACGACGACGCGGCCGAACACGCCATCGGTCGCCAACGCCAGTGACGCGAGCGCAGCCCCGTGCGCGTCGGCCCAGTCGCGTCGGCCGTCGGTGAGCATCCGGACGTTGGTGCGCATGACCACCACGGGCAGCCCGACCAGGTCGCCCACCCGGCGAGCCAGGCGGACCTCCTCGTCGATCGTCGCCGCGGAGTGGACCGGTTCCAGGCCGACCACGTGCACCAGGTGGGTCAGCGCCGCCGAGCCCACGCGCTCGACGACGGCGCTGGCCATGGAGTCGGCACCGCGGGAGAAGAAGCAGGCCGCGCCCGCCGAGGCCACACCGGGGTCCGCCGTGCCGGCGGTGGTCACCAGCGGGGGCCGCAGCCGGTGGTCCCAGCGGGCGAAGGCGGTGACGACCTCGGCGCTGCCGGCCAGCGTCCGGGCCGAGACCGGACCGTCGATGTGCAGGTCCTCGCCGTCGAGCATCGCCGGGAGGATCGTGGCCGCCAGGAAGGCGGCTGCATCGCCGACTCGGGGGCCGCTGTCACGGGCTCCGTCGACGTGCGGCACGTGGTACTCGACGGTTCGCTCCCCGGATCCGCTGGAGACGCGGGCCGAGCGGCACCAGCCCTCGCCGGTCTCCACGGTGCGGATCCGGTCGACGATCACGCCGTGAACCCCTCGGGCCACTGCCGCCCGTCCCGCGACGGTCGTGACAGCTCGAGGACGGTGTCGTGGTGGTCCGACCAGTACGCCTTGTAGGGCTCGACGCCGCGGAGCAACTCGAACGTCGTCGGTCCGCCAGAGGACCGGGCGCGTTCGAACTCGCACCGGAGCGTCTCGGCGAAGAGTGCCCGGCCCACCGACAGCCCGGCGAACGTCGGGTCCCACCCGCCCTGGTAGAAGCTGGCGACCCGATCGTGGCGCAGCAGGAGGAGTGCCGCCGCGGGCCGCTCCCGTACGTGCATCGTCCGGATGGCTGCACCGCCGTGGACCGCCAGGTCCAGGACCACCTGTCGCAGGAACCGACCCAGCCGTCCCCGGAACAGCCCGTGGTCCGACCCGAAGCGCAGCTCGTGCAGCGTTGCGAGCACGTCGAAGGCTCCGGCGACACCGGACGGCGTGGTGTGTTCGGCGACCACGACGTCGGACCGGGCCAGCAGTTCGGCCGAGCGGGCGGCGATCCGTCGACGTCGTCTGGCGTGCGGTCCCGACAGGTAGTCGTCCCAGGAGCGTCCCAACCGCACCGCCGGGCAGGGGACCTCCACGACCGTGCCCGCCGGATCGGCGCGGTGGAACCCGGGGTGGAGTCCGTCAGTGCGGAACGGGGAGTGGTCCGGGACCAGCACGTCGAGCAGGCCGGCCAGTTCGGAGGCCACCGCCGGGCGATCGGCGGGGCAGTGGAGCGGCCCGGTCCGGTCGGTGACCGGATCGCCGACGAGTCGGGTCAGGTGGCGTTCCGGATCGACGACCACGCCCAGCAGGCCGGCCACCCGCGTGCCGTCGGTGATCGCGGCGATCCGCAGGTCCCGTCCCTCGGCCAGGAGCGTGACCGCGGCCCGCCACCAGGCCGTCGTGGTGAACACCGAGTCGGTCCACTCCGGGCGTCCGGCCAGCACCTCGACCGACTCCGCGGGGTCGAGCAGCTCGGTGGTCGGCACGGCCGGATGCTACCGAGCGCCACCGACCCGGGCGCCGTGGCGCATCCGGGTCGGCACCAGGTCGTCGAGCAGCTCCGCGACCACCTGCGCCGTCCGGGCGACATCGAAGGCCCGGGCCCGAGTCGAAGCCCGGGCGACGCGGCTCAGCCGTCCGGGGTCGCCGACCCGTTCCAGCTCACGCACGACCGACGAGATCGTCCCGGCGAGCGCGCCGGTGTCGAGCGTGTCGCAGAGCCATCCGGCGGCGCCGTCCTCGAGGAGGAACGTCGACCCGGCGGTCCGGGTCGCGACGACCGGCGTCCCGAGCGTCATGGACTCGAGCACCGACAACCCGAACGACTCGTGCGCCGACGCGTTGACCGAGATGTCGAGCGCGGCCTGCAGGGGGACGGGGTCGTCGAGGTGGTCGACCAGGCGGATCCGGTCGGGGGGACCGGAACGTGCGGCCAGATCGTGGATCCGCTCGACCAGCCGGCCCTCGCGGCCCAGCACTGCTCCGCCCACCACCAGGAAGCGCAGCCGGTGATCCGATCCGCCCAGCTCACGTGCCGCCTCCAGGAACTGTGTCTGGCCCTTGTTGCGGTCGATGCGTGCGACCAGGCCGACGACGACGGCGTCCTGCCAGCCGAGCCGGGCCCGGGCGGCGTCGCGCTCCGCCCGGCGGTCCCGCAGGCGCCGGGTCGGGATGCCCGGAGGGACGAGGTGGACGGGCGTGTCGGCGGTGACGCCGCTGCGGAGCGCCAGTTGGGCGTGGGCCGCCGCCGGCGACGGGGCCAGGATCGCCGCCGTGGGGATGTCCCTGACGGCGACCTCTGCCGGTCGCTCGTTCGGCATCAACTCCATCCACCACATCGCCGGGACGCCGGCGTCGGCCGCTGGGGGTCCCGCCGCGAGGTGGCCCCGGGCCCCGACGGACAGGACGGCATCGGTGTGGTGAGTGCGCAACGATTCGGCCACGGCACCCGACAGGTCCTCGGTGACCCCGACCGGACACCCCTCTGCCCGCAACCAGTCGACGAGTGGGCCCGACTCGCCGACCAGCACTCGTGGTCGCACGCCCGCGGCCGGGAGCGCAGCGAGGAGGTGGGCGAGGGAACGCTCGGCACCGCCCGGTACCGCCAGGGTGGTGGCCACCAGGAGGTCCACGCCGCTCAGACCCGACTCGATCCCGAGGCAACCGGCGCCGGCGCTGCCCCCCGGGCGTCCCGGCGGCGGCTCACCGCGGAGCGCATCGCAGCGGCGGTGCGTTCCGCCATCGTGTCCCACGAGTTGCGGGCTGCGTGCGCCCTGGCCGCCAGCAGGGTGGACCGGGCCCGGAACGGATCGTCGAGCACCCTGGCGATCGCGCCGGCCAGCGCGTCCGGGTCGCCCGGGGTGCACCACGTCGCGCCGTTCCCACCCAGGATCTCATGGTGTGTGGGCAGGTCGGCGGCGACGACCGGCGTGCCGTGGGCGATGGCGGACAGCAGGGACGAGGAGCTCCAGTTCCGTCGCCGTGCGAGCACCGTCACCTCGGCGAGCTCGTAGCACGCCCGGAGCGAGGGCGCAGGGAGCACTTCGGGGAGGACGCGGATCCGTGACCGGTCGACGCCGTCGATGAACCTGCGTGTCGGCTCGTCACCGATCGCACCGACGATGGCCAGCGCGACATCGGGCCGGTCCAACCGGCCGACGGCGTCGACCAGCAGGCCGAGGTCCTTGTCGACCCGCAGTGAGCCCTGGGCCAGGACGAGTCGTGCGCCGTCCTCGAGTCGCAGGCGGCGCCGCATCGCTGTGGTCACGACCTCGGACGGTTCGACCTCTTCCAGCAGTGGCCGGTAGTCGCCGAGCGGCGTGACGGTGACCGGCAGTCGATCGGCGCGGATCCGTCGGGCCAGGTCGGCGACCATCTGGGCGGTCGCGCGATCGTGGGTGAAGGCGACGTCGGCGTGTTCGAGCAGGTGGCGTTCGACCGTGGAGCGCTCCACGTCCCCGTCCTCCTCCAGGAGGCCCGGCTCGTGGACGGTCCACGCGAGGGTGAAGCCCGCCTCGCGGGCGACCTCGAGCTGGTCGCACACCCAGGCCGCCCGGTCGGCGCCCATCGGGGCCCGGTCGGCCAGCCGGTGGAGCTTCCAGTGGACGTGGAGGACGTCGACCGTCGCCCGGTTCCGTTCCAGCCACGCACTGGACAACTCGCCGGTGCCGATCAGGTCCACGCCGTACCGCTCCAGTGAGGAGTAGAGGGCCCGCTGGTAGGGGTTCAGGTCGGTCGTCCACGGCAGGCGGGCCACCCGGAGACGGTCATCGTGGGGCTCTGGCACCGGGGGAGCCTAGGTCCGACTCGTTCCCGGAGTCCCGGTCGGACCAACGGGGCCGGCCCGCCGAGCGGCTTTCGGGCCGTCCGCCGTCCACGGCTACAGTGACCGCTTCCGGGCGTATAGCTCAGACGGCTAGAGCGCTGCCTTCACACGGCAGAGGTCACAGGTTCGAGTCCTGTTACGCCCACTCCGGATCGTTCGCCCGGCGCATCGCGACCCGTTCACGACGTCGCCTCAGTGGGTCGGCCGCACCGACAACCTGTACCGTCGGGCGATGCCAGGTCGTCCGTTCCGGGAGCCGTGATGCGTCTGGGGCCCATCGTGCGGTCGCGGTCCGCGAGCCGGGTGCGGGCCACCGCCGAGGTCGACCTCCGCGGTGAGCGCCGGCACTGGTGGGTGGAGGTCGACGAGTCCGTCGCCGACCGGCTGGACCACGGCGCATCCCCGTTCCTGCCACTCGCCTCCCTGGCGGCGGCATCAGCCGGTGAGGACCTGCACGTCGCGGCACCGGTCGACCGGGCCCAGGCCGACGGTCACCCCCTGGCGGTCGGCATCTACGAGCGCTGGTGGGGCTGGCGCCCCCCGGAGCTGCTGGTCGACGAGTGGTACGAGGCGGGTGACCCCTCCGGTGCCGCCGGACTGCTGTTCTCGAGGGGCGTCGACTCCTCCGCCGAGCTGGCGGGCTCGGTCCTGGGCGTCAGGAATCCGATCGACCTGCTCGTCACGGTCCGGGGCACCGACGCGATGTGGAGTCCCGAGACGACCGAGGCGGTGATCCGGGGCCACCGCCGGGTGGCGGCGGTACTCGGTGTCCACCACGTCGTCGTCGTCACGAACCTCCGGGCGGAGGCCGACCGGATCGCCCACTGGGGGCGGACGCACGGCGCGGTGACCGCCGGGGCGGCGCTCGCGGTCGGGGGTGGCCTCGGGTCGCTCACCGTGTCGCAGTCGATCGCCTCGGCCACCCAACGGGTCCGTGACCGTCCGTTCGGCATCCACCGCGAGCTGGTCCGCCACTGGTCGACCCGGGGCACCCTGGTCGGACCGGGTGAGGACGAGCTCGACCGGTTCGACAAGGTGGAGCGGATCCTGCGGGTCCCCGAACTCGCCCGATCGCTCCACGTGTGCTGGGAGTCCGACACGCCGTCGAACTGCGGGCGCTGTGTCAAGTGCCTGCTGACCTCGACCGTGCTCCAGGTGCTGGGCCGGGACGACCTGGTGGCGTCGTTGTTCGACGCCCCGCCGACCCCCGAGCGCATCCGCCGACTGGACCTGGGAGCGGTGATCTCGGGCAACCAGGAGGAGGTGTTCAGCCGACTCGACGCGCTCGCCGAAGCCGGTGACGAGTGCGCCCGCAGCCTGGCCGGGGCGTGGGCCGAGACCACGGCACGCAGCGCCAACGCTTCCCGAGCCGGCCTGGCCGGTTGCGACGTCTCGCAGATCCTGCGAGAGACCGGGGACTCACCCCTCGGGATGCGTGTTCTTGTCGACGGCGACGTGGGGTGGGGCGGAGCCGCGACCCCCGTGCATCCGGACAGTGCCGAGCGCGACCGCCTGGTGCGTTCGGATCCGCCGGCTGACCGGTCGCTGCCCTGGTGTCAGGTCGACCGACTGGGGCCCTTCAGCGCGAGGGTGGCTGCGACCTTGAGCGACCTCCGGCCCGGCGGCGCCGTGATGCTGGTCGAGACGAACAGTCCGACGGCCCCGGCCGAGTCGGTCCGTCGGATCCTGTCGGCTGCGACCGTGAGGTGTTGGGCGTCGGCGTCTGACCACCTGGAGGCGGTCCCGTTGCTGGAGGCCCTGCAGTCCGGCTGCGTGCCACTGCAGGTGTGCGTCGATGTGGACTCGGTCAGGCGGGGGCTACCGGAGTTCGCCCACGGCCTGGTGACCGACCTGGCCGAGCTCGCCGAGCGCTGGCCGGATGACGACGAACTGGCGGAGCGATGGTCGGCAGCGGTCGCGCTCGCAGCCGGCGGCACCGCCCGGCGCGACGCCGTGGTCGTCGGCGCCGTCACCGATGCGTGGGCGGTGGCCGAGTGAGCGCGCTCGGTCGGCTGAGGAACTGGTTCTCCCAGGTGCGCGGTCTGCCGGCGCGTTCGGAACGGATCGACCGCATCTCGGTGCACCTCGACCGGTCCGTGGCCGACCTGCACCGCCGACTCGACCGCCTGGACCGGTTGGACCACGACGAGGCCGTCCGACGACAGGACGCCGAGCGCCTGGAGGCCGCAGCGGCGATCGCCCTGACCGAGGCCCGGGGCCGGCACCAGGACGCAGCGGAGTGGACCTGGCGCCTCGAAGGTCGGATGTCCGACGTCGACGTCCGGACCCGCGCCATCTCACACGAACAGCGCGTCGCCCTCGAGCTGACCCGAGGGGCCGACCGGGATGACGAGGTGACCCGGTTGCTGGCCGACCACCGCCACGACGGCCCGCGCCGCCCGGGGCTCAGCGTCCTGACCATCACCTGGAACCACGCCGGTTGGCTGCCCGACGCCCTCGCGTCGGCTGCTGAGGTCCTGGACTCCCTGGACGGGGACGCCGGGGTGCACCTGATCCTGGATGACGCCTCGAGTGACGAGACCGCAACGGTCCTCGAGCGTGCCCGTTCCGATCCGCGGGTGGTGGTGGTGAGCGCGTCCCGGAACCTCGGTCTGGCACGCGCCCGCAACGTGCTGCTCGCGGCCTGCCCCACCGAACACCTGGTGGTGCTCGATGCCGACAACCGACTCCACGCCGACGGGGTGGTGGCCGTCCACCGGGTGGCCCGCGACCATCGTCCGGCGATCGCCTGGGGCCAGGTGGTCGCGGCCACCGACGACGGCTCCACCTGGGATGCCGTGGCCTACGCCCCTGCGACCGAGACGCTCCGGAACGGTCTGTGCTTCGACTCCATGGCAGTGCTCGACGTCGAGGCCGTCGAGCGGATCGGCGGCTACTCGACCGATCCTCAGCTCGGTGGCGTGGTGGACGACTACGAACTCCTGCTCCGCTCCCTGCGACACGGGCTGCTGGCGACCTACGTGCCCGTGGTGCTCGGCCACTACCGGATCAGCGGTCTCCGGCACAGCGCGCTCTCAGCGGACCACCGTCTGGCCGCCCGCCACGTCGAGCGCATGTACCTCTACGACGACCCGCCGATCGAGGGGTTCGCGGTGGCGGCGGTCCACCCTGCGACCGGTGTCCTCTGGGCCTGGCCCGGAGCTCGGGACCGGTTCGAGTCGACGGACGCGACCGTTGCGAGCAGGGCGGAATCGGCCGGGTCGCGGGCCGCAGCGGAAGCGGCCCACCCCGGGAGCGTCCTCGTCCTGGCGCCCGGTGGCGTCGACAACCTGGGCGACGACGCCATCACGTGGTCGGTCCTGGATCGGGTGGCAGCGGTGTGGCCCGATGCATCCGTGCGGGTGCTGACCGACCGGACGGTCCCGCCCCAGCGGCCGCGTCGGCCGGCCGTGCCCGTCTGCTGGGACGGCACGCTGCTCGAGGCCTGGCGAGGCCTCCCTGAGGACCTGCGCGCCGAGGCCGCCGCCGGGATCGGCCTGGACGTCTCGGCGCTCCGGGCCGACCGGCCCGGCCCGGCGCTGGTCGATCCCTCCGAGTTCGACGTCGTCGTCGTCGCCGGAGGTGGCAACCTGGCCGACGACTTCGCCGAGGACGTCATGGCGCCCCGACTCGCCATCGCCGCCGTTGCCGGCTCCCGTGGAGTGCCGGTGGTGTGGTCCGGTCAGGGCGTCGGGCCCCTCGAGGCCGACCGTCTGGATCGGCTGCGTGCGGTCTGGTCGGGCGCGGCGGCCGTGGGTGTGCGGGACGCCGGGTCCCGGGACCTCGTCGGGACCGAGGTGGGTCCGGTCGGCGTCGAACTGGTCGCCGACGACGCCGCCTCGGTGCCGGCGGCCCCGGCCGAGGACCGGGACGCAGCGCTGCGAAGGGTCGGAGTCGTCGAGGGCCCCTACGTGGTGCTGCACCTCCGGGACGCCCCGTACGTCTCGGACCGTGCCGCGGGTTCCGACGCGGCGTCCGGCGGTGGAGGCTTGGTGGACGCCGTGGACGGTCTGGCCCGCAAGCGCGACGCGTCGGTCGTGGTGCTCGCCGTCAACGGCAACGACCCGGGTGAGGTCGCCACGGCCCGGCGGGCACTCGTCGGCCGGACGACGTCGTCGCGGTGGGCGGTGCTCGACGTGCGGGGCGATCCCGAGCTCGCCGTCGCCGTCGTCGCCGCCGCCGAGGTGGTCGTGGCCCACTCGTTCCACGTCGCGTTGTGGAGCCTGGTGGCCGGAACACCGGCGTTGCTCGTGGCCGACAGTGACTACTACCGGGCGAAGGCCGAGGGGCTCGGTCGGACCTTCGGGACGCAGTCCGGGGTCGGACTGGACATCGCTGCCGGTTGTGACACCGCCCTGCTCGCGTCCCGGCTGGAGCGGGTCGCCGTCGAGCTCGTCGCCCCGGAGCCCTCACCCGCTGGAGTGGATGCCGACTCGTGGCTCGGTGACCGGCTGGTCGAACTCGCCGCGCTGGAGAGCGCCCCGGATCCCGAGGGGTGACGGCCGGCCGCCCCGGGCCGACGGAGGGTGCGGGACCGTCGACCCGGGGCGGATCGGACCGTGGCCCGACCGGTGAGGTTGCCGGACCACGAGCGACTCGGCTGCCCGACCCGACCGGGGGTGCGGTTCGGGCTGCCTCCTCGCACGGTGTTCATCGGGCGCGGCGGGCGGGAATGAAGGCGGGCGCGGCGGGCGGGAATGAAGGCGGGCGCGGCGGGCGGGAATGAAGGCGGGCGCGGCGGGCGGGAATGAAGGCGGGCGCGGCGGGCGGGAATCAGCCGCCGGTGCCGCCCAG
>CAIYGQ010000296.1 GCA_903925745.1 uncultured Actinomycetes bacterium | reverse complement strand
TCCATGACCGCCGCGCAGATCTCGACGGCGTACTCGGGCTCGGTGCCGGTGAAGGACTCCGGCGAGTACTCGTAGCGGAGCCGGGTGTCGGGCAACGTCGGCTCGTACTTGCGCACCAACCGGGCCGCATCGGTGGCGATCTGGGTGATGCCGTCGCGGTCGAGGCCGAACACGACGTCCCGTTGGAGCACCGAGGTCGAGTTGTAGAAGTGCACGATCGCGGAGTGGCTGCCCTGCAGCGCCTGGTAGGTCCGCTCGATGAGCTCGGGGCGGCACTGGACGAGCACCTGGATCGTGACGTCCTCGGGGATGTGGTCGCCCTCGATGATCTCGCGGACGAAGTCGAAGTCGGTCTGCGATGCGGCCGGGAACCCGACCTCGATCTCGGTGAACCCCATGTTCACCAGCGTCGTGAACATCCGCAGCTTGCGGACCGGGTCCATGGGGTCGATGAGCGCCTGGTTGCCGTCCCGGAGGTCGACCGAGCACCACGTGGGGGCGGCGCTCAGCCGCGCGGACGGCCAGGTCCGCTCGGCGAGCCCACCGTTCGCGTCCCCGCCCCGTCCCGGCTCGAACGGCAGGAACGGCCGGTACTTGTCGTACGGCATCGTCCTCGGGTTGGCAGGTTGGGCGGCCATGCTGGTTCCAGTCTCGTCAGGGTCAGGGTCAGGGTCGGTGTCAGGGTCGGTGTCCGTGGCGGCGGGTCCGCCCCGAAAACCAGAGAACCTCCTGCGGAGGCGCAGGAGGTTCGGCGAGCCGGCAGGGGCGGGCTCGCCTAGGTCAGCAGCAGGAGGCAGCGGTCGTCGTTCACGGCCTCCACCCTACGCCGCCGAGGCGGCCGGGACAACGCCACCCGCCGGTGCCGTCTCCCGGTCGTGCGTGCCACATCGGGACTGCGGCAGGATGTCACGGTGAACGCCGCAACCGGGGACACCCCGACCGACGACACCGGCCCGCCGGGCTCCCGCGTGCCCGGTTGGCGCCCCATGCGCCCCGGGGAGCGGACGGCCTTCAGCGTCCTGAGCGCGTCGACCGCCCCGGTGTGGATCGCCATGATCGTGGCGCCCCGGTCCCGACTCACCGCACTGCTCGTCCGCTGGTCGACGCCGCTGTCGATCGGGCTCGGTGGCGCCTACGTGGGCCTGCTCGGCACGTCGCTGCTGCGGAGCGACGGCCCGACGCCGGGATCCACCGGCACCGGCACCGGGACCGGCACCGGCACCAGCACCGGCAACAGCACCGGCAGGCTCGACGACCCCGAGACGCTCCGGGCGGCGCTCGGCACACCGACCGCCTTCCTGGCGGGGTGGACCCACTACCTGGTCTTCGACCTGCTGGTCGGGCGGGCGATCCACGAACACGCGCTGGCCCGGGGCCGGACCGCCCGGGTGTCGCTGCTGCTCACCTGGTGGGCCGGGCCGGCCGGATGGACCCTGCACCTGCTCGACCGGTGGCGCCACCGGGACGACCGGGCGTGACGGGGGGCGCGGCGCCGCTCCGGATCGGACCGGTCGTCGTCGACCCCCCGGTGGTCCTCGCCCCCATGGCCGGGGTGACCGACGCGCCGTTCCGCCGCCTCTGCGCGTCGTTCGGCGGCGGCCTGTTCGTGAACCAGATGGTCACCGCCCGCGCGCTGCTGGAGGGCCATCCGGGTTCGTGGGAGCTCACCCGGTTCCACCCCGATGAACCGGTGCGTTCGCTCCAGTTGTACGGCACGGACCCGGCGGTGCTCGGCGACGCGGTCCGGATGCTCGTCGACCGGGGGCTCGTCGACCACGTGGACCTCAACCTGGGGTGTCCCGCAGCCAAGGTCACCCGGGTCGGTGGCGGTGCTGCGCTCCCCTACAAGCGGTCGCTGCTCCGCAGGGTCGTCTCGGCCGCGGTCCGGGCCGCTGACGAGACGTCCGGGGGAACGGTCCCGGTGACCGTCAAGTTCCGTCTGGGCCTCGACGACGGCCACCTGACCTTCCTCGACACCGGTCGCATCGCCGCCGACGCCGGCGTCGCGGCCGTCGCGCTCCACGCCCGGACGGCCCTGCAGCACTACGCACCGAGCGCCCGGTGGGACCGGATCGCCGAACTCGTCAGGGCGGTCGACGGCGTCCCGGTGCTGGGCAACGGCGACGTGTTCACCGGATCCGACGCCGTCCGCATGATGCAGGAGACGGGCTGCTCCGGGGTGGTCGTCGGCCGGGGCTGCCTGGGGCGGCCGTGGCTGTTCCGCGACCTCGAACTGTCACTGGGCGGACGCGACGAGTCCGGGGCCCCGTCGCTCGGAGAGGTGTGCGCCACCATCCGCGAGCACCTGCGGCTGCTGGAGGACTGGGACCCGGGCCGACGTCTCGCCGGGTTCCGCAAGCACCTCGCCTGGTACCTGAAGGGGTACCCGGTCGGTGGTGGCGTCCGCCGGCACGCCGGTCTGGTCGAGCGACCGGCGGACGTGGAGGCACTGCTCGCCGACCTGGACCCGACACTGACCCCGACGGTCGATCCGGCGACGGTCGTTCGCAGCCACAGCGGTGCGCTCCGCCGGGTGGCGCTGCCGGAGGGCTGGCTCGACGACCCCGACGAGGACGTCTCGCTCGACCCGCTGGCCGACGCGCTGGTCTCGGGGGGCTGAGCTCAGAACCCGGGCAGCCCCTCGGCGTACGTGCCGGCGGTCCAGCCGGCGTCGACCGCGAAGTCGGCACCGGTGCAACCCCGGGCGGCGTCGGAGAGCAGCCAGACCACCATCTCGGCGACGTCGTGGACGTCGACGTTGCGGGGCTGGCCATCCTGGTGGAACGGGAGGCGGGGCGCCGTGGTCAGGTACCGGTCCAGGTCGAAGCGGCCCAGGAACGGCGTCGGCATGTCGGGGTTCCCCATCCCGGGACAGACCGTGTTGACCCGAGTGCCGTCCAGCCCCAACTCGAGCGCCGCGGCGCGTGACAGGCCGCGCAGCCCCCACTTCGTCGCGTTGTAGGTGGCGGTCGAGTTCATGCCCTCGAGCCCGCCGATCGACGAGACGTTGACCACCGATCCGCCACCCGAGGCGCGCAGCAACGGGGCGACGGCGCGGATCCCGAGCAGCGGCCCCAGGAGGTTGACGTCGAGCAGCCACCGAGCCCGATCGGGGTCGATCCGCTCCAGCGGACCCATGTCCAACAGCGCCGCGTTGTTGACGAGCCCGTCGAGCCCGCCGAGCGAGTCGGTCACCCGGTCGCAGACCTCGGCCCAGTCGTGCTCCGACGACACGTCCAGGTGCTCGTAGGTCGCGGCGGCTCCGATGGCGGCGACCGTGTGCGCGCCCTGGTCGTCCTGGACGTCGGCGATGACGACGGTGCCGCCCAGGTCGACGATCCGCTCGGCGATGGTGCGTCCCAGTCCCTGGGCTGCGCCGGTGACCAGGACGCGTCGGCCCTCGAGCGAGGTGGATGGGTTCACGGGGATCCTCCGGGGTGGTGCGGACCGCGTCGTCGCGGCCCCGAATGTTGCCACGGTGTCGGGCTCTGCGAGACTCCGACCGTGGAGCTGCCGGCCGGATTCAGCGCCCACGTGGCCAACGTGGGCATCAAGGACTCGACGACCGACTTCGTGGTCGTGACCGCGAGGACGCCCGGTCCGGCGGCCGCCGTGTTCACCCGGTCGCGCTTCGCCGGACCGAGCGTGGAACTGTCCCGGCGCCACGTCGCGGACGGCCGACTGCAGGCGCTCGTGGTCGTCTCCAAGAACGCCAACGTCGCCAACGGTGAAGCCGGACGACGCGATGCGGCCGAGCTGGCGGAGGGCGTGGCCCGGGCGGTCGGATGCGCCCCCGACGACGTGCTGGTCGCCTCGACCGGCGTCATCGGTCGGCCCTACCCGATGGACCGGCTGCGGATGCACCTGCGCGACCTGCGCGGACCGTTCCCGGGCGGCGACCTCGACGCCGTCGCCAACGCGATCATGACCACGGACACGCACCCCAAGACGGCCCGGGCGACGCTGGCGACCAACGACGGTGGGACCGCGACGGTCGTCGGGGTGGCGAAGGGCGTCGGGATGATCGAACCCGACATGGCGACGATGCTCGCCTTCGTCCTGACCGACGCCGCCGTCGAGGCGGCCACGCTGGACCGGGTGTTCCGGTCGGTCGTGGAGCGGACCTTCAACAGCCTGAGCGTGGACACGGACACGTCCACCTCTGACACCGCCGCGGTGCTGACGAGCGGTCTGGCCGGCCCCGTCGACGACGCCGCGCTGCGGGACGCACTCTCAACGGTGTGCACCGACCTGACGCGCCAGCTCGCGGCCGACGGCGAGGGGGCCGGGACGCTCATCGTCGTCACGGTCACCGGCGCCCGGGACGACGCCCAGGCCCGTCGTGTCGCCAAGTCGATCGTGAACTCTCCGCTGGTCAAGACCGCCGTGCACGGCGCGGATCCGAACTGGGGACGGGTGGCCATGGCGATCGGCAAGTGCGATGACGTCGACGACGTCGACCAGGAGCGGGTGCGAATCGGCTTCGGAGGGACCGAGGTCTACCCGGCGCGGCTCGACGAGGCCGCCCTCGGCGACCTGGAGGCGTACCTGCGACGGGACGAGGTGGAGATCACCGCCGACCTGGGCGTCGGTGGAGGCTCCTGGACGGTGTACGGCTGCGACCTGACCGACGGCTACGTGCGGATCAACGCCGACTACACGACCTGACCGGATGCACGACCTGACCGGGGCGGCGCCGCGCCCCGCAGCCCCGCTCAGGGCACCTCGGTGACCGGGATCGGATCGCCGGCCGCGAGCGTGAAGCGAACCGCCGGCTCGGGGAGCATCTGGGAGTAGCGGGCCTCGTGCTCCAGGAAGGTCACCCGCAGCTCGTCGTGCGTGGCCTCGAGCAGTCCGTAGCCGTTGCTGAACCCGTCGACGTAGTTGAACGCCGGCGCGAACGTCCCGTTGGCCGCGTCGCCGAACAGCAGGTTCTCGTTGGCCGCCCCACCCGCCGACGACACCGCGCCGGCGGCGAACTCGTTCACCACGATCGGGGTCGACTCGTCGTCGAAGTCGGACCGGATCGACGACTGCCAGAACGAGTGGTAGTCACCGGTCAGCACGACCGTGTTCTGCACCCCGTTGGCGGCCAGCGCACCGAGGATGTGGTCCCGCTCCGCCTGGAAACCGTCCCAGGTGTCGAAGGCGGTCCCCGAGTACAGCCCGGCGTGGGGGATCGACGCGCTGCCGTCATCCAGGTCGAGCGTGCGGAGTGGCGCCATCAGGACCTGGTTGCCCACGATCCTCCAGGTGGCGTCCGATCCGACCAGCGTGTCGACCAGCCAGTCGCGCTGCTCGGTGCCGAGCAGTGTCCGTGTCGGGTCGGTCTCGAAGGTCGTGAGCGGCGCGACACCGGCGACGAGGGTGTCCTCGCGGTGGGCGTCCCGGTACTGGCGGGTGTCGAGCGCGACCAGGTGGCCCAGGTCGCCCCAGACCAGGTCGCGGTGGATCCGCGTCCCGGCGGTGGGCCAGACGGGCTGGTACTCGAACCAGGCCCGGAACGCCGCCGCGGCCCGCGCCGGCTGCTCGAGCAGCGTCGTGCGGTCCCAGTCGTTGGTGAACTCGTGGTCGTCCCAGACGGTGAGGAACGGGTGGGCCGCGTGGACCGCCTGGAGGTCGGGGTCGCTCCGGTAGAGCCGGTACTTGCTCCGGTACCCCTCCAGCGTGGTGACGGTCGCGAAGGGCTCCGAGCGAACCGTCCCGAGCAGTTGCACGGCCCCGGCCTCGTAGATGTAGTCACCGAGGAACAACACGGCGTCGACCGGCCGGGCCGCGAGCTCCCGCCAGGCGCTGTACCAGCCGTTGGCGAAGTTCTGGCAACTCGAGTACGCGAGCGTCAGCGAGGTCGCCGCCGCCCCGGGTACCGGTGCCGTGCGGGCCCGGCCGACCGGTGAGTTCGATCCGCCCGCCACGAAGCGGTACCAGTGGTCACGATCGGGCTCCAGGCCTCCGACCAGCAGCTTCACGGTACGGTCGGTCGCGGGTGTGACCGGAGCGGTCCCGGACGCCACGACCGAACCGAACCCGGGTTCGGTGGCCACCTCCCAGTCGACCGACGTGATGCCCCCTCCGAGGAGCGGATCCACCCGGGTCCAGATCACGACCTCGGTGTGGCTGTGCAGGCCCGAGGCGACACCACACGACCACAGCGAGGTCGGCGGCGGCCCGGTCGGCGTCGTGCAGGCCGGGAGGGCGACCGCCGCCGCGCCGATGGCTCCCGCCCGGAGGAAGGTCCGTCGATCCACCTGCTGAGTGCCCACCTGAACTCCTGCCCGCCCGGGTCCGCGCTCCGCCCCGAGCCACACGGACCACCGCTCATCCGCCGAACTCAAGGTAGACGCGAGTTGGCCGGGAGGTGAACTCCACCTGTCCTGCAGGGTGCGGGACGGCGTCGTGGCCCCGGCCGCGGGACGGCATTGGCCGTCGAACTGGCAGGATGACCCAGTGGAGCGTTTCCCGACCGAGGAGATCGAGGCCGCCTTCGTGGCCTACCAGGAGGCCGCCGCGACCGCCGGGGCGACCGGCGACTGGAACCCGTGGGCCGACCTGTTCACCCCCGATGCGACCTACATCGAGCACCTCTACGGGGACTTCTCGGGCCGCGAGGAGATCCGGGCCTGGATCACCTCGACGATGTCGGTCTGGCCGAACTCGGCGTTCACGTCCTTCCCGTGTGAGTGGCACGTCATCGACGCGGCCCGGGGCTGGGTCGTCACCAAGGTGTGGAACCGGTTGGAGGACCCGGGGGACGGGTCGGTCTTCGAGCAGTACAACCTGACGGTCCTCCACTACGCCGGGAACGGGCGGTGGTCGCACGAGGAGGACATCTACAACCCGGAGCACTTCGCCACCGTCGTGCGGGACTGGATCGAGCGGCGTCGCTCGCTCGGTCGCGCCGACGGCGAGTGAACCGCTGGTCCGCGTGGAGAAGCTCGTCCACCTGATCCGGGCCCGGGCCGACGCCGACCGGGCCGAACTGCGTGACCGGTTCCTGGACGAGGTCGCCCCCGGGCTGCGCCGAGCCGGCGCATCGCAGTTGTCGCTGCACGTGGCCGACGACCGGGTGGGGATCCCGGGGCCGATGCCGGAACCGGCGGGGGCCGTCGGCGTCGTCGCTGCCGTCGGCGCCTGGTACGCCGCCCACGACCTGCGCGGTGACGCCGACGAGTTGCTCCGGCCCCTCGGCGTCCGGGTCGACGGCTACCTGGTGACCGAGTCGGTGTGGTCCGAGTTCGGCCAGCGACGCGGGACTCGACGTGACTGGCCGGACGGCGAACGCTCCCCGGGGGTCGCCACCCTGGCACTCGTGCACCGCAACCCGTCACTCGACGACCGGACGTTCCGGGAGCTCTGGTACGGCCACCAGTCACCGATGTCCGAGGCGGTCCAACCCCGGCTCCGCTACGTGCGCCAACGGGTCGTCCACGCCGTGACGCCCGGCGCCGAGCCCCTCGACGGGATCGTCGTCGAGTCGTGGCCGTCCGAGGAGGTGGTGGACGACGTCGTCGCGTTCCACCTGGGCGACCCCGGCAACCTGAACGTCATGCTCGACAGCGTCCAGACGACCTTCGACCTGGCCCGGCTGCGCTCGATCGCAGTGTCGGAGTACCTGCTCGGCTGACTCAGCCGACGACGCCGTCGGCGATCAGACCACGAACCCGATCGGCTCCGATCCCCCACGAGCCGAGCACCTCGACCGGATCGTCGCCGGCACAGGCCGGCTCGACGGGCCCGGTCGGCGTCCGGTCGAAGCGGGGCGCGGGTGCCGGCTGCGGGACGCCGTCGACGTCCACGAACGACCCACGCGCACGGGCGTGCGGGTGCTCCGGCGCCTCGCCCATGTCGAGCACCGGCGCGACGCACGCGTCCAGGCCGGCGAAGCGCTCCGCCCACTCGTCGCGGGAGCGCCCGGCGAAACGCTCGGTCAACGACCGGCGGAGTGCATCCCAGCGCGTGCGGTCGTACTGCTCGCCGACCGCATCGGGATCCAGGTCGAGGCCGTCGAGCAGTGCCGCGAAGAAGGGGGCCTCGATGGCGGCGACCGACACCCAGCCGCCGTCGGCGCACCGGTAGCAGTCGTAGAACGGCGCCCCCGAGTCCAACAGGTTCGTGCCCCGTTCCGCCGACCAGAAGCCCGACGCCCACGCACCGAAGAGCGGCGCCATGAGCAGCGCCGAGCCGTCGACCATCGCGGCGTCGACGACCTGCCCGCGCCCCGAGGTGGACCGCTCGACCAATGCGGCGAGCACCCCCACGGCGAGCAGCATGCCTCCGCCGCCGAAGTCGGCCACCACGTTGAGCGGGGGCGTCGGCGGCTGGTCGAGGCGTCCCAGGTGGGCCAGCACGCCGGCGAGCGCCAGGTAGTTCAGGTCGTGGCCGACGCGCTCGGCGAGCGGCCCGGTGCGCCCCCACCCGGTCATCCGGCCGTAGATGAGTCGGTCGTTGCGGGACCGCAGGTCGTCGGGCCCCAGGCCGAAGCGTTCGGCGACGCCGGGGCGGAACCCCTCGACCAGGACGTCGGCGCCGTCGGCCAGGTCGACGACGAGCCTGACGCCGCCCGGCTGGCGGAGGTCGACCCCGACCGCCGGTCGGTTGCGGTTGAGGACGTCCCACGGGTTCCGCTGCTCGGCACCCAGGTCGGGGCGGTCGGCGTCCGGGACCACCAGGGCACTCCCGGGTCGGGTCACCCGGACGACGTCGGCCCCCAGGTCGGCGAGCACCATGCAGGCGAAGGGAGCGGGCCCGAGCCCGGCGAGCTCGACGACCCGCAGGCCCGCGAGCGGACCGGCGCGACCGGGGGAATCCGGGGTGCCCGGCGGATGGACGCGATCAGGAACGGTCGTCGACCCGCCAGGTCAGGTTGAACGGGCGGATCAGGTTGGGGAACGACCCGACCGTGAACCACGAGCTCTGGCCCTGCACGGCGTTGGCCGCAGGACGTTGGATCGCCCCGAAGACCGGCGCCTGGACCGACACGCCGGCCCCCGGATCGGAGACCCGGACGTCACCCACCCACAGCGGGAAGACCCAGAAGCGCTGGACGTTCACGGTGAGCTTCGCCGTCCCGCCGTTCGCACCCGGGTAGTCGAGTGAGCCGCGGGCGCTCACGACGCCGTTGGCGTCCCGGACGACCGTGACGTTGCCGGCGGACGACTCGATCGAGCGGCTGTAGTTCAGCGAGCCGGTCAGGTTGACCGAGGCGACGTCGCGTTGGCCCGTCGGGATCGTCGTGGTGGTCGGCGGGACCGTGGTGGAGGTCGTCGTCGTGTTCACGGGGATCGTCGTCGTGGTGGTCGTCGTCGAGGTCGTCGGCGGCACCGTCGTCGTGGTCGTGGTCGAGGTCGTGGTCGTCGTCGGCGGCACCGTCGTCGTGGTCGGCGGCACCGTCGTCGTGGTCGTCGTCGGCGGCACCGTCGTCGTGG
>CAIYGQ010000295.1 GCA_903925745.1 uncultured Actinomycetes bacterium | reverse complement strand
CCCCGGGGGATCAGGCCAGCGCCTGCTGACGGCGCATGAACACGAAGCCGCCGATCAGCACGAGCGCACCGACCACCGGCAGAAGGATGGCCACGGGGGCCTCGGGGATCACGCCGCCGGACTCGACGATCGTGAAGGGGATGTCTGCCGCAGCCGAGTTGTTGAACAGGCTGTCGTTGGTCACCCGCACGTAGCAGGTCGTGAACTTCTGGATCCCGGCCGGTGCGGTGTCCGCAGCGGCGAAGCAGCCCCACGGCTGGTCACCCGAGGGGTCCGGACCGCGGAACACCGTGTACTGAGTGGTGCCGCTGCCCGTCGCCGTGGCGAACGGGTTGGTGCTCGACAGCGGGGCGCAGTCCTGACCCGGGTTGAAGGTCGGGTCGCTCGACAGCTTCTTGCAGATGTCGACGTAGATCAGCTTGTTGGGGGCCTGACCGGACCAGTTGACGGTGACGGGGGCCTCTGTCTGGCCGGGAGCGAAGGCCACCGGGTTCGGGTTGACCGAGCCGCTCGGTTGGGCGCCGGCCGGTGCCGCCACCGTCAGGCTCAGGAGGAGCACCCCGGCCACAGCCGAGAGTGCCAGGACTCGCTTCATCATGTGCAACAGCCTTTCGTTCAGGACGGACCCTCGCCGCCGGGGCGACAATGAGGGATTCGGAAGGGGCTGGCAATGGTTCCGCGGCAGTGTTCCGAAGGTGTTCGTGGCCAGTTCACCTGCTGCTCCGCTCGTCGTCGGATGGCGCCGTGGTGGACACCCGGGGTTCGCCTGATGACGCGTTCGGCGCCGGCGCGTCGACCGGTGCGCGTGGTGGGTTGTGCGGGCGCGTAGAAACCTGGCACACGTCGCTGGCCACGGTGCGGGACCGCAGCGGCTCAGTACGTGACCGGCAGGAACGAGTTCAGGTTGAACAGCACGAGCACCACACCGATCGCGACGACCGGTCCGCCGACGACGAACGCGACGCCGACGTTGTATCGGCGACGCAGGTCGCGCACTGCGAAGACTCCGGCCACGGCGACGAGCGCGCCGGCCAGCAGCAGGATCCCCCCGGTCGGCGCCCGCTCGTCGAAGGAGCCGACGTCGTCGGTGTCGGACACGGGAACGCGGACGTCGTCTGGCACCTCGGGCTGCGGACCCGAGGCAGCGGCCTTCACCACCAGACGTTCGCTCGAGAACGGTCCTCCGGCGCTGGTGATCAGCGTCAGCCGCGTCGGGCCGTCGGCCTGCATGACGTCGGTCTGGTCGCCGTCGACCCTGGTGACCTCGGTGACCTTGTACAGGTAGACGCGATCATCGCGGGTGCGCAGGAAGATCCGGTTGCCCCCCACCAGCGAGTCGAGGCTTCCGAAGGGGTAGCTCCACAGGGTCGAGTGGCCCAGGATCACGGTGTTGCCCTGTCCGGGTGGGGCGCTGCCCTCGCGCCACCCGGGCCCGCCCCGGAGCTGGACGGGTTCTGCGCCTCGCACGACGACCTGGTCCACTCCGAGCACCGGGATCTGGAGCAGGAGCGCCGCCTCGCCGACCGCCACCTCGAGGGTGGGTTCGCGGTACTCGTCGCGCAGGTGCTGCTGGCGGACCTGCGCGGACTCCGGCAGGAGGAACACGACCAGCATGACCAGGCTGAGCAGGGCCGCCAGGACCGCCACGACGACCGCGCGGCCGCTGCGACCGCCGGATGCGCGTTCCGACGTCGACGGTTGCGGGTCGGACCCCGGCTCCGGTGACGGCTCCGCCGTGGCCGGATCCGTCACCGTCGGCGGTGCCTGAGCTGGCGGTTCGACGAGGCTCACCCGAAGCCCGTCCGACGTTCGTAGAGCTTCCAGATGACCATGGCGAAGAGCGCGCCCAGACCGAGCGTGACCGCCCGGTCGAGCGGCGGCAACGTCTGGCCCGGGATCGGCAGCGGCATCTTCCGTGACACCGACACGGCACCCACGGACTCGCCTGCGTCGGCGGTGCTCGCTGCGGCGGAATCGACCCCAGCGGCTCCGGCAGCGGCCGCCGCCTCGTCGGTCGGCGCGGTCAGCTGCTCACCTGCGACCTCGGGGCTGAGTTCGTCGAAGCCAACCGGGATCTCGCTCGACCCTGTTTCGAACCCGACGTCGACGAACCCACTGTCGCCGGTGTCGAATCCGGCGCCGGAACCCTGGTCGGTGGGGACGGTCGGCTCGGGCGCGACGGGCGTTGTGGGTCCGGCGCAGAGCTTGACCGGTCCGGCGGTGATCACTCCGGCGGGCAGCCACGGGGTGCCGTCGGCGCTGGTGGTGACCTTGCCCTTCGCTGCGGCGCAGTTGGATTCGACGATACGGTCGGCCGCGGTGAGGGCCTCGGTCACCATGGCTGGGGTGAGCCGCCCGTCGCCCAAGCCGGCAGCACGGTCCTGCCCGGCGGTGACCTGCAGGCGGATGAACGAGGCGGCGGCGTTGGCTTCGTCTGCGGTCAGGCCGCTCGCCGGCACGTAGGCCCGGTTGACCCACGCGATGGGGTAGGCGCCCTTGGCCGGGTTGGTGGTGGCTGCCAGCGGCCGACCGCCCTCCAGGGCGACTGCGGCCGAGATCGACTCGGGGGTCGGGAACAACCACTCGCCGGCAGCGTTGCGGACCTGGGCCCGGAAGACCGGGACACGCTCCGATGGCGGCTTGGTCTGGTTCAGGGCGATCGACTCTGCGGCTGCATTCGGGAACGTCGCGGCGATGGTGCCACCCAGGCCGACCTCGCTGCCGCCGGGATCGAGGCCACCCGTGATCGTCGACACCACGTTGTCCATGCCCTGGCGGGATGGTGTGAGGAACCCGGGCCACGCCTCGCTCGGCACGTCGTCGGGATCGCCACCCGGCGTCGACTGCAGGGCAGCCCGGCGCTGGGGGCCGGCGGTGGTTGCCACGTACTGGTCCAGGAACTGGTTGAACGCGTCCCCGTCGCTGCGTACGAGAGGTCTGGCGCCCCGGATCGGCGGGACCAGCCGGTACCCGGCGGGGAGCACCGGGGTCATGTCCCGGACGAACGAGGCCGAGTTCCACACGTTGTTACCCACGTAGAACGTCTCCACGAGCGACTCCCCGCCCAGGCGCAGGTCGGCGGTGAGCGGGATACGGTCGTCCTGGGTGCACTCGACGAGTGGTTCGCCGGTCTGCTCGTCGATCTCGTCGCACTTGGTCGGGAACAGTCCGATCTGCGGCACGAACCCGAAGACCTGCAGGCCGACCGCCTGGATCGGCGCCGAGACGACGCCCCGTCCCGACTGCTGCAGCGCGTCACGCTGGGCGTCACTGAGGTCGATGCCGGAGACCATCAGGTCGACCTCTCCGGCGGCGAACGCGGCTCGGGCGTCCTCGGTGCCCGAGACCAGGTACTCCACCGTGCTCCGGCGGGTCGCGGTGTCGAGCTGCTGGATGTTGGCGAGCGCGGCCGGGACGAGCTCGGCAGGAATCCGGGAGCTCAGGGAGACCAGCTCGGTGGTGCCGCCGGTCTGCGCGGGCGCGACGACCGGCATGAGTACCCAGGCCACGGCGGCTGCGACGGTGGCCAGGCGGACGATCGCCTTCCGACGGTTCATCGGCGTGACACCGCGGCGCGCCCGCCGCGGGCGGCGAACACACCGACCGCCACGAGCGCGGCGCCCATCAGGAAGGTGAACAACACGTCGCTGTTCTCGGGCCCGGCGCTGCCGCTCGCCCCGATCGCGGTCCCGCTCGCGCTGCCGGTTGCGCCGGCGGCGCCCGCGGCGAGTTCCTCTGCGAGCGCCGCCTCCTCCGCGTTCACGGCTCCTGCGCCCACGGCGGCGCCGTCCACGACCGCCCCGGATTCACCGGCGACCGCTGTGGCTCCGGCGACCTCGGCGGCGGGCCCACCCGCTGCGGCCGCTCCCCCGCCACCGGCTCCGACGGCACCGGGTCCCGCTCCTCCGCCGACTCCGCCTGCGCCGCCTCCGGCTCCGGGCGCGGCGATCTCCAGCTTGGGTGGCGGCGGGGCGGCACACGTCGCTGGCCGCGGCGGTGCGCCGGGGATCTGGGACGCAGCCGTGAGTGCCAGGTCGACGAGGACGCTGGAGAGCCTCGAGTACAACAACGGCTCGGCGCGTTCCTGGCCCTTGCACACCGAGTAGTAGAGGTACTCGGCGAGCGACTTGCCCTTCGCCGGGTCGAAGCCGGCGGTCTGGGCGATGACGTAGGAGTAGGTGGATGGGAAGTACGCCCTGGGGTCACGACCCCCGTAGGACAGCTCGAAGGTGCCGTTCGGTCGAGGCTGGGCGAACCCCAGTGCGATGGTCGAATTGGCGGGCAGCGGCGGGGTGAACACCCCGGCCGCGTTCTGCACCGAAGCCGCCGGCAGGCCCTTGACCTTGGTGTAGCCGGTCTCGATGTAGGTGATCGTGTCGGCGCCGGTGGACGCGTTGCCGACCACGTTCGCGATCCCGTCCGATGCGAACGCCTGGGAGACCGATCCGTAGTTGTTCGGCCACTGCGAGATCGGCTGGCCGGCGGCCAGGTACTGGTCCTGTCCGTAGTTCCCCGACCCGATGAAGGACTTGAACGCGTTCCAGACCGCTGGGGCGCGCTGGATGCAGAACTCGCTCATGACGTAGCTGGTCCCCGACCGGTCGGAGCGCACCACGGGTCGGATCTTCCGGTCAGGGAGCCCCACGCCGGGGTTGGTCGAGGCGATCGACGGGTCGTTCCACTTGATGTTGGGGACCGTGAAGATCTTGCAGGCCGCCTCGGGCGTCAGCTTCAGATCGGTGATGCGGCGGCCGTTGGTGCCGTTCACGTTGAACATGAAGGCCACGGCCCCTGCGGCCACGGGTACGTACACGAATCCCTTGCGGTTCGTGCCGTTGAGCCGGTTGATCTCCTCGGGCAGGAACTGGATGTCGCTCTGTCCGAAGTCGAGCGCTCCGGAGATGAACTTGTCGCGGCCGAACCCGGATCCGGCCGAGGTGTAGTTGATCTTCAGGTTGTAGGGGGGCTTGGCGACGTCGGCCCGCCACTGCGAGACGAGCAGGCTGACGAACGAGGAGCCACCGCCGGTGACGATCGGACCCTGGGCGTCGGCTGTCGACGGTCGGACGACGGTGACGGCGGCCAGCACGCCGACTGCGGCGATGATCCGCACGGCCAGGTGCATGGGGTGCCGCCCGGAGCGATGGTTGCGGCGCTGTCCGGTCCCGGTCATCCGAACCTCCCGTTGACGTAGTCGAGCGTCCGAGGGTCGGACGGGTTGGAGAACATCCGCTCGGTCGGACCGT
>CAIYGQ010000294.1 GCA_903925745.1 uncultured Actinomycetes bacterium | reverse complement strand
TACGCACCGCTCGCGCACCGGCTCGGGATGCAGGAGGTCAAGACGCAGCTCGAGGACCTGTCCTTCGCGGCCCTGTACCCGAAGCGTTTCGCCGAGATCGACCACATGGTCGCCCAGCGGTCCTCGGGTCGCGACCGCTACCTGGCCGACGTCGTCGGGCAGTTGCGGTCGCGCCTCGCCGAGCTCAACATCCCCGCCGAGGTGGTTGGCCGGGAGAAGCACCTCTGGTCGATCTACGAGAAGATGGTCGTCCGCAACAAGGACTTCGACGAGATCCTGGACCTGGTCGGTGTGCGTGTGATCGTTGAGTCCTCGAAGGACTGCTACGCGGCGCTCGGCTCGATCCACTCGCTCTGGAAGCCGGTCCTGGGCCGGTTCAAGGACTACGTGGCGATGCCCAAGTTCAACCTCTACCAGTCGTTGCACACCACGGTCGTCGGCCCGGGTGGGAGACCGGTCGAGGTGCAGGTCCGGACCCAGGAGATGCACCGCCGGGCCGAGTGGGGTGTGGCTGCACACTTCGCCTACAAGGAGGACGGGAGCACCGAGGACCTGGCGTGGATCAGTCGGCTCGTCGACTGGCAACAGGAGATGACCGATCCGGGCGAGTTCATGGCGAACCTGAAGATCGACCTGGACCAGGACGAGGTCTTCGTGTTCACCCCCAAGGGCGATGTGGTCACGCTCCCCGTCGGATCCACACCGGTCGACTTCGCCTACGCGATCCACACCGAGGTGGGGCACCGGTGCATCGGCGCCCGCGTGGCCGGTCGACTGGTGCCCCTCGACAGCGAACTGTCCTCCGGTGACACCGTCGAGATCTTCACCTCGAAGGTCGAGGGCGCCGGACCCAGCCGTGACTGGTTGTCGTTCGTCGCCACCCGCTCGGCATCGAACCGGATCCGGCAGTGGTTCTCCCGTGAGCGACGGGAGGATGCGCTGGAGTCCGGCCGGGAGCTGCTCATCAAGGCGCTGCGGCGCGAAGCGCTCCCGGTCCAGCGCGTCGTCGTCGGACCCGTGGTCGGCGAGGTCGCCGAGCAGCTCAAGTACCAGAGCCCCGAGGCGCTCTTCACGGCGATCGGCGAGCACCACGTCTCGGCCGAGTCGGTGGCGGGTCGCATCGCCAAGCTCGTGCGCACCGCCGAGGGTGAACGGGAGGAGGTGGCACCGACGCCCGTCCGCGGTCGTCCCCGCGGCCGGAACCGCCCGGCGGGGGTCCACGTCGAGGGCTTCGAGGACCTGCTCGTCCGGATGGCCCGCTGCTGCACGCCGGTCCCCGGTGACGAGATCGTCGGGTTCGTGACCAGGGGCCGCGGCGTCTCGGTCCACCGGACCGACTGCGCGAACGCCACGTCGCTCGTGGCCGGCCAGGCCGAACGCATCATCGACGTCGACTGGGACCAGGACTCCTCGGGTGACTTCGTGGCGCTCATCGAGGTGAAGGGGCTGGACCGCCCGCGGTTGCTCCAGGACGTCATCTCGACGCTGTCGGACGGCCACGTGAGCATCATCACCTCGCACAGCCACGCGGACGCCGACCGCATCGCGACGATGCGGTTCGAGTTCGAGCTGGGCGACCGGTCACACCTGGAGGTGCTCCTCAACCGGATCCGCGCCATCGACAGCGTCTACGACGCGGACCGGGTCGTCCCGGGGCGGGCCTGAGCGGAGCGACGCCGGCGCCATCGACCGTACGGTGCTACGTCAGGTACCAGCTGCGGGCGAAGAGCATGGCGAGCGTGGCCATGAGGAGTCCGCTGCCGGCGATCGGCAGCCAGCCGAGCCGTCTGGTGCTGAGCCACTCCCCGATCAGGGCCCAGACGCAGAAGGCTGCGATCAGGTACCTGCCGGTGCCCATGAAGTCGGCAGTGCTCACGGTGGGAATCGCGACGAGCAGGGCGCAGAAGATCCCGTAGCCGAGGCCGAAACGACGGATCACCGCCGGAACGCAGCACACGACCACCAGCGCGAGCGCCGCCTGCAGCGTCGTCGTGAGGACGTAGGACGGATCGTCGAAGTCGCGCCACCTGACCAGGAAGGGGAGCTTCAGCAGCGGGAGGGGCGATGGGTGGTACACGGTCTGGTTGGTCTTGAAGGCGAGCGGGTCGCCCCACTGGACTCCCAGGTACGTCATCCACGCCAGCAGGCCGCCGAAGGACAGCAGTGGGCCGAGGTTCCCCGGCCGCCACGCAGATCGGTCGAACCGGGTGGGAATCCGCCATCGGGCCAGTGGTCCATCCGCTCCGGGGTCGAACGTGAGGACCCGGGTCCGCTCCAGCCCGAGGACGAACAGTGCGAGGATCAACGCCATGCCGGTGGGCCTGGTGGCGACCGCGAATGCCCCGACGACCCCGGCTGCGACGAGCGCTCGGCGCTCGACGAGCAGGAAGGCGGCCACCGTGAGGGCCAGGAACAGTGAATCCGAGTGGACCGGTCCGAACAGGTACCACGCGTACGGATAGAGGAACACCGAGAGGAACGCGAAGGTCCGGGTCCGGAGGTCCGTGATGCCCGTGACCCCGAGCCAGGCCCACACGGCGATCGCCGAGGCGAGTCCGGCCGCGAGCGACACGAGGACTCCACTGAGCAGCGGAGTGCCCAACGCGGCGTCCACCAGTCGCACGACGTTGGGGTAGAGCGGGAACCACACGATGTTCGACCGTTCCCCCGGCGTGTAGCGGTACCCGTCCGTGACGATCCGCAGGTACTCGGGTCCGTCGAACTGGCTCCATGCGCCCAGGTACCAGTCGATCCCCCGCCACGGCCACGGCCGCCAGGAGGATTCGTCGGGCCACCTGCTCGCCATGGTCTGCCCGACCAGCAGCAGCACGGTGATCGACGACCAGATCGAGATGGGTCGACGGAAGCGCGTGAAGCAGCGCTCCTGCCGATCGGCGACGTCGCCCACCACGGTGAAGGTACCAAAGGAGCCCGTGGGTGCCGGCGGGTGGGGCGAGGGACTCGCAGTGCGATCGGCGGCCGCATCCGGCAGACTCTCCCCATGGCTGGTTCCAAGTCACCCGACCGGGATCCCGGGGAGCGACCGGATCTGCACCTGGTGACGTCTGAACCCGACGGTCCCGACGGGGAACCCGAGGGGCGGTCGGGGGATGCTGCATCAGGGGCCGACTCGTCCGTCTCCTCCGATGGCCCGTCGTCCTCGCCGTCCGGTCCGCGGGCGCCCGACGGCGTCGCACCGAGCAGGTCGGCGGTCAACGAGGCACGGTCCATGCTCGCCGCCACCGACCCCGTCGCCTACTACCGGTCGCTGTCGAACCTGGTCCGCACCGGGCACCACGCCGTCCTGCAGCCACTGCCGTACACGCCCGCGCTGGAGTTCCACGACCCGTCGTGTGTCGTCGTCGAACCGAAGGCCGGCAACGTCGAGACGGTGGAGCTGTACGCGAACGCGGCGTACCCCGCCTTCGACGAGGTGTTCCGTCCCGTGTTCCAACGTCCCGAGATCGCGGCCGAGTTGAACGGGCTCTACCAGCTGGTGTTCGGCGAGGGCGCCAACGTCGCGGTCGTCACGAACCACGGCCAGATCATCGACATCGCGCTGGTGATGGGAGCGCTGATCCTGGGCATGTGCGAACCGGATCGCCGCTTCGGCGTGCTCGACGAGACGCTCTCGGTCGCCGACCTGGCGGACCGCATCGACGTGATGGTCTCCCGCATGGTCACGACCCGTCAGGCCTTCAACGTGCCTGCGATGCAGGTGCTGCAGTGCGGCGCCCGGACGTTCCTCTCGATGCCCCAGACCCACTCGAGGCGACGGGCCAAGTTGGATCCGGCACTCGTGAAGGCGAACAACCTGCTCGTCCGCCACGAACTCGACGCCCGACTGTCACGGGGTGGGCAGATCCTCGCCATGGCGGCGAGCGGAAGCCAGGACCTGTCGCTGGCAGCGAGCATGGTGCAGAAGGTCCGCTCCCAGTGGCGGGCCCGGCGGGGCATCGACCCCGGCGAGACGAGCACCCTGCACCTCCAGCCGCTCTACGACGGCACGATGCAGCTCATGCTGGGGTGCCGGTACGTCCTGCCGATCGCGGTCTCGCTCGAGCCGTCGGCCCCGGCGGTCGAGGTCGGCTCGGTGACCCGGGTCCGGGGCACCGATGACTGCCACCGGATCATGGAGTGGATCGCGGACGCCCACCAGCGTGCGACCCGGATCCCGACGATCTACCACCGCCAGGAGGACCCGCTGCTCCGCCAGGTCCGCTCGATGGTCAGGAGCTGACCGCCCCCACCGGTACCGTGGGCGCCCGTGGCGGCGCCCGACCAACCGTTCCGGACCCTGGCGGGGATGCGTGACCTGCTCCATCCGGAGACCGCCCACCGCCGTCGGCTCACGGCGCGGTTCGCCGAGCTCGCCGAGCTCGCGGGCTACCAGGAGGTCCAGCCGCCGTTGGTCGAGGACCTGGGGGTCTTCCTGCGGGTCGGTGAGACCACCGACGTCGTCACCAAGGAGATGTACGACTTCGAGGACAAGGACGGCACCCGCGTCGCGCTCCGGCCCGAGCTGACCGCCGGCGTCGCCCGGGCCTTCGTCCAGCACCACCCGCAGACGCCGTGGAAGGTCTGGTACGCCGGGGCCAACTTCCGCCACGAACGGCCGCAGAAGGGTCGGTACCGTTCCTTCGACCAGGTCGGCGTCGAGGCCCTCGGCGTCGACGACCCCGACCTGGACGCCGAGGTCGTGACGCTCGCGTCGATGAGTCTGGCCGCCTTCGGACTCCGGCGCGTCCGGCTCCTGGTCAACTCGATCGGCGACCACGACGACCGGGCCCGCTACGTCGAGGCCGTCCGCTCGTACCTGGACGACCGCCGTGACGACCTCAGCGAACCGGCCCGGGCCACCGCCGAGCGCAACCCACTGCGGGTGCTGGACACGAAGCGGCCCCAGGACCTGGCCGTCGTCGCCGACGCGCCGCTGCTGGCCGACCACCGCTCCCCGGCCTCCGAGGAGCACTTCGGCCGGGTGCTGGCGGGACTCGACGCCCTGGGGGTGTCCTACGAACTCGCACCCAGACTGGTGCGCGGCCTCGACTACTACCGCCGGACCACCTTCGAGTTCGTCGCCGAGGCGCTCGACGCCGCCCAGAACGCGGTCGGCGGTGGTGGTCGCTACGACGGCCTGGTGGAGGACCTGGGCGGACCACCCACCGATGGGATCGGGTTCGCCCTCGGCGTCGACCGGATCCTGCTCGCCCTGTCCGCCGAGGGTGCCCCCGACGAGGTCGCACCGTCGGTCCAGGTCTTCGTCGTCGACCTCACCGACGGCGCGATCGCGCGTGACCTTACCCACGAGCTGCGGGCCGCCGGCATCGGAGCCGACCGACGCTTCGGAGGCGGTTCCCTCAAGTCGCAGATGAAGGCCGCCGACCGGTCCGGCGCCCGCTGGGCGGTGCTCGTCGGGTCCGACGAGGTGGCCGCCGGGGTGGTCACGGTTCGTGATCTCCGCTCCGATGCACCACAATCGGCCGTGCCCCGGGACGGACTCGTGGCCGAGATCCGAGCACGAGGGACGACGACGTGACGAGCATGCGGACGCTGATGTGCGGCGAGGTCCGGGACGATCACGTCGGCTCGACCGTCTCGCTGTGCGGATGGGTCGCCCGCCGACGCGAGCACGGGGAGCACCTCGCCTTCCTGGACCTGCGCGACCACACCGGGGTGGTGCAGTGCGTCGTCGACGGCGCACACGACCTCCGATCCGAGTGGGTCGTGCGCGTCACGGGCACCGTCCGCCCCCGCCCCGACGGGACCGTCAACCCGCAGCTCGAGACCGGGACCGTGGAACTGGGGGAGTGCACCGTCGAGGTGCTCGCCACCGCCGAGCCGCCGCCGTTCCCGCTCGATGAGCGGGCCGGGGACGTGGACGAGGTCGTGCGGCTGCGTCACCGCTACGTCGACCTCCGACGCCCCGAGATGCAGCGCAACCTGCGCACCCGTGCGGCGGCCATCGCTGCGATCCGCCGGTCCATGGACGACCAGGGCTTCCTGGAGGTGGAGACGCCCCTCCTGATCGCCTCGACTCCCGAGGGCGCCAGGGACTTCGTCGTGCCGTCGCGCCATCGACCCGGATCGTTCTACGCGCTCCCGCAGAGCCCGCAGCTCTTCAAGCAGCTCTGCATGGTCGGGGGCGTCGACCGCTACTACCAGGTGGCCCGCTGCCTGCGTGACGAGGACCTGCGGGCCGACCGACAGTTCGAGTTCACCCAGCTCGACGCGGAGATGAGCTTCGCCGGGCAGGAGGACGTCCTCGAGGCGATCACCGCCGCCGTCGACGCCGTCGTCCGGACGGTCCGCAACGAGGGCATCGGCGAGGTCCCCCGCACGACCTGGCGGGAGGCCGTGGACCGGTACGGCTCCGACAAGCCGGACATCCGCTTCGGCATGGAGCTCGTCGAACTGACCGACCTGTTCTCCGAGACGGGGTTCCAGGCGTTCCGGGCCGGCTCCATCAAGGGGATCCGGCACGCCGGCGGCTCGGAGTCGACGAGTCGCAGCCGGCTCGACGACCTGACCGAGACCTGCAAGCGGTGGGGCGCGAAGGGCCTGGTCTGGATGAGGGTCGAGGCCGGCGACGACGGCGGGACGACCCTGGTGTCACCGGTCGCCAAGTTCATGTCGGCCGCCGAGCTCGCGGGCGTGGCCGACCGGCTCGGCGCCGAGGTGGGGGACGTGTTGTACCTGGTGGCCGACGACTGGATCCGGACGACCCACGTCCTGGGCCTGCTCCGCCTCGAACTCGGTCGCCCGCCCACCCACGAGGGCGGCCTCCGGTTCCTGTGGGTCGTCGACTTCCCCCTCTTCGAGGACGTCGACGGGGCGACCGGTCGCCCGGTGCCGGCCCACCACCCCTTCACGATGCCGCACGAGGAGGACCTCGACCTGCTCGACGGTGACGCGGAGGCGTTGCTCCGGGTGCGGTCGCAGGCCTACGACCTGGTCCTCAACGGCTGGGAGCTCGGCTCGGGGAGCGTCCGGATCCACCGAGGTGACCTCCAGCAGCGCATCTTCGACCTGCTGGGCATCAGCGCCGAGGAGGCGTCCGCCCGCTTCGGGTTCCTCCTCGACGCCTTCCGCTACGGGGCACCGCCGCACGCCGGATTCGCCTTCGGAGTCGATCGCCTCGTCGCGTTGCTGCTGGGCGAGGAGAACATCCGGGAGGTCATCGCGTTCCCGAAGACGCAGTCGGGAACGGATCCCCTGACGGGGGCGCCGAGTGAGCTGGACGCCCCACAGCTCGCCGACCTGGGACTGCGGCAGGTCCCCCCGCCCGGCTGAGGCCGGCAGTCCCGACCATCGGCTGCGGGCGGTAGCGTCGCCCGCGTGTCCCGCCCCAGCGCCCGCCCGAGCGGCGACCTGTTCACGGCCGCGGCCGACGAACGACTCCGCCAGCGTGGTCCGCTGGCGGACCGGTTGCGGCCGACCTCGCTCGACGACGTGGTCGGCCAGGGGCACCTGCTCGGCCCCGGCCGCCCCCTGCGGGCCCTGGTGGAGTCCGACCGACTGAGCTCGGTGATCCTGTGGGGGCCTCCGGGAACCGGCAAGACCACCCTGGCCCGGCTGGTGGCCGATGCGTCCTCGCAGGTGTTCGTCCCGCTGTCGGCGGTCACGGCCACCGTGGCGGACATCCGGGCCGAGGTGGCCGCCGCCACCGAGCGGCTCGGTGCGCACGGCACCGGGACGATCCTGTTCCTGGACGAGATCCACCGGTTCTCCCGGTCGCAGCAGGACGCCCTCCTCCCGTCGGTCGAGACGGGGCTGCTCGTGCTGATCGGCGCCACGACGGAGAACCCCCACTTCGAGGTGAACCCACCGCTGCTGAGCCGGTCGACGCTCTTCCGGTTGGAACCCCTGGACGACGTGGCCCTGACGACGCTGGCGGAGCGCGGCCTGGCCGCCGAGGGGGCCGGCGCCACCCCCGAGGCGGTCGCGCACCTGGTCGACCACGCCGGCGGGGACGGCCGCCACCTGCTCACCGGGCTCGAGGTGGCGGTCGCGCTGGCGGTCGGACGCGAGACGGACCCGGTCACCGTCGAACTCGCCGACGTCGAGGCGGCGCTCGGCGCCGCCCTGGTCCGCTACGGACGCGACGACCACTACGACGTGGTCTCGGCGTTCATCAAGTCGATCCGCGGGTCGGATCCGGATGCCGCGCTCCACTGGCTCGCCCGGATGCTCGGCGCTGGTGAGGATCCACGCTTCGTGGCCCGTCGGCTCGTGGTGGCGGCGTCGGAGGACATCGGACTGGCCGATCCCACCGCGTTGCTCGTCGCCGACGCCGCGGCCCGGGCCGTCGACCTGGTCGGACTACCCGAGGCCCGGATCAACCTGGCGCACGCCACGGTCCACCTGGCGCTCGCCCCGAAGTCCAACACCGCCTACGTCGCCTACGGTCGGGCGGTCGCCGACGTGGCCGACCGGCCCGTCGGGGAGGTGCCGGCGCACCTCCGCGACGCGTCGTACCGGGGTGCGGCCACGCTCGGACACGGGCTCGGCTACCGGTACCCCCACGACGAGTCCGGTGGATGGGTCGACCAGCAGTACCTCCCCGACGAACTCGAGGGGACCGTCTACTACGAGCCCGGCCCCCACGGCCGCGAAGCGGCACTGGTCGAACAGTGGCGGCGTCGACGGGCGCGTGGCGGTGGACCGGAGGACGGCGAGCCCACCGGCTGACGGCCCGACCACCTGCTGGACCACCGGGGGACCGCCGCGGTGCACCGCGGGATCCCCCAGCGTGGACGGTGCGTCGGCGAGACTGGCTCCGGTGAGCGTCGTCGATCTGGTCGCCCTGGTCTGTGCGGTGGTGGCGCTCGCGGCGACCGTCGCCCTGACGCTGGCCACCCAGCGGGCCCTGGCGGCGGCCCGTGACCTGGAGCGGGTGCGGGCCGAGTTCGCCGCCTCGGCGGTTCCGGCCCTGGAGGAGCTGCAGGCCGCAGTCGCCACGGCGACGGTGCAGGTCGACCGGGTGGAGGAACTCCTCGACGTGGCCGGGGCCATCGGCGGGCGGGTCGACGCGGCCACCGAGGTGACCTACCGGGCGCTGACCGCCCCCGTCATCAAGGGTGTCGCGCTGGCGAGCGGCACGCGGAGCGTGGCCCGTCGGCTGCGGGGTGGCGCCGACCAGGCCTCCGGTGGGGTCCGCGACCGCCGCGACCGGACTCGGGCAGGATAGGGCCGTGTTCAAGCGCCTCGTCTGGTTCGGGATCGGTGCCGCGGCCGGAGCCTCGGGTGTCGTGTGGGCCGAGCAGCAGGTGCGTCGTCGACTCGACGAACTCGGACCCGACCACGTCGTCCACCTGGCCGGACGCTCGGCGCTCCGGGTCGGTCGGAGCGTCGCGGACGCGATCGCCGAGGGCCGCTCGACCATGGTCGACACCGAAGACGAGCTCCGGGCCCGGCGAGACCGCCGGATGAGTGAGGCCCGATCCTCCGGTGGAACCAGCGCGTCCGACGCGTCCCCACCGACGCTCCGGGCTCCGGGTCGCGGACCGTTGGGCGGCCGACCTCCCGCGGCGCGTCCCCGGCCGCGGCCGGGCTGAGCGGCGGTCGCCGGATCGCCGAGGGTCGTCGTCCGTCGTCGACCGGTAGTGTGACGGGGTCATGGCCGAGCCGATCAGCACCGCCGACCAACTGCGCTCGGCCTGGAACGGTTTCTTCGCCGACCGGTCGCACACGGTGGTGGCCTCGGCGAGCCTGATCCCGACCCATCCGTCGGCACCCATGTTCACGAACTCCGGGATGATGCCGTTCGTCCCGTACTTCCTGGGCGAGGAGGCTGTCCCGTACGTCCCCCCACGGGCCTCCTCGGTCCAGAAGTGCGTGCGGGCCGGCGGCAAGCACAACGACCTGGATGCCATCGGGCGGTCCCCCCGCCACCTCTCGTTCTTCGAGATGCTCGGCAACTTCAGCTTCGGTGACTACTTCAAGCCCGAGGCGATCGCATGGGCGTGGGAGTTCGTCACCGAGGTGCTCGGACTCGACGGTGACCGGCTCTGGATCACGGTCCACACCTCCGACGACGAGGCCGAGGCGATCTGGGCCGACGCCATCGGGGTGCCGATCGGGAGGATCCAGCGCCTGGGCGCCGACAACTTCTGGGAGATGGGCGAGACGGGGCCGTGTGGTCCGTCGTCGGAGATCTTCTGGGACTACGGGCCCGACGCCGGGCCCGACGGGGGACCCGGCAACCCCGAGGCCGAGGACCGCTTCGTCGAGATCTGGAACCTGGTCTTCACCCAGTACTTCCGGGGCGAGGGCGGCCAGCTGAGCGACCTGCCCTCACGGAACGTCGACACCGGAGCCGGACTCGAGCGGATCCTCGCGGTGCTGGCCGGGAGTCGCTGGCTGTACGCGGCCGACGTGCTGAGCAACCTCGTCGACGAGGCGCAGTCCGTGACTGGTCGACGCCTCGGAGAAGGCGACCTCTCCGACATCGCGCTGCGGCTCCTGGCCGACCACACCCGGACCGCGGCGTTCCTGGTCGCCGACGGCGTGGTGCCATCCAATGAGGAACGCGGCTACGTCCTGCGGCGCATCATCCGCCGGGCCGTTCGTTTCGCCTACATGCTCGGGGTCGACCGTCAGGTCCTGGCCCCGCTGGTCGAGCGCAACGCGGCCGTCATGGGCGGGGCCTACCCCGAGCTCCGCCGCGACTCGGATCGGATCGTCGACTCGATCGACCGGGAGGAGGCGCAGTTCCGTCGCACGCTCGCTCGGGGTTCGTCGCTCCTCGACGAGGCGCTGGAATCGGTCCAGCCGGGTTCGCCGCTGTCGGGGTCCGTGGCCTTCGAGCTCCACGACACCTACGGCTTCCCGCTCGAGGTGACCGTCGAGATGGCCGAGCTCCGCGACGTCGCGGTCGACGTCGACGGGTTCGACCGGGAGATGGCCGCGCAACGGGAGCGGTCCCGGGCCGGCAGCCGCAAGGGGACGGTCGCACACGGCGACGAGGCCGAGGCCGAGCGGGCGCTCCTCGCCGCGTCGGGCCCGACCGAGTTCGTCGGTCGGGAGCAACTGGAGTGCGCGGCGACGGTGCTGGCGGTCATCGGCGACGCCGTCTACCTCGATCGGACCCCGTTCTACGCCGAGTCCGGGGGCCAGGTCGGTGACACCGGGACGATCACGGGCCCATCGGGGACGCTGAGGGTGCTCGACACCACGCCGTCGTTCGGGGGCCTCCACCGCCACGTGGTCGACCGGGCGGGCGGGGAGATCCGGGTCGGCGACACCGTCGAGGCGTCGGTCGACGTCGAGCGACGGGCCGGCATCCGCAGGAACCACACCGCCACCCACCTGTTGCACTGGGCGCTGCGTCGGGTGCTCGGTGACCACGTGGCCCAGCAGGGCTCGCTCGTCCAGTCGGACCGGCTCCGCTTCGACTTCTCGCACCACGAGCGACTCACCGGGGAACAACTCCGTCGGGTCGAGGACCTGGCGAACGAGCAGATCCTCTCCGACGCCCCCGTCGAGCACGTCGAGACCACGATGGACGAGGCGATGGCGATGGGGGCGCTCGCCTTCTTCGGCGACAAGTACGGCGATGTGGTCCGGGTGCTCCGCGCCGGCCCAGAGAGCACCGAGCTCTGCGGTGGGACGCACGTGGGAGCGCTGGGGGAGATCGGGCCCGTCAAGATCGTGTCCGAGGGCTCGATCGGCGCCAACATCCGTCGGATCGAGGCGGTGTCCGGCACCGGGCCCGTGGAGCGGCTCCGGGCGAACGAGGACCTGCTCGCCCGGGTCGCCGACCAGGTCGGGGTCCCGGTCGACGACCTCGTCGGCGGTGTCGAGAAGCGACTCGCCGAGCTCGCAGGCCTGCGCGACGAGGTGGCGGGCCTCCGCCGGCAGCTCACCGGCGGCCTCGCGGACGAGCTGGCGGCCTCGGCCCGCGACGGGGTGCTCATCGCCCGGGTCGAGGCGGACGATCGTGACCAGGTGCGCGACCTGGCCGTCGCGCTCCGTGACCGGCCGGGGATCGACGTCGTGGTGCTCGGAGCGGCGCCCGGCGGCAAGGGTGTGGCGATCGTGGCGGCGGTGGATGCAGGCTCGGGCCACGACGCCGGTGCGCTGATCGCGGAGGCCGCCCGACTGGTCGGTGGCGGTGGCGGCAAGGGTTCCGACCTGGCGGTCGCCGGCGGGCGGGACCCCGAGCGGCTCGACGAGGCCCTCGACCTGGTGCGATCCAGGGTCGGGGCGTGAAGGTGGTGACGGGGCGACCCGCCGGGGCGACCCCGGATGCGGACCGGCCGGATGCGGACCGGCCGGAGCCAGAGGTGCCGGTCGGTCCCTCGGTGGGGCTCGACCTCGGTGACCGCCGGATCGGAGTCGCGGTCGGCGACGGCGCCGGGACGACCAGCGTCCCGTCCGAGGTGCTGGAGCGGAGCGCCGACCGCCAGGGTGACCTTCGGCGGCTCGCGGCCATCGTGGTCGACGCCGGGGCCGAGGTCGTCGTGGTCGGTCTCCCCCTCAGCCTGGACGGGACGACCGGCCCGGCGGCCCGCCGCGTGCTCGACGAGGTGGAGCGGCTCCGCACGGCGTTGCCCGTCCCGGTGGTCACCCACGACGAGCGGTTCTCGACCGTCGAGGCACACGCCTCGCTCCGTGCCGCCGGACTCGACGAGCGGGCCCGCCGCCGAGTCGTGGACGCCGTCGCCGCCTCGGTGATCCTGCAGGGTTGGCTCGACACCCGCCGCGCCGAGCAGGATCGTGCTCCGTGAGCGATCAGCGTCAGGGGAACGCGCCCGAGGTGGAACGGGTGACCAGGGTCCGTCGGGACCGTGGTGTTCGCCGCCCGACGGCCGACCGACCCGACGACGGCACCGTTCAGCTCGGCGAGGAGTACGTCCGCATGACCCCTCCCACCCGGGGGGGACGTCGCCTGCTCGCGGTCGTCGCGGTCCTGTTGTCGGTGGTCGGGCTCGCCCTGCTCGTGGTCGTCGTGTGGGTCACCCGACAGGTCGACCCGCCCGGCGAACAGGGTGACTTGGTGGGCGACGTGGTCATCGAGCCGGGGACGTCCCGTGATGGGATCGCCGACGTCCTGGCGGAACGTGGCGTCATCGCGTCGCCGCGGGTGTTCCGGACCTACGTGCAGTTCGTCGGCGGGGGCCCGTGGGAGGCCGGCCGGTACACCGAGTTCCGGGCGGGTTCCTCCTACGACCAGGCGATCGAGGTGCTCGACGCCGGGCCTGTCCCACCCGACGCCCGGGTGGTGCGGATCCCCGAGGGCACCAACCTGGCCGGCGTGTTCCGGATCATCGAGGAGTCCGTGCCGGGCATCACCGCCGCCGACCTCCTGACTGCGCTCGGCTCGGGGGCCGTGACCTCCCGCTACAAGCCCCCCGACGTGTCGAACTGGGAGGGTCTGCTCTTCCCCGACACCTACGAGTTCGCCGCGGATGCGAGCGCCGTCGAGATCCTGCAGACCATGGCGGACCGCATGGACGAGATCCTCGATTCGTTGGACTACGACCGGGCCGAGGCACTGCAGGGTCGCAGCGCCTACGAGCTCATCACCGTGGCATCGCTCATCGAGCGCGAGACCGGGCAGCCACCCGAGGAGCGCGGCAAGATCGCCCGGGTCATCTACAACCGGCTCGACACCGATGAGATCCTCGGGATCGACGCGTCGAACCTCTACGGCCTGGGCCGGACCTCGGGTGAGTTGACCGCGGCCGACCTGGCGGTCGACTCGCCGTACAACCTGCGCACGAACCGGGGGCTGCCGCCGACGCCGATCTCCATGCCGGGCAAGGCGTCGCTGGAGGCTGCGATACGCGCGCCGGCAGGGGACTGGCTGTACTACGTGCTCATCTCGAACGACCCGCCGACCCACCTGTTCACCGCGTCCGCCGAGGAGTTCGAGCGGGCGGCCCAGGACGCCAGAGAGCGGGGCGTGTTCTGAGGACCCGACCGGAGGGCTGGCTCCCGTCGGGGACCACACGGCTCGCCGCGGTCCTGGGCGACCCGGTTCGCCACTCGCTGTCGCCGGTCGTCCACAACGCCGCCTTCGCCGAGCTCGACCTGGACTGGTCGTTCGTCGCCCTCCGGGTGGCGCCGGACTCGTTGGCCGACGCCGTCTCGGGTGCCCGGGCGTTGGGCCTGGCGGGCCTGTCGGTGACCATGCCGCACAAGGAGGCCATCGTGCCGCTGCTCGACGAGGTCGTCGGGGACGCCGTCGTGCTGGGTGCGGTGAACTGCGTCCGCGTCGAGGGTGGGCGGCTCATCGGGCACAACACCGACGGAGTCGGCTTCACCCGGGGGCTGCGGGCGGAGACCGGGACGGATGCGGGTGGCCTCAGGTGTGTCGTCCTGGGCACCGGTGGCGCAGCCCGCGCGGTCGCGCTGGCGTTGGGGGGGACGGCGGCCGATGTGGCCATCATCAGCCGGGACCCGGATCGGGCCGCCGGGGTGGTCGGCGGGTTGGGTCCGGCAGTGCGCGTGGGCGGATCCGCCGACCTGGCCCACGCCGAGCTGGTCGTCAACGCCACTCCGGTCGGCATGGCGGAGCACCCGGGACTGCCCGTCGACCCCGGCGTGCTGCCCGCCGGGACCGTGGTCGCTGACCTGATCTACCACCCGCTCGAGACGGAACTCGTCGCCGCGGCCCGAGCCATCGGGCTGCGGGCCACCAACGGTGTCTCGATGCTCGTGCACCAGGCAGCGGCCGCATTCAAGCTGTGGACCGGGAGCGCCGCCCCGCTGGGGGCCATCGAGCGGGCCGTCGGCGCGCACCTCACGTCCGGCTGAACGCCGGCCGCTCCCCGCGCCGGCCGTGGCCCGGCGGATGCCCCGATCCACGGGGACGGCCGGAAATGACTGAAGTGCCGGGTCCTCGCTGCCGATGGAGACCCGTCGGGCGCGACCGGAGCCCGCACTGACTACCGACCACGGGAGTTTCCATGGCGCTCCAGGGCACGATCGACTCGTTCCCCCTCCCCGACGTGCTCCGCTTCCTGGCGGGCGGTGGACGCTCGGGGGCGCTGCAGGTCGACGGTGACCGTGGCACCGTCCGGCTCTGGATGGACGCCGGCGAGTGCACGGCCGCCGAGTCCGCCGGCGTGGTGGTCGACGATCCGGTCCGTGCGACCTTCGATGCGCTGCGCTGCAGCACCGGTACGTTCCGCTTCGACGAGGACCAGCGCCCGCCGGTGTCCGCCGCTGCGCCACGACCGGTCACCGTCGTGCTCGCCGAGGCCCTGGCGCTGAGCGCCGAGTGGGATGCCGTCGAACAGGTCCTGCCGAGCCCCCGACACCGGGTTCGGGCCGTCGACTCGCCGCCCGACGGACGCGTCGTGCTGGACCCGGTCGGCTGGCGGATCGTCAGCTCACTCGGCGGCTCCGCCGACGTCGGATCCGTCGTCGCCCGCAGCGGGGCGTCGGACCTGGACGGCGCCAGGGCGCTCGTCGGACTGGTGCGCGACGGCCTCCTGGTGGTGGAGCCGCCCGGTCCACAGCCCGCCGAGTTCCCGGAGGTCGTCACCCCGGTCCCCGAGGCCCTGACCTCCTCGGTGCCGCCGTCGGGTCACTCGACGACGCCGGCTCCGGACACGGGTGGGACCGGGACCGCAGGTGCCGCTCCAGCCGCCCGGCCCGAGCCGGCCGATCCGTTCCGTCCCGACGGTGCATCCGGTCCGGTCGACGGAGCCCGACCGGAGGGAGAGGTCTTCCCGATCGACGACCTGGTCGCCGCCGAGGTCGGCTCCGATCCGTGGGCCCCGATCGCCGTGGAACCCGAGCCGGCGCCGGATCGGCCGACCGTCGAGTCGTCCATCCACGTCCCGGGTGTGGACGTGGGCGTCCCGATCGACGACGACACCAGTCACCTGTCCTCCGACGTCGCCGACGCCATCGCCGAGGTGCTCGGAGCCGGTCGGACCCCGGCCGGTCGGACCTACGAGGGTGGGGATCCGGCCTTCCGCTGATCGTCGGCCAGACCGCAGCCGGGAGCGTGGTCCGCTGGAGATGCCCGCGGCCGGTACGGTGAGCCCATGCGCGGATCGACGAGCGCCCAGGACCGAGGCGCCGACCTGATTGGCCCGATGGGCCCTGGCTGCGGCCACGTCCCCCCGAGGGGCGCGAGGTGAGTGGCGTGACCGCCCCTGGTGGCGGGACCGGCGCGAACCCGGTCACGAACGAGCCGGACGCCTCTGCGAGTGGCACCGTGGGGGTCGATGGTGGCCCGGACGAGCACGCCCTGTTCGTCCTGGACGGTTCGCTGTTCGGGGTCGGTCGGACCCAGACGGGTCGGGACCCCATCTGGTTGCAGCTCGCCGACGTGGTCAACGTCGACGAGCTCGGCAGCCCGGGTCCGGGTGGCACCACCGTTGAGATCTCGTCCCGGGACGGCCGGGTCATCCGGGCGACCTTCCCCCAGCGGTTCTGCGACACGTTCGTCGACGCCCTGCTGGCCGACGCCGCGGCTGGTCCGGCACCGTCGCCGGCACCGTCGCCGGCGACTGCACCTGCGCCAACTCCCGCACCCGCACCCGCACCGAGTGCGTCTCCCGGCCCATCGGCCGCGAGTGTGCTCACCCCGTCGCCGGTGCCGGGAGCCAACCCGTTCGCGCCCTCGACCGAGGCCCAGGCTCCGGCTCCGGCCGCTGCTCCGGCTCCGGCCGCTGCTCCGGCTCCGGCCGCTGCTCCGGCTCCGGCTCCGGCCGCTGCTCCGGCTCCGGCTCCGTCGGTCGCCCCGGGCGGTCCGGGGTTCGTACCCGCCCCGTCCGGCCCGGTCGTGGCCGAGCCGACGGTTGTGCCCACGGTCGCCTCCGACCCGGCGTTCACACCGCCGCCGCAGTCGTTCGCTCCGGCTCCTGAGCCGCAGTCGTTCGCTCCGGCTCCTGAGCCGCAGTCCTTCGCTCCGGCTCCTGAGCCGCAGTCCTTCGCTCCGGCTCCTGAGCCGCAGTCCTTC
>CAIYGQ010000293.1 GCA_903925745.1 uncultured Actinomycetes bacterium | reverse complement strand
GGCAGACGGACGCCCGTCGGGGGCTGGTTCCACTCGATCCACCCACCGCCGGCCCGACCGTCGGGCGTGGTGACCCGGGCGAGCGCCCGTGGGAACCGGGCCTCCCGGCCATCGGGATGGACCAACAGCACCGGCGAGTACGCCACCGGCTCGAAATCGAGTGCGAGTCCGCAGGCATCCAACCGGGTCCGGACGGGCAGTCGATCGGGCGCCTCGGTCACGCCCAGGACGACCTGGTCCGACTCGATGAACTCGGACGACCCCGGATCCAACCGGTAGGCCACACCCCAGTCGTGGTCCGGGAGCAGCCCGCCGACGCCGTGGGTTCGGGTGCCGTCCTCCAGACGGGCCGCCGTCCAGCTCCACTGGTTGTTCCACCAGTCGCGGGGCGCGCCCCACGAGTGGTCGCGCTGGCCCCACCCGTCGAACGTGATGCGCTCGTCGCCGACCTGGATCTCCCCCTCGACCCGGCACGGGATCTCGTAACGGGGGATCACCGGGGGCCACTGGTACGCGGCCCGATCGGTGTGGAAGTCGAGTTCGAACCCGAACGGCACCCGCTCGCCCCGGGCATCGCCGTAGACCTCACGCGGGTCGTCGAGCTGCAGCGCGAAGGCCTCCAGGTTGATCGACATGTGCTCGTTCGGGGTCTCGACCACGTGGTCGGCCCACAGGCCGTCGTGGCGGACCTCGAGCGACCGGTCGCCCCTGGGGAGCGGCACCTCGTGGTCGATCACCGTCACGAGCGGACGGTCCGGGCCGACCAGGCACGCCCAGTACCAGACGCGACCCAGGTTCGGATAGAAGCCGATCCGCGCGTACCCGCCGAGCGTCAGGTCCTCGGTGAAGAAGTCCAGGTAGTAGCTCTCGTTCCAGAGCGGGGCGTCATCGGGGGTGTGACGGTGTTCGTCGACGGGATCGGGGCTCGCCATGCGCGCAGTCTCGCACGGGACGACGGGGAACGACTCAGGGTCGGAACCGGAACCGGCGCAGTGTGTGCAACGGCCTGCGGGTGGTCCGCTCGAGCACGAAGCCGGCCGACGCCGCCCGTCCGGCGAAGTCCGACTCACCACGAAGCCACGGGACCAGCGTGTCGGCCTCGAGCTCGACCATCCGACGCTTGTCCCTGGAGAAGGCCGTCAGTGATGCCAGCGGGCTCCCGAGGAGAACGGTGAGCACCGCCCTGACGACGGTGGGAGCCGGCTCACAGACGAGGAGGTGGCCGCCGGGACGCAGGACCCGGGCGAGTTCCCCGAGGACCACGTCGAGGTCGTCCGTCGGCACGTGGTGGAGCACGTCCATCACCACGGCCACCGACACCCACCCCCCGGCCAGGGGGAGGGCCCGGACGTCACCGACCACGACCGCCGCACCCCTCGGCACCCTGGTGGCCAAGTCGGCCTGCACCTCGAGCGCCGTGAGCCGCCGGACCCCCAGGTCGAGCAGCGTCGCCGACAGGTTGCCGTCCCCTGCTCCGAGGTCCAACCACTCGACACCCGGGTCGAGGTCGTCGAACCCCATGGCCCGCAGCCGGGCCCGGTTCGTTCGGTCGACCGGGGTGAGCGGATTCTTGCGGACGCGGGTGTACGCCTCACGCCACCCCGCCTCCCGGTCGCCCGTCGTTGCGGCCACCACTCAGCCCGCCGGGCGGCCGGACACCAGCTGGCCGACGGTCCCTGTGGCACACGTGCGGTAGGTCTGGGACTCGCCGATGAACCCGTTGTCCAGGTAGAACTCGTCCCGGGGTCGCCGGTCACGGTTCTCGAACTCCCCCGGTACCTCATCGACGACGGTGCCGTCATTGATGCACTCGACCCGCCACGTGGCGAGGAACTCGCGAAGCCGGGCCCGCTGATCCGGCGGGAAGCTCGCCGCTGCGTATCGGTCGAAGCGCTCGACGAGCAGCTCGGGTGTCACGTCGAGGGGCGCGAAGCTGCCGATCATGAACTCGCTGTCGTTGTACCCGGAGACCTTCAGCGACACCAGGTGCGGGAACACCGTCACCGCCGAGTTCCGGGTGCGGAGCGTCGGGATCCACTCCACGAACACGCCATCGGGGGTCAACCGGTCTGCGGCGAGTCGGAAGAAGTCGCTGGAGAAGTGCTGGCCGCTCCCACTCGAGGTGACCCGCAACGTGTCGACCACGATCGCATCGAAGCGGTCGGTGGTCGTGGCCAGCAGGCGTCGGCCGTCGGCGGTCAACCTGGAGTGGCGGGGATCGTCCCTGAGTCGCTCGTACTCGGGCACACCCTCGCGTGCGAGCTGGTCGGCGACGACGTAGTGGCCACCACACAACTCGGCCGACGTCACGGAGGTCCGACGATCATCGGCCAGCATGCCGTAGGCGGTCGACCCGGCGCCGAATCCCACAGCCAGACCGGCGCCCGGTGCATCGGCGATCAACGACGGGACCAGGCCGATCAGCACGTGGAAGTCGTCGAAGGGGTAGCCGTTCTGGCTGGCGCCATTGATCACGAGCTGGAAGTTGGCTCCGCCGTAGCGCTCGACCACCGAGGCGCAGGCGACGTCCTCGGACAGGACGATCGAGTCGGTCGACTCCGCACCGACGAACGTGGCCCACAGCTCGGCGTTGGTCGGCGCGAACCACCCCAGGGCCAGCACCGCCAGTGCGGCCACGGCCGCCGAGGTGAACCGTCGAACCGCCGTGCGCGCCCGGAACGCAGCCCACACGCCCAGCCCCCCGAGTGCGACACCGACTGCGACGTGCGCGCCGGCGGTCCCCAGTGTGCCGACCAGCACGAAGGCGCCGACGAACACACCGAGGACGTTCCCGAAGGTGCCCACGGCGATCAGGCGACCCGTCGACGGCCCGACCGCGCCCTCGACCTCCACGACGATCCGCTCGACCAACGGGAATCCCAGACCCATCAGCGCCACCGGCGCCACCACGATCAGGGCGGGCAGGGCCAGGGCGAACAGCGCGAATCGACCCGGGTCGGCGAGGTCGAAACCGCTCGCGTAACCGTCCGAGTTGAACCACTCGACGAGGACGCTCCCGATCGGCGACACCGGGAGGAGGACCGTCAGGACGACCAGTGACCCGACTGCGCTGACGCCCACCCCGAACTGGCTCCACAGGAACGCCTGTTTCGGGTCGCGAACCCGCCGCACCAGCAGCGAGCCGGCCGCCGTGCCGAGCGCGAACGACGTCAGGTAGAGCGCCAGCACGGTCGGGAACGAGTAGGAGTTCGACCGCATGGTCGCGCCGACCAGACGGAACATGGTCTGCTGCAGGGCCAGGGCCGCCAGGCCGCAGGCGCCGTAGACCAGGTACCACCGGGCGGCCCCCGCCTCCCGGCCCGCAGGTCCGGGTGGCGCCACCTCGGTCGGGAGCGGCGCCTGCTCGGTCGAGCGCACCGACGCAGCAGGCGCCATCGGTTCGGCCGCCGTCTCGGTCCGGGACAGCACCAGGTAGACGACGGCGGCGACCAACGCGAGCGCAGCGCCGAGTCGGGCGGTGGCGTCGTAGCCCAGACTCCCGAGCAGGACCCACCCGGCCACCACGGCGCCGGCGGCGGCCCCGAATGAGTTGGCGGCGTAGAGCACACCGACGGTCCGGCCGGCGGTGGACCCCATCCGCCCCTCTGCAGCATCCCCGCCCGATGCGCCGGTCAGGAGTCCACCCACGACGGGGAGCGACACCCCCATGGCGACGGATGGCACCACCAGGACCGCGAAGGTCAGCGCCAGCCCCGCAGGGCGCCCGGCGAGGCCCGGGAACACAGAGGTGAACAGCCCGGCGAGCAACCACGGGCTGGTGACCGCCACGCCTGCGACCACCAGCTCCGCGAGTGCCACGACCCGGAGCGCACGACCGGTCGACACCCGGGGGACGAGGGATCCGCCGAGCAGGCTGCCGACGCCGAGCCCGAGCAACGTGGCGGCGACCACCATGGCCGAGGCCGTCGCCTCGACACCGACGTGGAGTGACACGAATCGTTGCCAGACCACCTGGAGGATGAGCGCCGTGGCGCCGGTGAGCGCGAGCAGCAGCGAGAAACCCGGCAACGACCACCGTCGACCGCCGCCCCCCGCGTCGGATCCGCCCACGGGTGCCACCCTACCGACGGACGACGTCGCCGGGTGCGGCGCCCAGTGGTGCCCGGCTCCCGGACGGGTCGGGGATCCGGGCGGCCCGGAGGTTCACCGGTACGGCAGGTAGTACATGTCGGGCTGCTCGTCGGGCAGCGAGGACCCACCGACCGACTCGCCCGCAGCGACCAGCAGGTCGACCATCGCCGGGGCCAGGTCCCGTGGGACCGTCCAGTCGATCTCTCCGGCGACGCCCGCCACCTCGGCGAACGGCCGCAGGAACGTGAAGTAGACCTCGGCGCCGCACCGCACCATCTCCATGGTGTCCATGCGCGCGATCCGCCGGTACAGCGCACGCTCCGTGGTGCGTGCGGCGGCGGCCACGGCGCCGAGCTCCTCGACCGGCACCGGACGCAACTCACCGGACGGGGCGTCGTCGGTGGTGAAGAGGCTCACCCCGACGAGTCGGTCCAGGTAGTCCTCGGGGTCGGTGACGACGGTGCCGAAGTCGGTGATCCGCGCGTCGACGCCACGCAGGACCAGTCCGGCCACCAGGTGCTGGTAGGGCATGTCGGCCGCCACGTCCGACCACGGGAAGTCGGAGCGGCCCATCTGGTACAGGTCGCGCACGACGAGGGTGTCGCCGGCCGGACCCAGGCCGAGCGCGCCCAGGTCGTAGGGGCCGGTGTCACCCGTACCCACCCGGGTGTCGAAGTAGAGCAGGAACAGGTAGCTGACGAGCGAGGCGAGTTGCCGGCGGACCAGGGCCCGTCCGTCATCGTCCACCGCCTGGACCGAGGTGGCGAGACGGGCCACGACGTCGTCGTCGTAGACGCGGATGGTGCCGCCGGTGTCGTCGGCGGTCCGGGTGCCGTCCCCCCGGAATCCGCGGGCGGCGGCATCCCAGAACTCGAGGACCTCCAGGGTCCGTTCAGGACGGTCGAGCGACGGATCGAACTGCGACAGGACCTTCCGGCCGAGCAGGTGGAAGTTGGCGATCGACCACAGGTGCACCGTGTTGATGCGTGAACCGGGCCGTCGGCCGGCAGCGCCGATCCGCTCGGGGTCCATCGCCCCGGCGATCGTGCGCATCGCCTCGGGGTAGCGCATGAACGCCTCACAGCAGGCGACCAGGATGTAGCTGGTCACCGGGATCATCTGCGACTGGTAGCTGGTGCGCTCGGTGGTGAGTCGGTGGGCGAGCGGCGAGTGGTAGCCGATGAGCTCGTCGACGCGGTCCAGCTGCGCCCCGCCCGGCGTTGGCGTGGCGTCGTCGTCAGCCACGGACGACCCCGTCGTCGCCGGAACAGTCGAGCTCGACGCTTGAGCCCGACTCGAGCGGCGTACCGAGCACGCAACCCATGACGCACGGGAGACCGTGTTCCCGGCTGACGATGCCGATGTGGCTGCGAAGGGTTCCAGCGGTGCAGATGATCCCGGCGAGTTCGTGGTAGAGCGGCGCGAGGAACGTCGCGCCGGCGTCGCGCACCAGGACGACGACCTGACCGGGCTCCACGACGCCGTCGTCGAGCTCGTCGAGCAGGTCGATCACGTCGTCACGACCCTCCATGATCCGCAGCACCCCCTGCACCGGCGGGTGGTCGATCACCTTCTGTCCACGGCCCAGTTCGCGCATCGGCCGCATCCTAGGGACAGTAGGGTTCGGCCGTGCTGAAGTACCTGTCGGACGACTGGATGGTCGCCGCCGCCGACCTGGACCTGGCGATCGACTACGAGGTCACGGGTTCACCGTTCGGCAAGCGGCGCTACCAGGTGCGCCTGGACCACGGGCAGGCCGCGTTGGTCACTCCACCCGACGGCGAGGCCCTGGCGTCCTTCTCGGTCGACTACGACACCGCGGCGCAGATCGCCCGGGGCGAACTGGCCGTGCAGGTCGCGTTCATGCAGGGCCGACTGAAGCTCGGGGGCGACGTGTCGGTCCTGGTCCGCAACGGATCGGCCCTGGACGGCGTCGACGACGCGCTCGCCGAACTCCGGTCCCGTACCGAGTACTGACCCGCCCGCCGGTCTGCCCCGATCCGACGGATCGGTCGGCACCAGCACCAGCACCAGCACCCGGACGCGAGCCGGCCCCAGTGGTCGGCTCCGCCCTCGCTGCGGAGCTCCCCACCGGGGCCGGCACGGACCGGGGTCGGATCAGGAGACGGGGATCCGGACCACCAGCGCCTGGAGGGTGCCGCCCGAGGCGGACCCCACGACGTACACGTTCGTGAGCGACCTCGACGACAGCGACACCGGGTCGACCGACAGGACGGCCGTCCGGGTCCCCGCCAGGCGGACATCGACGGTGTAGCGCAGGAATGACGGGAGGGTCAGGGTGGCCGCATCACCGTTGGTCGCGCCGCGCACGACGGTCAGCTTGAGCGCCGGGAACTTCCTGCTGATCGGCACCAGTCCGGCGGCCACGTCGACCGCCGGGGCGGCGGCAGCGTGGTGCAGGGCGACCTTGGCCTTCGTCGGACGGGTCCGGGCGGTGTCGTTGGCGAACACGTTCAGGCCCGGCGTTCCCCGGTCGTCGACGAAGCTGGCCACGACCGAGAAGTTCCCGCCGGCCGGGACGGAGACGTCCTGTTGGATCAGCGTCGTGACGCCATCGGGCGTGCGGACCTCGATGTCGTAGGTGGCGGCAGGCAGGGTGAGCGGACCCACGGTGCTGCCGAACAGGAAGTCGTCGATCGCCAGGCCGTCGTTGACGTAGACGTCGACCTTGGTGCCCGGGCCGAGCACGCTGTCGAGCGGAAGCCCGTGGGTCACGTAGACCTGCGACGAGCCGGTCTCGGCGGCGGCCACGGCGGGCAGGGCGAACATGGCGGACACTGCGGCCAGCACCACAGCCAGGAACTTGCGCATGGATTCACTCCTCGGGACGGGGCGACACCGTCGTCGCCGAGGAGCATTTCGTCGTCGGGGTGCCGGGCGGATGCGCCCGGCCGACGATCAGATCAGGCCGAGCTCTGCGACCGCATCCCGCTCGTCGACCAGCTCGGCGGCCGAGGCGTCGATCCTGGCCCGGGCGAAGTCATTGATCTCCAGCCCCTGGACGATGGAGTACGCACCACCGGAGCAGGTGCACGGGAACGACGAGATGATCCCCTCGGGAACGCCGTAGGAGCCGTCCGACGGGACCGCCATCGACACCCAGTCGCCGTCGGGGGTGCCGAGGTGCCAGCTGCGGATGTGGTCGATGGCGGCGTTCGCGGCCGAGGCCGCCGACGACAGGCCGCGCGCCTCGATGATGGCCGCGCCGCGCTTGCCCACGGTGGGCAGGAACACGTCCTTGTTCCAGGCGTGGTCGTTGATCATGTCCTTGACCGAGGCGCCTTCGATGGTGGCGAAACGGTAGTCGGCATACATCGTCGGGCTGTGGTTGCCCCAGACCGCCATCTTGCGGATGGCTGCCACCGGCTAGCCGGTCTTGGCCGCGATCTGGCTCAGCGCGCGGTTGTGGTCCAGGCGCAGCATCGCGGTGAAGTTCTCGCGCGCTAGGCTGGGCGCGCTCTTCATCGCGATCCAGGCGTTGGTGTTGGCCGGGTTGCCGACCACCAGCACCTTGACGTTGCGGCTCGCCGCGGCGTCCAACGCCTTGCCCTGGGCGGTGAAGATCTGCGCGTTGGCCGCCAGCAGGTCGGCGCGCTCCATGCCCGGGCCGCGCGGGCGGGCGCCGACGAGCAGCGCGTAGTCGGTGTCCCTGAAGGCGGTGGCGGCGCTGCCGTGGGCCTCCATGCCGGGGCCG
>CAIYGQ010000292.1 GCA_903925745.1 uncultured Actinomycetes bacterium | reverse complement strand
CTTCTCGTCGGTCGACAACTCGTCGGCCGGCTTGTCCTTGCGGTTGCGCATGGCGTTGATCGGCATGATGACGGCGAAGTAGATGGCGGCTGCCGTGATCACGAAGGTGAGCAGCGCCGTGAGGAACTTGCCGTAGAGGATCTGACCGGATCCAACCGTGAGCACGAGGGCATCGAAGTTCGGCTCACCGAAGATCGCACCGATGAGCGCCATGAGCACGTCGTTGGTGAACGAGGTGACCACGGCCCCGAACGCGGCGCCGATCACGACGCCGACCGCCAGGTCGACGACGTTGCCCTGGCTGATGAACTCCTTGAACCCCTTGAGCACGATGCACCTCCGTTGACGATGGCCCGGCTCAGTCTGTCCAGCCGGATCGCTAGCGGGGTGGACCCGGCCCGATCGACGGCCGTTAGGGTCGGGTGCGCATGCTGCAGGGACTGGCCGTGGCGTTCGGCGTGGTGTTCGTCGCCGAGTTGGGCGACAAGAGCCAGCTGCTCGCCATGACGCTGGCGGCCCGGTACCGACCGTGGGCGGTGCTGGCGGGCATCGCAGTGGCGACGTTGGTGCTGCAGGGGCTGGCGGTGCTGGTCGGGTCCTTCGTGGGTGACCGTCTGCCGACACGTCCGATCCAGGTCGTGGCCGGGCTGGCGTTCCTCGGCTTCGCCGTGTGGACCCTGCTCGACCGGGATGAGGACGAGTCCGACGGGGCCGACGCCGACGAGGACGGCTCCGGCGAACCCGTCGGGGCCGGGGACGACGCCACGCCGGAGCGCCGCTCGGGCCTGCTGACGGCGGGAACGGCGTTCTTCGTCTCGGAGTTCGGCGACAAGACGATGCTGGCGACGGTCACGCTGGCCACCCAGAACGGGGCGGTTGGCACCTGGTTGGGGGCGAGCGCCGGCATGGTGCTCGCCGATGCGCTGGCGGTCGCGGTCGGCGCCGTCGCCGGTGCCCGGCTCCCCCGCCACGTCGTCCGCTACGTGGCCGCCGCCATGTTCGCGGCCTTCGGCGCCGCGTTGGTCGTCTCCGCCGTGCTGGGCGACTGACCGCGCCGGTCCGGCCCCAGCCCGGCCCGGAATCGCCCTGGGTCGAACGGCCCAGCCAATCGTCAAGTCCCCGGCTCCCGGTGCCGATGCACCCCCGTGCGCCCTGTCCGTCTGACCCAGTCGATCCGCCGTCGCATCGCCGCTCGCCACGGCCAGCGGGGCGCTGCGCTGGTCGAGTTCGCACTGATCCTCCCGATCCTCATGGCGCTGCTGCTCGGCATCACCACCGGCGGGATCGCCGTCTACCAGAAGATCACGCTGGCCGGGGCGGCCCGGGAGGGCACCCGCTTCGGGGCGGTCCTCCCGACCACCCAGTGCACCCCGGCGACACGCTGCGGCGGGTCGACGTGGGCCGAGTACGTGCGGGCCGAGGTCGTCGCCAACTCGGCCGGCTCACTGACCACCGACCAGGTCTGCGTGGCGCTCGTCTCGGGCACCGGGGCACAGACGGTGGCGATCGGTTCCGGGTTCACGACGGCTGGTGGCACCAGCGCCTGCGCCGTCGATGGCTCGAACACCGCCGGTCGACGGGTCCAGGTGACGGTCACGAAGCCGGCCGAGATCCAGGCGATCATCACCACCCAGACCATCTCGCTGACCAGCACGGCGGTCAGCCGGTACGAGCAGTGAGTCCGCTGCTCGGCGCGTGGCGAAACCGTCACGGCGCCCACCGTGGGGAGCGTGGCGCCGTCGTGCCGATGGTCGCGGTCGCGATGATCGCACTGCTGCTGGTCGGCGCGTTCGTCCTGGATCTCGGGGTGGGTCGGACCCGGGCCCGCACCGCGCAGACCGCCGCCGACCTGGCCGCCCTGTCGGCCGGTCCGGCACTGGGGCGCGACGACCCCAGGGATGCCTGCGTGGCCGCGGCGGACAACCTGCGCTCCAACGTCGGCGACCTGGCGTCGCTGAACGCCACGACGTTCTGTTCGCCGATTCCGATCGCCGCGTGTTCATCACCGTCGACGGTGAGCACCGCTTCGACGACCTCGGGCGGCACGACGCTTCGCGTCCGCTACCCGGCCACCGACTCCTCCATCGCCGTGGCGGGCTCGACCGGCCCCTGGCCGAACGACGGCTCGGCGTGTCGTCGGATGACCGTCGAGCTCACCTCGACGCAGACCACTGCGTTCGGCGGGATCACCGGAAACGACGAGACCTCCGTGACCCGAAACGCCACGGTCCTGGGCCGGCCGATCACGACCGCGGACGTCCCGGCGCTGTGGCTGCTCGATCCCACGGGGTGCACGGCCCTCAGCGTCACGGGCGGCTCCCAGCTCACCGCCGGTGCCGAGGCCACGGGCAGCACTCCCGCCATCCCGGGATTGATCGCCGTCGACTCCGATGGATCCTCGTGCTCGTCGAACCAGGTGACGATCTCGGCGAGCGGCGCCGGTTCGAAGCTCCAAGCGGTGCCGTCGAGCGGCGACACCCCGGGTCAGGTGACCCTGTACGCGCAGCCCCCGGGCTCGACCACCTGCGCCGCCCCCGCCTGTGACTCGTCCGACGTGCTGAACGGTCGGCTGTCGCCCGCGCCGGCCAACCAGGCGTCCCGGTCGACCAGGGCGCCCGTCGACTGGCGATTCAACTGCAAGTCGTCCTATCCGAACTACCACTCCATTGCGATCGAGGGCTGTCCGACCGAGGCGGCGCCCTACCTGGACAACCTGCGCACCGCAATCGGCACGAGCGGCCAGCCCTCAGGGTTCCAACGGTGGCGCGCGTCGCAGAGCT
>CAIYGQ010000291.1 GCA_903925745.1 uncultured Actinomycetes bacterium | reverse complement strand
GTTCGCGATCCGTGAGGGTGGCCGGACGGTGGGTGCGGGTCGGGTCACGAAGATCCTGAAGTGACCGGACGCACCCCAGGGTGCGACTGACGGGCCCGGGGGAGGACCCCGGGGCCCACACGGAGTCGCTCGGAGGCTCCCGGCACCACGGGCCGGTGTCGGGGGCCTCCGGCGTTTCGGGCCCGTGCCGGCCGGGCCGGGTTGGTGCTGTGGGCCCCCGGGGCCTACAGTCGCCGGGCCGGTTCGGACCGGTGGGTACTTGACAGTCGATGATCCCGGACCGGGTCCGGTCCCGCCCGCCCCGGCGGGGGTTGAACCAGAGGAGCCAGCGTGGCCGCAGACATGAAGATCCGGATCCGCCTGAAGGCCTACGACCACGAGGTCATCGACCAGTCGACCAAGAAGATCGTCGAGACGGTCACCCGCACCCAGGCCGTCGTCCGTGGCCCCGTGCCGCTGCCGACCGAGAAGCACCGCTTCACGGTCATCCGCTCCCCCCACAAGGACAAGGACTCGAGGGAGCACTTCGAGATGCGGATCCACAAGCGACTCATCGACATCGTGGACATCAAGCCGAACACCGTGGACTCGCTCCAGCGGCTGGACCTGCCCGCCGGCGTCGACATCGAGATCAAGATCCAGACCGCCTGAGCGCCCGTTGGCGCTCCGGCGCCGGGGACTGGTACCGTCTCCGGGTCGCTGCGGGCGCTCGTCCGCAGGATCCCGCCACCGGCTGCAGGGTCCGCCCTGCGTCGGGGCTGCGGGTCAACCGACGTCCGACCAGGCCTCCGGGAACCGGTCGGCACAACCGAGTCGTCGCTCCGCCGGGCCTGCCCGTGCGGAGCGTTCGCGTGAATGGAGGTTCCTCGTGGGCCTCCGGAGGAATCGAGCCACCATGGCCAAGAGAGCGATCGTCGGCGAGAAGCTGGGCATGACCCAGGTCTGGGACGAGTCGAACCGCGCCGTGCCCGTGACGGTGCTGCGCGTCGACCCCGCCCGGGTGGTCCAGCTCCGCACCCCGGAGCGTGACGGCTACAGCGCCCTGCAGGTGACCTACGGCCACCGCGACGCCGCCAAGCTGACCAAGCCGCTGGCGGGCCACTACGCCGCGGCCGGCGTCCAGCCCGGCAAGCGGCTCCTGGAGCTCCGGCTGGAGGACGTCTCTGAGTTCCAGGTCGGCCAGGAGATCGCCGCCGACACCTTCGCCGCCGGTGACGTGGTCGACGTCACCGCGGTCAGCAAGGGCAAGGGCTTCGCCGGTCCCATGAAGCGGCACAACTTCAAGGGTCAGGGTGCGTCGCACGGTGCGCACCGGGTCCATCGCATGCCCGGGTCGATCGGCCAGTGCGCCACCCCGTCCCGGGTCTTCAAGGGCGTGCGCATGGCGGGACGCATGGGCGGCGAGCAGGTCACCACGCTCAACCTGGAGGTCGTCCGGGTGGACGTCGAACAGGGAGTGATCCTGATCAAGGGCGCCGTCCCCGGACCCCGGGGCGGCGTCGTCGTCGTCCGCAACGCCGTCAAGGCCCGCGCCGCCGCCGGAGGGGAGTCCTGATGCCCACCGTTCCGCTCCGCAACCGGGCCGGCGCCGAGGTCGGGACCGTCGAACTCGACGATCGGATCTTCGGTATCGAACCGAACGTGCCCGTCATGCACCAGGTCGTCACGGCCCAGTTGGCCGCCCGCCGGTCGGGCACCCAGTCCACCAAGACCCGGGCCGAGGTGGCCGGTGGTGGCGCCAAGCCGTACCGCCAGAAGGGCACCGGTCGGGCCCGGCAGGGCTCGATCCGCGCCCCCCAGTTCCGCGGAGGTGGCGTGGCGCTCGGCCCCAAGCCCCGCAGCTACGCCCAGCGGACCCCCAAGAAGATGAAGCGGCTGGCGCTGCACTCGGCGTTGTCGGACCGCGCCGCCGAGGGCAAGGTCGTCGTGGTGGAGGACTGGGACTTCCCGGCGCCCCGCACCAAGGACGGGATCGCCTGCCTGGAGGCCCTGGGCCTGGAGGGCCGGGTGCTGGTGGTGGTCCCCGTCGAGGCGACCACGGCCCAGCTCACCTTCCGGAACCTCCCCGAGGTGCACGTCCTGACGCCCGGTGAGTTGAACACCTACGACGTCCTGGTCAACGACGTCGTCGTGTTCAGCCCCGACACCCTCCCGGGCGCCGAGTCGGCGCCGGTCGAGGCCGAGCCCGACACGGCCGGGGCCGAGGCCGAGCAAGCCGACGAGCACGAGGAGGCCGCGTCGTGACCGCCGCCCACCTGCGCAAGGACCCACGGAGCGTCATCCTCCGTCCGGTCGTCAGCGAGAAGTCCTACCGACTCCTCGACGAGGGCGTGTACACCTTCGAGGTCGCGCCCGACGCCTCCAAGCCCGAGATCCGCGACGCCATCCAGGCGATCTGGCCGGGTGTCGTGGTCCGCAGCGTCAACACGCTCAACCGGCGCGGCAAGCGGATGCGCAACCGCCGCAGCCTGACCTACGGCCAGCGCTCCGACGCCAAGCGTGCGCTGGTCACCCTGTCGCCGACCGGCGACCAGATCGACCTGTTCGAGGTGAAGTGACATGGGCATCCGGAAGCGCAAGCCCACCAGCCCCGGCCGACGGTTCCAGACCGTGTCGGACTTCTCGGAGCTGACCCGCTCCACGCCGGAGAAGTCCCTGCTGGCCAAGAAGTCCAAGACCGGTGGTCGCAACAGCTACGGCCGGAAGACCTCCCGCCACCGCGGTGGCGGCCACAAGCAGCAGTACCGCGTGATCGACTTCAAGCGGAAGAAGGACGGAGTGCCCGCCAAGGTCGCTGCCATCGAGTACGACCCGAACCGGACGTGCCGGATCGCGCTCCTCCACTACCTGGACGGCGAGAAGCGCTACATCCTGGCGCCGAAGGACGTGCAGGTCGGCGACACCGTCCAGTCGGGGCAGGGCGCCGAGATCCGCCCGGGGAACGCGCTGCCGCTGCGCTACATCCCCGTCGGCACGGTCGTGCACAACGTCGAGTTCAAGCCCGGCGCCGGCGGGAAGATGGCCCGCTCCGCCGGCTCCAGCGTCCAGCTCGTCGCGAAGGAGGGTGACTACGCCACCCTCCGGCTGCCGTCGACCGAGATGCGGCGGGTGCCGATCGACTGCCGGGCCACGGTCGGAGAGGTCGGCAACGCCGAGCACGACCTGATCAAGATCGGCAAGGCCGGGCGGAACCGCTGGAAGGGCGTGCGCCCACAGACTCGAGGCGTCGCCATGAACCCGGTCGACCACCC
>CAIYGQ010000290.1 GCA_903925745.1 uncultured Actinomycetes bacterium | reverse complement strand
GACGTCGCCCAGTCAGATGGTCGGAATCCCCGGGCGGTCGTCGACGTGCTCGCCAACGACGACGACCCGGACGGGCTGGTGGGCGAGCTGGAGCTGGAACCACCCCCGGGCGCATCGATCGTCGGACGTGCCATCGAGGTCACACTCGCCGACGCACCTCAGGTCCTGCGCTACGCGGTCACCGACCGTGACCGGAACCGGGCGGAGGCGTTCATCTTCGTGCCTCCCCGCGGCGTCGACCAGCCGCCGCGGTTGCGGCCCGGCTCCGAGATCGTCATCCCCGCCGATCGGACCCCGGTGCCGGTCGTCCTGAACGAGTACATCGAGGATCCGGACGGCGACCCCTGGGAACCGACGAGGGTGGATCCCGGGCCCGAGTTCAGCGATGTCGGCACGGAAAGGTCCTTCGAGCTCGAGCTCACGGAAGCGAGCAAGCGCAAGTTCGGCGACCGGCGCCTCCAGGTGACGATCACCTCCGGCGACTCCGAGCTCGTCATCGGCGTGCCGGTCCGGATCGAACCGGCCGAGAACGAACCGCCCTCGTGGATCGGCACCGTCTCCTGTCCGGACATCCCCGAGGACGAGGAGATCCCACCCACTGACGTGCGACCCCTGTTGTTCGATCCCGACCCCGATCCCCGGTTCAATGTCGATGTCACTGCCGAAGGTGCGGTCGATGCGACCCCGGAGGGGACCACCATCCGGCTCCGGGCCAAGCAGGGGGCGGCGAAGTTCACCGCCTACTCACTCGTCGTCACGGCGACGAACGAGGACGGGAAGCGGGGCGTCCAGCCGACGTCGCAGTGCAGCGGCCGGATCGTCGCCACACGGACGAACGCACCCGTGTTCATCGGCAGCATCGGCGGACCCATCAACGAGGGTTCCGCGCCCCGCACCCTCGGGCTGGACGAACTCGTCCTCCAGGATCCACGGGCACGGCAGCGCGAGATCAAGAACCTCCGGGTCGAGGGCCAGCAGGCGAAGGAACAGTCCAAGGGCCAACCCGCCACCTGCCGCGCCAGCGGCACGTCGGTGACCGTCACACCGATCCAGAAGGGTGGCGGCACGGTCGTGTGCACCATCACCATCGTCGACGGCTACGACCGGAGCGTCAGCGACGACGTGACCGTCGACGTCCGCGGCGCACCGGACCAGCCGACCGGGGTCCGAGCCTCCGCAGCACCCGATGGGTCGGCCGCCATCATCGACTTCACCCCCGGCGCCACCAACTTCGGCGGCGAGGCGACGTACCAGATCACCTCGGCCGGAGCGGCGGGCGCCACCTGCGATCGTGGTCCGCCCTGCACGGTGTCCGGACTCACGAACGGGCAGAGCTACTCGTTCACGATCACAGCCTCGAACGCCGTCGGGTCGGCCCCTCCGGTGAGCACCGGCCAGCCGGTCACCCCCGAGGTGGCACCCGGCGCGCCGACGCTCGTCTCCAAGAAGGAGGACGACGGGAAGGTCACGTTCACGTGGACATCCGATTCCGAGAGCAGGTCAGTCACCCAGTACGTGGTCGACGGCGTGAACGTCGGGACCGCAACCACCACGACCAAGGCCGGCACCAACGGGTCGGCCACGTGCATCACCGTGGTCGCCACCAACACGGGCACGAGTTCCGGACAGGGCAAGGACAGCGAGTCCGCTGAGTTCTGCGGCATCCCCTTCGGCCCGCCGATCATCAGGAGCTTCAGCCTGACCCCCAGGGGACCTGACGGGGTGCTCGTGGCGAGCTGGGACGTCGACGGCAACGGCCGGGCGCTGACCGAGGTCGAGGCCACGCTCTGCGAAGCGACGGGTACGACCTCCCCCTTCGAGGTCACGAACTGCCCGCTCGGAACATCCACGACCGCCACGCTGACGGCCACGAACGAGGGGGGCCGCAGAACGCCGGCGACGTCGAACGGGGCAACTCCGTACAAGCCGCCCGAGATCACAAGCTGCGACAACGTTGCAATCACGCCGGGCGAGCGGGGTTACGAACGAAGCGGCGACTGTGACGTCACCGACAACGGGACCGGGGTGAACCTCACGTACACGCCGACATCGCAAACGGCCTTCACGCCGTTCAATGTCACGGCGAAGGCCTGCGGTCTCGACGCGCTCAGCGGCGTGTGCAGCCCGGACTTCACGGTCGAGGACGGCGTCGTTGCCTGGGACACGCCTCAGGCGCCGACGATCAGCTCGCCAGTGATCACGGGCAACGCCTACCCGCCAGGCGAGTTCGAATTCACGTTCGACCCCCGGGTGACGAAGGACGGTCCGTACCGGCTCGTCAACAAGCTGAACGGCGAGGAGGCCGGTACGACCGCAACCCTCCAGGACGGCAGGTACACCCTGGAGTCGTGTCTGTTCCAGGAGGACACGCGGCTGGCCTGCTCGCCGAAGACGACGTTCACGGTCGAGACCCCCACGACCACGACCACCACGACCACCCTGCCCAGCTCCGGGCCGCCCTGATCGTCACCCCGACCCACACCGAACCCATCACGGAGCACACACATGTCCACCACACCCGAACAGGCCGAATGGTTCGCCGAGTCGTTCACGCGACTCGTCGACAACGTCGAACAGGCGATCCTCGGCAAGAACCACGTCGTCAGGCTGGCGTTCACGACCCTGCTGAGCGGCGGCCACCTGCTGCTCGAGGACGTCCCCGGAACCGGCAAGACGATGCTCGCCAAGGCCATGGCCAACACCGTGCAGGGCACCACGAACCGGATCCAGTTCACGCCGGACCTGCTGCCGTCCGACGTCGTGGGCGGCACGGTCTACGACCAGCGCGACGGCACGTTCGAGCTGCGCAAGGGACCCGTGTTCGCCACGATCCTCCTGGCCGACGAGATCAACCGGGCGTCCCCCAAGACGCAGTCGGCGCTGCTGGAGGTCATGGAGGAGGGGCAGGTGACGATCGACGGGACCACCCACCCGGTCGGTCCCCCGTTCATGGTGATCGCCACGCAGAACCCGATCGAGCAGGCCGGCACCTATCGACTGCCCGAGGCGCAGCTGGACCGCTTCCTCATGCGTACGAGTCTGGGTTACCCGGACGAGGCGAGCACCGTGCAGCTGCTGGCCGAGTCCGCCGTCGCCAACCGGAGCGCCGGCGTCACCCCACTGATCACCACCCAGGCCGTCGTGGACATGGCCGCGCTGGCCGCCGAGGTCCACGTCGACCACTCGATCCTCCTCTACCTGAGCCGACTGGCCGAGGCGACCCGACGCGAACCCGAGGTGCGGCTCGGCGTGTCGGTGCGCGGGTGCATGGCCTTCACCCGGGTGGCCAAGACGTGGGCCGCGTCCCTGGGTCGCCACTACGTCCTGCCCGACGACGTGAAGGAGCTCGCGCTGCCCGTACTCGCCCACCGGATGGTGCTCGAACCCGAGGCCGAGTTCGCCGGCGCCACCGTCACCAACATCCTGGCCCGGGTGCTGTCGCAGGTGGAGCCCCCCACCGAGCGCGCCGCCTGAGGCCGCCGGAACCGCTCGAGACCCCGGTCGCAGCCTCCGTGGACACGAACTCCCGACCGACGTCGCCGTCGATCAGCCGAACGCTTGCGACGACACCCGGTCAGCGGGTCCGACGGGCCCTCGGGGTCGTCACGCCGCTCGCCTGGACGCTGCTGGTCGTCGGACTGCTGGCCTCGACGGTTGGGTTCGTCGCCGGCTGGGAGGAGTTGATCGCCGTGGGGGTCGGTGCGTTCGTCCTGGTGACGGTCGCACTGGCGTTCGTGATCGGCCGCGCCGACCTGGAGGTCGCCATCGAGGTCCAGCCCCAGCGGGTCACGGCCGGGGAGCGCGCCGTCGCCCAGGTCACCTCCACCAACCGGGCGATCACACCGCTGTTCGGAGCGACCATGGAGTTGACCGTCGGCGAGACCGCCGCCGAGTTCCGCCTGCCGCCGATCGGCCCGGGGGGTTCCCACGAGGAACTGTTCGTCCTGCCCACCGTGCGACGGGCCGTGATCCCGGTCGGCCCGGCGACGACCGTGCGGAGCGACCCGCTCGGGATCATGCGTCGGACGAGCACCTGGACCGACGTCGTCCCGTTGTTCGTGCACCCCGTCACCACACCGCTCGCCGAGCTCGGCACCGGATTCATCCGGGACCTGGAGGGCCAGGCCACCAACCAGGTGTCCCGTGCGGACGTCGCCTTCCACACGCTGCGCGAGTACCAGCCTGGCGACGACCGTCGACTCATCCACTGGCTCAGCACGGCCCGCCTGGGGGAACTGATGGTCCGCCAGTTCGTGGACACCCGCCGCTCCCACCTGGCGGTCGTCGTGGATGGGGACCGCCGGGCCTACGTCGATGATGAGTTCGAGACCGCCGTGTCGGTCGCCGCGTCGCTCGGTCGTCGCGTCCTGCTCGACGAACAGGACCTGTCGATGGTCGTGGCCGGCGACCGGATTCCCACCCACTCGGGCACCGAGCTGCTCGACGGCCTCGCCGCCGTCCGCACGGGCGGCCGGCGCATCGGTCTGGGACCGGCGGTCGACCGGGTGTTCCGGGTCGGGTCCGGGTTCTCGGTCGCCGTCCTCATCAGCGGCAGCGCCGCAGCCTTCGCCGACCTACGCGGTGCGGCCGTCCGGTTCCCCCCGGACGTCCGTGTCCTGCTCCTGCGGGTCGACCATGCCACGCCCACGACGTTCCAACCGTTCGGCGGCCAGCACCTCCTGACGCTCCAGCACCTGGACGACCTCGCCCAGCTGCTCTGGACGGCGGCATCGTGAGCACCGTCGCAGCACCACCCGACGGTGGTGGGCCCTCGGGTATCGGCACGGACGTGACCGACGGCCACGCAGCACCCGACCCGGCACCCGCGGCCTCGGCCGTGGCGGTCGACCGGCCGCTGGTCGGCGACGTCCGGGACCTCGCTGTGCTCGGCGCGGCCAACGTCCTCGCCCTGAACGCCTTCGGGCCCGCCTTCGGCGGCTGGCGGTACCTGCTCGTCGGCGGCATCGGCGTCGCCGTCGGGTCGCTCACCGCCGTCATCGGCGCCAGGCTCCGGTGGCCGGTCTGGGTCGTGGCGGTCGCGACCCTCGCGTGGTTCCTCCTGCTCGGCCCCGCAGCCTCCGCAGGCTTCGGTGGTCTCGACGGGGCGCTCCCCGCACCAATCGCAGTCCGTGACCTGGTTCTCGACGCCACCCGCGGTTGGCACGACCTGTTGGCCACCGTGGAACCGGTGGGCTCGTTCGCCGGGCTCCTCGCCATTCCGTGGACGGTCGGGCTGGTGGCAGGGGCGGCTTCGCTCACCATCGCCCGACGGGCCCGGGGAGCCGCGGCCTGGGCAGCGGTCGTGCCCGTCGTCGTCCTGGGTCTCGGGGTGCTCGAGGGAACCGAGGAGCCCGCCCGGGCGCTCCAGGGAGCCGTCCTCCTGTTGCTGCTCACCCTCTGGGGGTCGGTCCGCCAACGCGCCGAGCGGGTCGGTGACATCCGGAGCGGCACGGGGGTTCGATGGCTCGGCGCGCTCGGCATGCTGGCCGCCGCCGCACTGGTGGGCGCCATCGCATCGCAGTTGCTCACCGGTGATCGAACGGTCGTCCGGCGTCAGGTCGTACCACCCCGCCAGGACCTGGTCACGACGAGCCCGCTGGAGGAGTTCCGCACCTACCGCAAGACGCTCGCCGACGACCCCGTCCTGCGGGTCGCCGACACCGACGGCCTGCAGCGGATCCGCCTGGCGACGCTCGACGGGTTCGACGGCGAGTCCTGGCAGGTGCTGCCGGGGAGCGCCTTCCAACGGACCGGACCCCGGGCCGCAGCAGGTGACGACGGCAACGCCCGCTCCGTCGAGATCGAGATCGTCGATCTGGACACCCGACTGGTGCCCACGCCCGACGGATCACTGAACGCCATCGAGTTGGCCGGTTCCGACCGGGCGAGAACCTCCGAACTCCAGGAGGGGCTCCGGTTCAGCCCCGTCACCGGGTCGTTCGCCGACCTCACCCCCCTACGGCCCGGCGACCGTGTTCGCGCGGACTGGTCCCCACCGCCGGAGCAGGCTGTGGCCGGGTACCCGGCCGGATCGCCAACCCCGGGAGTGGTGGCGACCGAGGGCGTTCCGACACCAGCCCAGGTGCTCACCACCGCCGGGAGGGCACTGGACGGCACCACGCCGCTCGAACAGCTGCTGTCGTTCCAGCGGTTCCTGACCGACGAGCAGGTGAACTCCGACCCGCAGACCCGTGGTTACCTGGACGACGGCACCCTCCCCGGCGAGCCGCCGGACGCCAGCAGGGCACTCGGTGGTCACGGCCTCGGCCGGATCAACAGCCTGCTGACCCCCGAGCCCGGCGAGTTCCGAACCGGCAACGAGGAACAGTTCGCATCGGCCATCGCAGTCGCCGCGACCCAACTCGGCTTCCCGACCCGGGTGGTCATGGGCTTCACCGTTCCGCCGGGCCGAGCCGGCGAACCCGTCGAGGTCAGGGGCAAGGACGTGACGGCGTGGGTCGAGGTCGACGTCGAAGGAGCTGGGTGGACCCCTGTGCTCGACACGCGACCGGGCGACGGGAAACCCCAGCCCGTGATCCAGACCGACCGGCCGCCTCCCGAGCCGGTCATCAGCGCGCCGCCGCCACCGACGACCCTGCCCCTCCAGCCCCGGACACCGCGATCCGAGGACGGCCCGGACGCCGACCGCTGCGGCGGCACCGACCTGGTGCTGTACTGCGCCCCGTCGTGGATCGGGACCGTGGGTCGGATCGCCCTCCCTCCCATTGCGCTCGTGGGCGGATTCACCCTCCTCATGGCTCTGTTGAAGCAGAGACGCCGGTTCCGGCGCCGCACCACCGGAACCGGCGACCAGCAGGTCTCGGGCGGTTGGATGGAGATCTGCGACCTGGCCCGGGACATGGGCGACGTCGTCCCCATCCGCTCGACCCGACGTGAGACCGCAGTCCTCATCGGCCGGCCGGCAGTGGGCGACCTGGCCCGTTCCGCCGACGCCCTCGTGTTCGGGCCCGGCATGCCCGACCCCGAACAGGTCCGCACCTTCTGGGTCGGCGTCGAGACCACGCGTTCGGTGATGCTGGGCCAGCTCTCCCGATGGGAGCGTTGGAAGGCGATCGTCAACCCGACGTCGCTCTGGCGCCGGTCCCGACTCGCCGGCGTGGATCCGACTGCCGCCACGACGGCTGCCATCTCGGGATTCCGCTCACGAACGAACCGACAACCGACCACCGAGGCGATGCAACGATGAAGCTGCGATTCACCCTTCGACGACCGGTCGGCGCGGTCGACCTCAGCATCGACACCGACACCACTGCGACGGTCGGCGACATCGCGAGGTCGCTCCAGCGGTCGGACCCCACGTCCACCGCGGTGATGCACCACCCCACCCTGCGCGTCGAGGCGATCGACCGGCCGGCCCGCACCCTGGACCCACGACTGCCGGTGACCGACTCATCTCTCGGTTCCGGGCAGTACCTCGAGGTGGTCGAGGCTCCACCCGGCACGTCGACCGCCGCCGCCCAGCTGTCGGTCCTGACCGGCCCGGCAGCCGGTCGCACCTTCGACCTGGGTGACGGTGTCACGACGATCGGCCGAAGTGAGACCTGCGACGTCATGATCGACGACCCCTTGATCTCGAAGCGGCACGCCCGGGTCATCGTCGGCGAGAGGGTCGAACTCGTCGACGACGCATCGTCGAACGGACTGGTGGTGGCTGGGCACCGGGTCGCCCGGCTCGAGGTCACCAACGAGACCCAGGTCCTGCTCGGCGATTCGCTCATCAGCGTGGCCCTGGCGAGCGACGCCGCCCGGCGCGCCGCAGCGCTCCCACCGGGCAGCATCCCCTTCACCCGTTCCCCCAGGCTCGACCCGCAGTACGAGGGCGAACAACTGGAGGCGCCCACCCCACCGCAGCCCCAGCGGCCACAGCGATTCCCGCTGATCACGGCGGTCCTGCCGATCCTGCTCGGGCTGACCCTCTTCGCCGTGACCGGAGAGGCGTACATGCTGCTGTTCCTCCTGTTCAGCCCGCTCATGGTCGTCGGCACGTTCTTCGAGGCACGCCGCAACGCCCGGTTGGACCGCATCGAGGCGACCGAGACGTTCCGGGAACAGCTCGCCCAGTTCGTCGCCGAGATCCGACGCCACCACGACGTGGAGCGGGCGCTCCGACACAGCGAGGCTCCACCGACGTCAGCGGTCGTCGAGGCGATCCAGAGGCTCTCCCCCCTGCTCTGGACCCGGCGGCCCGAACACGAGTCGTTCGCCACGCTCCGGCTGGGGCTGGGCCGCCAGGAATCACGGACAGAGATCGAGGTCCAGCAACAGCGCAACACGTTCCCGGAGCTGCGCGACGAACTGCTGGCCACCGTCGAGCCCTACCGGATGATCGACAACGTTCCGGTCGTCGCCACCCTCGCCGAGTGCGGATCGATCGGTGTCGCCGGACCCGACCAGGTCCGACGGGACGTCACCCGTGGACTGCTCGTGCAACTCCTCGGCCTCCACTCACCCGCAGAGGTGCAACTCGCCGTCCTGTGTTCCGACTCGGGCGCCCGCGAGTGGGACTGGCTGAAGTGGCTCCCCCACCTGGGCGGGGACCACTGGCCACTGTCGGTTCCAGCGAGCGCCACGACCTCCCCGGAGTGCGCTGCGCTGGTCGGGGGGCTCCTCGACCTGGTCCGCTTCCGGACGGGCGCCCACGGCGACAGCGAGGCGGAACCCGACACGCTCCCGGTGGTGGTCGTCCTGGTCGACGGCGACGCACCGGTGGACCGACCCCAGGTCGTCGACCTGATGGAGCACGGTCCGGCCGCCCGGATCCACATCCTGTGGACGGCCCCCAGCGTGGCGGACATCCCCGCTGCGGCGCGCACCTTCCTCGACTGCGACGTGGTCAACGGGGCGGCCACCGGCAAGGTGATCGAGGCGGAGCATGTCCAGCCCGTCGTCATCGAACCACTCGACGCCAGCACCGCCGAGTGGGTCGCTCGCAGGCTGTCGCCCGTCCACGATGCAGGCAGCCGGGTCGAGGACGAGTCGGACGTGCCGTCCACGGTGTCGTTCCTGGCCGAGAGTGGGCCGGAACTGGCCGACGAACCGGCAGCCGTGGTGGAGCGCTGGACCGAGTCGGATTCGCTGCGCAGTGCAGTCCCCGCCGGGGTGCGACGGCGAAGCAGCGACCTCCGCGCCCTGGTCGGACGATCGGCGCTGGACCCCCTCGTCCTCGACCTCCGCTCCCAAGGGCCCCACGCCCTGGTGGGCGGCACCACCGGCGCCGGCAAGAGCGAGTTCCTCCAGACCTGGATCCTGGGAATGGCCACCGCCCACAGCCCTGAGCGGGTCACGTTCCTGTACATCGACTACAAGGGCGGCGCCGCCTTCGCCGACTGCGTGAACCTGCCGCACTCGGTGGGACTCGTCACCGACCTCTCGCCGCATCTGGTCCAGCGGGCACTGATCTCGCTGCGGGCCGAGGTCCGACATCGGGAACGCATCCTGAACAGCCGTCGGGCCAAGGACCTGCTCGAACTGGAGCGGCGTGGGGATCCCGAGTGTCCACCGAGCCTCGTGATCATCGTCGATGAGTTCGCGGCACTTGTCCAGGAGGTCCCCGAGTTCATCGACGGCGTGGTGGATGTCGCGCAGCGGGGCAGGTCACTCGGTCTCCACCTCATCCTGGCGACCCAGCGGCCTGCCGGCGTCATCAAGGACAACCTGCGCGCCAACACGAACCTTCGGGTCGCACTCCGAATGGCGGATGCCGACGACTCACGTGACGTGGTCGACACCACCCTCGCCGCAACCTTCGATCCGGAGCTCCCAGGACGCGCCATCGCCAAGACCGGGCCCGGTCGACTCAGCGTCTTCCAGGCCGGTTACGTGGGCGGCTGGACGACACCCGGGTCCTCGGCCGCCGAGGTCTCGATCAGGGTCCTGGACCTGGGCGACACCGAGGAGTGGACGGCGCTGATCGACGCCGACGACGTCGGCGGTGCCGACCCCGGGCCCACCGACATCCAGCGACTCGTCGGCAGCGTGAACGCCGCAGCCGAGATGGCCGGGGTCGAGCCGCCGCGTCGGCCGTGGCTGCCGGATCTGGCCGCCACCTACGACCTGTCGGCGCTCCCGATGGCCCGGAAGGACTCAGAGCTCGTCTTCGGCGTCGCCGACCACCCTGACCGCCAGTCGCAGTCCGAGGTGGCCTACCGCCCGGACGTCGACGGCAACATGGCGGTGTTCGGCACCAGCGGCTCGGGCAAGTCGACGTTCCTGCGGTCGCTCGCCGTATCGGCCGGACTCACCGCCCGGGGGGGACCGTGCTTCGTCCACGCGCTCGACTACGCGTCGCGCGGCCTGGCGGCACTCGAGCCCCTGCCGCACGTCGGATCCATCATCTCCGGTGACGACAGCGAGCGCTCGGTCCGCCTGATCAGGATGCTGCGCGAGACGATCGACGAGCGGGCCCTTCGCTACGCAGCGACGAACGCCGGAACCATCGAGGAGTACCGACGACTGAGCGGCAACGCCGACGAACCGCGGATCCTGCTGCTGCTCGACGGCCTGAGCGCGTTCCGCAACGCCTTCGAGTCGGGGCCGCTCGCCCGGGTCTTCGAGCAGTTCGTCAGCGTCGCGGCCGATGGCCGCCCGGTCGGTGTCCACGTCGCCCTCGCGGCCGATCGCGTGGGCGCCATGCCACCGGCCCTGGGGGCGACCGTCACCAAACGACTGGCCCTGCGGCTGGCCGACGACCTGGACGAGTCGACGCTCCGGGTTCCACGCGGGGGCTTCGGCGTCGACACCCCACCCGGGCGTGGGTTCCTCACCGGCACCGAGGTGCAGGTTGCGGTGCTCGGTGGGTCCGTGGACGTCACCGAACAGGCGGCAGCGATTCGGCAACTCGCCGCGTCGATGCGGCGTGCCGGGGCGGTGGCGGCCACACCGGTGGAGCGACTCAGCGAGTACGTCGAGCTGGGGTCGCTGGGTCCGGCTGCGGACGGCCGGCCCGTCTTCGGCGTCGATGACGAGACCCTCTCACCGATCGGTTTCGAACCCACCGGCGGCTTCCTCGTGGCCGGACCGGCCGGAAGCGGACGCACGACGACGGTGCGAACGATCCTGGCCTCACTCGAGCGCGCTCGCGGACCATTGCACGGGATCTACGTGGGCAGCGCCCGCTCGCCACTGGCGCAGTTGGCGTGGCATGACGCCGCCGTCACCCCGCAGGAGTGGAGCGACCTGGCCGACCGCGTCACGAGCGCGTGGGAGGGTGCCCCTCCTCCCGACAACAGCGTGCTCGTCCTGGACGGCATCGGTGAGATCAACGGCTCCGAGGCGGAGTACCAACTGCAGGACCTGCTGCGCGCCTGTCGCTCGCACAACGTCTTCGTCATCGGCGAGGGCGAGACGCAGGACCTCACGGGCAGCTGGCCCGTACTGCAGGCGGTCAAGTCAGCCCGGCACGGCATCGTCTTGCAGCCGGACCAACTGGACGGCGACACCCTGTTCCGTGTCCAGTTCCCCCGGATGTCCCGGGCCGACTTCCCGGTTGGTCGCGGCGTCTACGTCCGCAACGGTCGCGCCCACAAGGTCCAGGTGGCAGTCACCGAGTGAGCTCAGGTCCGGATCGGATCCGGGGAAGTGCTCCCCATGGTGTTCCGGGTCCACTTCCCCGACAATGCATTCACCGGCAGGTCGCCGGTGGCAGGACCCCGACACGGGGACTGCGACACGAAGGGAGAGCAATCATGAGCGCAGGTTTCCTTGGGATGAACCCGGATGAGATCGATGGCGTCGCCGGCCAGTTCGGGGCGAAGGCCGGAGAGCTCGATCGGATCAAGGGTGAGCTCGACAACCAGGTGAACTCCACCTCGGGCAACTGGAAGGGCAACGACGCCGAGAAGTTCCGGGGGGACTGGCCCACGTTCCGCGGTCAGCTCGACAACATCACGAACGCCCTGCGCGAGGTCGAGCGGGCACTCCGCACCCAGGCCAACCAGCAGCGCGAGACCTCCGGCGCCTGAGCCGCCCGGTTGCGGGTCCGATCGGTTCCTCCGGTCGGACCCGCAACCGTCGGCCCGGCCCGGCACCACTCACCCGGCGCCACTCACCCGGCGCCACTGACCCGGCACCACCATTCGGGAGGGGAACCCACGTGAACACGAACAACCTGAGCGGCATGGACGTCGAGCAGGTCCGACGTCTCGCCCGCCAACTCGAGCGAGAGGCCAACACCATCGAAGCGGCCGTCTCGTCCCTCACACCCCGGGTCGAGTCCGCCCCCTGGAAGGGCACGGACCGGGATCACTTCGTCTCGGAGTGGTCCGGCCACCACCACAGGAGGCTCCGCGACGTCGTCGACGGCCTCCGCAGCGCAGCCCGTCACGCCAGAGACCATGCGGACCAGCAGGCCCGCATCTCCGACTGAGACCCACGGAGCACATCATGGGAGAACTCCTCGGCGCCGACCCCGACGCCCTCGACCACCTGGCCCGGACGCTCGCCACCACCGGTGACGACCTGTCCGCCACCCGCAAGCGACTCGACCGCCCCATCCACTCCACTCCGTGGAACGGACGCGACGCCGACCGCTTCCGCCGCAGCTGGGACAACGAGTACGGGCGTGCCATCGTCGATGCCGCCGCCTTCCTCAAGGAGGCCGGCAGCGAACTCCATCGTCAGGCCGATGAGCAGCGACGCACCAGTGGCGATACTCCACCACGGCCGAGCCCCCCCGGTGTCGCTCCCGGGGGACCCGGCGACGCACACGATGATGGCTCCAACGAGGATCTGCTGCGGGCGCTCGGCCTGACCGAGGACGCCATTCGCAAGGTCATCGACGGCGGCGGCCAGGTCGCCGAGCTGCTGTCGTTCCTCAAGGCGCTCCTCGACGACCTGGGAGTCGACGCCAGTGACCTCGGGGCCTTCCTCGATGCCTTCGGGGAGATCCTCGACATCGCCGAGGTCCTCGCCGACTTCCTCAAGGACCTGTCCGAGCACTCGCATCTGCCTCCCGACGAGGCCATGCTCCACGCCATCATCGAGACCGCCCTCCGCTTCGCGGCGGAACAGGGCCTCGACGCAATCCTCAAGGTGCTCACCCAGGCGATCATGAACGTCGTGTTCCCGGGCGCCGGTGCCGTGGCCGCCTGGTGGATCTCCAAGGGGATCGGCATGCTGCTCGCTCCGGTCAAGAAGGCGATCCTCGGGGCGGCCGAGGGTAGCTTCGACGGTATCGCCGACACCGTGGTCGAGCTCTACCAGAAGCTGAAGGCCGGCGAGCTCGACGACCTCATCCTCGGAGGCCTCAAGGACGTCGGGGAGGGCCTCTGGAATTTCGGCAAGAGTACCGTCGGTGCGCTGAACCCCTTCGACTGACGAGCTCCAACGAGTCAGCCACCTCCACACAACGATCAGGAGCACGCACGTGACCGAACCCAGGACAGACGACACGACCGAGTTGAGCATCACCAGCGGTGGCATCACCGCAGCGATCACGCTGCCCCCGGGTTGGACGGATGCAGCGTCCAACCCCACGACCCGGGTGGGACTGGGACCGATGGACCGGACGTCGGAGTCGAACTTCGTCACCAATGTCGTGCTGACCGTGCAGGACCATGGTTCCCAGGCCACCGAGTCGGGGGTCCTCTTCTCATCGGTGACGACGATCAAGGACGGGTTCCAGGCCCTGACCGTGATCAGCACGACTGCCGGGGCAGATGAACTCCTCATCGAACACACGGCGACGGTCGACCTGGCCGACCATTCCGTCGGTCTCGCCATGAGCTCCGCTGCAACCGAGTGGCGGGCCTGGGCGGACGACTTCGACTCAATCGTCGCGTCACTCACCATCTCCACGACCGGAGCGTGAAGCGATGAACGAGACAACGTCAGATGTGCCGGGCAGCTCCGTCACGGAGATCAGCCTCAACCAGCTCCGAGGCCTTGCGTACTGCGAGCCCGACTCGCCGGCGGCGCGGCTGGCGGCGGCCGCCGCCAACAGCCGCCGGATCACCGTCAGCCGGGTGAGCAGCGCCGGGGCACGTCAGGTCAAGGTCTGGGCCGGAGGCCTCACGCTGATCGCCCACCCGGCGACCGGAGACGCCGACGCTCCGTCCCCCACGACCTCTGTCGCAGCACCGCTCACGGTGCCGCTCTTCCTGGATCTGTGCAGCATGGTCGCCGACAGCGCTGGCACCGTTCAGGAGATGACGATCACGTCGAGCGCCGACGACCTGATGGAGCGGGCACGGGTCGGCGACGGAATCGACGAGCTGCTGATCGTGGCGCTCCCCGATGCGACCCCGATCAGCTGGACCGCCGTGGCGGTGAGCGGCTCGACCCTCAGGTGGGGTTGGAGCGACGGCGACGAGGTGTCCCTCGACCGGTCATCGACGATCGGACTGACCGCCCAGCTGCTCGAGTTGATGGGCTGACCTGCCCGAGGCTGCAGTATCCACAGCGATGCTCAGGCCCCGAGGGATGCCGCGAGGCGCCCCCACTCCGAACAGGCCGGACCGGTGCGGTCGAACGCCGCCTGCTGCTCCCCTTCGTTCTGATCATCGGTCTGCGACCCGTCGAACGAGGCCTCACGCTCGTAGTAGTCACGCATCGCAACCAGACAGGACCGAGCCGCGTCGATGGCCTGCTGCCCCGTGGTGTCGGCCGAGGACGCCCCAGCCAGATCGGCGATGACACCCCGAATCTCCGGCAGGACCCGAGCATGCGTGACGGAGTGGATCTCGTCGTAGGGCGCGCGCTCCCGTCCGGCCCAGATCCCGTCGAACGTCCCATTCGCCCGCTCGTACCGGTACAGCGCGTCCCACAGGACCGCTCTGACCCTCGCGCGCTCCACCCTGATCACCTCTGCCTCGGCGCGCTGACGTTCATTCGCCAGCTGCCTCGATGCACGTGCTGGGTTGACGCGGGGCATCGGACCGCCGGAGCCCTCGAGCTCGACCGAGTCGTCACTGATCCGCACCAGTGCGACGGGAGGAGCGTCCTGGGACACGGCAGCCCGCGTGACCGTGAACTCGACGAGCTCAGGGACGCTGAGCGACACGGGCACCTGATCGGCGCCGGCGAACGTGTCCGCAACGTCGACCGTGGCCGAGCCCTGCTCCCATGCGAGCTGCTTCGTGACACCACCGACCGTCACCTGGACATTCGCCGGAGCCGGATTCTCCACGCTCGTCTCGTCAAGGATCACCACACGCAACGATGACGAGCGATCCGACGAACTCGATGTCACCACCAACGCCCCTACCAGTATGCCGGCGGTCAGGAGCCCCCCGGTCACCAGGAGCAGTGCCGACCAGTTCCGTCGCGTATCGATGACGGCGGTCGCAACCTCGGACCTGCCGGTGGCGATCCCGACCGGATCGTCTCCGAATTCCGACAGGCGTTCGCTCACGCCTCATTGTCGCGCCGCCAGGTGCCGCGTCACCACCAGGACGCGTCACCACCGGGAGCGGGGCAACCCGGCTCGGCCAGACGTCGAGGGAAGTGCTCCCCATGGCCTCGAACTGCGTTTCGACCGAGGATTCGCAGGTACTGGATGCTCCGGTCACGTCGGAACCGGGGTCCACGAACGGGAGATGACGACCATGAGCGCAACATCGGTTGCCCACGTGTCGCCCCTGCGGTCACGACGCCCCGAAGAACCACTGTGTCAGGCGATGCGATCACGGGGTGAGTCGGCTCCGGCTGACGGCAGCGACGGGTTCCGAGAGGGTCTGGGCGACGCACGTGGCGAGACGTTGAGTCGGCCGTGGACGTCGGTTCTCGTGCCGGTTGCCCTCTGCGTGACCACTGGCGTCGCCCTGTCCCTGCCTGCGAGCAGCGACGGGGCCGGTTCCACGGTCGGGTTGGGGGCGGCACTCGGCACCGGGACTCGACTCGGCAGCGCACGGATCAGCTCCCTTGCAGCAGCCTTCCTGGTCGTCATGGTGGTCGGCGGGCTCTTCTGCGTCCTCGTGTCGCTGGTCTCGCCGCAGGTGGGTCTCCGGCTCGCATGCGCCCTCGCCTGCTCCCTCCTCATCGCGTCGCTGGCCGGGATCGCCGTGCTGCGGAGCACTGCAGGGCCCGCCCTGTTCACCCTCGCCATCGGCGCCGCCGGGCTGCTGACCATCGTTGCCGTGGACACCCACCACACCCGGAGGCGACCGTGAGCCCGGATCGGCCGTGGTGGGAGGAAGCCCTCGAGCAGCGGGGAGACCGACCACCTCCGGTCGGACTCCCCGCAGTTCCTCCAACGGCACCGCCTCCGCCGGCTGTACCCCCACCTGCGGCCCCGCCCTCGATGCCGCCAGCTCCTCCACCGATCGCACCGCCGCCACCGCCCGCCGGTGGACTGACGCTGCCTCCACCGACCGTTGAACCGGCGACCCCGGGTGTTGGTCGGGACCACAGGACCGCCAACGGGCGACGCCTGCTGGTCGGCACCGCGCTGGTCCTCGGGGTCGCATTGGCGGTCGGAACGTCCTACTGGGCGGCGCAGTCCTTCCTGCTCCGGGGTGGCGCCGGGTCCCCGGAGGCGGCCGTCGAGACGTTGATCGGCTCGATCGGGGCGCAGGACCCGATCGCCGCGGCATCGGTGATGCATCCCGCCGAGGTCAGGGAGCTCCCGGGCTTCGTGACCGATGCGGTCGGCAAGGCCCAGGAGCTCAGGGTGTCCGCCGGGAACACGGTCCCCGGACTCGACGTCGAGGTCAACGACTACCAGCTCGACGTCCGCGACGAGGCGGAGGGTGTCGCCCGCGTCACGGTGCGCAATCCCCGGTTCCGGGTCGCCTACAGCAGCGCGTCGATCGCCGGAACAGGCTCCGAGCTCGCCGGTGCGGAGCAACTGGCCGATGTGGATGCGTCGATCGATCAGGACTCCCTGGGCGAGACCGACCTGTTCGTCATGGTCGTCGACGATGGCGATGGCTGGTACGTGTCCCCGGGCATGACCGCACTCGAGTACCTCTACCGGTACCAGTCCGACGACATCGGATTCGACGAGGATCCCGACTACGGCGCGTTCCGGGACGGCGGGGAACCCGGCTCGGGGTCACCGGAACCCGAGGACGTTCCGGGTGACGTCGCAGCAGCCGTCGAGGACGCCGACACCGGCGAACTCATCGACCGGCTGCCCTCGGACCAGGCGAGGGTCATCGGCCCCTACGGCGACTTCCTTGAGTCGTGGTTGGCGGGCACCGGGTTCACATCAGGCCGCTTCGTGCTGGACGATGCCGAACTGGAGACCGAGGACGGCAACGGTGGCCGACGCCTCGTTGCGAGCGCCGTCGGATTCTCGATCGATGACGACGAACCCAACGAACTGGACTACGGGCCACCCGGCGAGCCGGCCGACACCTCCGACTGCGTCCGTCTGGTTGGACTGACCTTCTGCTTCGCTGCCGACTCACCCATGGGCCGGAAGCTGTCCGAGACGGGACTCGATCGCCCATCGGTGATCGTGCGGCAGGTCGACGACGGCTGGAAGCTCGATCCGGTCGCGACGGCCATCGACTGGGGGCGCCGAGCGCTCGAGGTCATCGACCGTGATGCCGTCCAGGCCGGCCTGCTCACCACCTCGGGGCAGCCGGCCGCCAGGATCGAACCGTCGTCCGTCATCGACGTGCCCTTCGACGAACGAGGCTTCGCCGTGATCGAGCTGGCAACGACTGCGGGGCAGGACTACGTGGTCGGTGTCGCCGTCGATGCTGACTCACTCGACGGCGACGACGTGCGATCCAGCTCGGACGTGCAGCTCCGCGTGACCGGAGCCGACGGCAAGGATCTCGGTCTCGCCCCCTTCGGCGACAACAACCAGGTCTTCCGGGCCGACGGCACCACCCGCGCGTTCGTCGGAGGTCTCGAGAACGGATTCCCTGCGGCCCGGGTTGCGCTCGTACCAGCTGTAGCGACCCCCATCGAGGTCCGGTCTGGACTGAGAACCGAACTGCGCGGCCAGCTCGACGACTCCGGCGTCGCCCTGTGGAGGGTTCGGCTCCCGCAGGGTTCGACGTCACTCAACGTCGAGATGGATCCGACCGACGGCAGCAATGCGTACGCCAGCACCTGGACGGTGGGCACCGACGAGCTCCTCGGGGAGTACGTCGGCAGCGACGCAGAGGCCCCGGCGGGCTCCGAACTCATCGTCGTCGGATCCGGCGATCCCGGCGACAACTTTGCGTTCGACCTCGTGCCGTCACTCCGAGGGTTCAGCGACGGCACCAGCACTCGGCAGATCATCGTGCCATCGGGGGCGACCAGCACGGAGCGGATCTCACTCGGCAACGACTACGGGACCACGACGATCGACCTGACGGTCCAAGGGAGTTCGTGGTCGGCGAGCGTCGAGTCCGACGACAGCTACGACAGCACCGGCTTCTCGTACTCCGGATCCTCGACCGACTCACTCAGCATCAGCGACGTTGGCGATGCCGACCTCGTCCTGTCGTGCGGATCGACGTCAATCCGCACGTCCTGCATCTTCGACGTGACCGTCTCCTGAGGAGGACCCAGCTACCGTGAACAACCCCGATCCCGGCTGGTACCCGGATCCCGAACGCCCCGGCCTCGCCCGCTACTTCGACGGAGCCGCGTGGACCACGAACACTGAGCAGGGGAACGGCGGTACCACTGAGAAGGGGAACGGCGGTACCACTGAGAAGGGGGACGGCGGCACCACGAAGTCGACCTCTCGGCCCGGATCAGGCGCGTCGATCGCACCCGTCGCGCTCTCGGAGCTCGAACCCGTCGATCAGGAAGCGGACGGGCCCGGAACCAGCGTCGTCGAAGTCAACGGGACGACCTACACCGATTCCGTCTACTTCTCAGGCTCCAGCTACCGCCCGTCGTGGGTCGAGTACGACCTCGGACGGAAGTTCGGCCGGATGACCGGTGTGGTGGGATTCAACCAGGATGCAGATGCGGAGATCGCTGGCACCGTCCAGGTGTTCGGTGACGGCGTCGAACTCTTCAGCGGCCCGATCCGGCTGACCGAGATCGCGCAACTGGATGTCCCGGTCGACAACGTCCTCCGGCTCAGGCTCCAGATCACCTACACGGGCAAGGACCGGAACGGCTCGATCGTGGCCGACGGCTCGGTTGTGTTCGCAGACACCGAACTGGTCCCGTGACCGTCCACCCGCACCGACGCCAACCAGGAGGCCCTACGTGAGCAGTCCCACACCCGGCTGGTACCCGGATCCTGAGAACCCCACACAGGCACGATGGTTCGACGGGGCCAACTGGACCGACAGCACCCAGCCGATCGCATCCGTGTCCGGGGCGACCACGGGTTCGGTGAACTCGCCTCCGGGTTCCGGCAACCGAGGTCGGACTGCGTTGGTCGCCGGAGGGGCGATCGCCGCCGTCGCCATCACCCTGATCGCCGGTCTGCTCGTCTGGCGGACGATGAATGGGGTCGAGGAGGTGAGTGCCAGGGAGTACTCCAAGCAGTTCTGCGACCAGTTCGAGGAGCAGGCGAAGGCCCTCGAAACAGCCGGCGAGTCGATGTCCGATGCCTACGAACGGCTCGACCTCGACTACGACTCCGATACGAGCGAGACCGACTACTCAGGTGTCGGAGACCGAGAGGCGACGGACTACCGGGATGCATTCGTGGCGCAGGTGGACGCCTACGCGGCGTGGATCGATGCGACGGAGACCTTCGCATCAGGGCACCAGCTCCGTGGTTCCGGCGGCGAGGACCTGCGCACCGACCTGCTCGAGTGGAGCGACGACGCCAAGGGCTGGATCGCCGAGGCCCGTTCCGATCTGGGCGAAGTGGACCTCAACGACCCCGCCGACGCCGTCGAGTCGATGGAGAAGATCGATCTCGGCTACGACGGACTCAATGAGTCCGACGAGGCCACTGAGGTCCGCGACGAGTTCCCCGAGGAAGAGGACAACTACTGCTTGTTCCCGTACTCAGACGACTGAGGGATGACGACCGTGAGCAGCAATCAACCCGGCTGGTACCCGGACCCCAGCGATCCCCGTCTCGTCCGCTGGTTCGACGGCACATCCTGGACCCACAGCGTTCGAGCAATGCCACCCAATGCGCCGGTGGAGCCGTCGTCACCGCCCACCGGGGCACATCGATCGAGGCTCGGGCCGGCCGTCGGGATCGGGATCGTCGCTGCGCTGCTCGCCACGGGCGCTGGTGTCGTGGCGTGGCGCCTGCTCAGTGAGCCGGGCGAGTTGACCGCCGACGAGTACGCCAGCGCCTACTGCAGACTCGACGACGCCCAGCAGTCCGGGCCGTCGAGCGAGGAGGACTACTTCGCTGCGTTGCAGGCAGTCATGGGCGCATCGGCCAACTTCAATGCCGAAGAGGAGTGGGACCGGGTTGAGGCCCCGGCGTTCCGGTCCTTCCATGCCGCAGCCCTCGTCAAGTTGGAGTCCAACCGGCGCTGGGTCGAGCGCACCGGGGAGTTCGCCCAGGACCACCGACTCACTGGGCCCGACGGCGCGCAGGCTCAGCAGGACCTCATCGACTGGAGCGAAATTGTCGGCACGCGATTGGTCGAGTCACTCGCCGAACTCCGCGCGCTCGACCTGAACGACGTCGCCGCCGGAGCCGAACGCACCTATGAACTCAGCTACGACGCGATCCCAATGCTGCCCGACTCCGACGGCGCACGACAACTCGACGGTTCCTTCAGCGACCGCGACCCGTCCTGCGACTTCCCGATCGTCGAACAGGACTGACCGGACGACTCGATCCGAGACGCGGTCACCGGTCGCCGTTGAACACGTTGGCGGGATAGCACTGACCGCCCGAACCGTCACCCGTGACACCAAGTCCCGAGGCATAACAGGCGTCCACAGCCTCCTGCCTCGAGGACATGGGGGCACCAACCACGACCCAGTATCCGTCGTTCAGGCCGCTGAACTCGCCGCTGTCGTAGACCTCCACGGAGTAGCCGGGCATGGAGGTCCTACTGGCGGTGTCGTAAGCGACGTCCAACCCGTCGCTCCTGGACTGCTCAATGGATGCTGCGACGGCGACCCAAGGGCGACTCGACGACACAGCGGGCACGTCCCCCTCGTCACCCGTATTCGGGACGTCTCCGATCCGGCTGCTCCCAGCGCTCGGCCCGTTGCCGTCAGCACCTCCACCATCGCCGGTCGGGGGCGGCACCACCACCACGACCTGCGGGGGCGTTGCCGGCATCGGGTTGGACGTGGTCGTCGAGGAGGACGTGGTCGTCGAGGAGGACGTGGTGGAAGCCGGAGCCACCACGGGGTCGTCATCGCCGCCGAGCGCGATTGCTGCGACGACCCCTGCGGTCACGACCGCCACGGCGATGCACGCCGCCACCAACACCGGAACCAGCGGGGACCTGCCCTCCCGGCCGGTGCCGACCGGTCCGGGCGAGAGCGGCGGCCCCACCGGGGGTGGAGTGGCCGGTACCACCGGCTGGGCGACCGTCGGCTGCACGACCGGCGACGCCATGGAGGGCGCCGTCGACACGGCGGCCCCGGCATCTGCTGGAGCGCCGCACGTGGTGCACAACGGACCGGTCACGACCGCATCGCACCGGGGGCAACGCCGGTTCTGTTCACCCATCGACTCGCTCCTCCGCGAACGACGCAACTCTGAATCTCACGATAGCCCGGAGTGAGTCAGCATCCCGATCATCAACACCCTTCAGACGAGGCCGTGATGACACCGTCGATCACGTGGATGATGCCATTCGAGCCCATGATGTCGGTCGAGACGATCGGCGCGCCCATGACGGTGAGGCCAGCGCCCATTGCCTCGAGCAGGACCTTGCCACCGAGCGTCTCGACGCAGGTGCCGGCCGCTGCGGTGGCTGCAGCGGCATCGACGTTGCCGCTGATCACGTGGAGCTTGAGCACCTCGGTGAGGGCGCCCTGCGGGTCGGCCTTCAGCGCCTCGACCGTGGCCGGGTCGAGCGCTGCGAACGCCGAGTTGGTCGGGGCGAACACCGTGAACGGACCGTCACCCGACAGGGTCTCGCCCAGGCCGGCGAGGGTCACCAGCTCGACCAGCGTCGAGAAGTCGGGGTTCGCCGCCGCGATGTCGACGATCGTCTGGTCGGACGGCGCGGTCGTCTCGCTGCCGCCCGAGGCGGTCGTCGTCGAGGTCGTCTCGCTGTTGGCCTCCTGGGCCGACTCGTCGTCGCTCGAGCAGGCTGCGGCGACGAGGCCGAGCCCGAGGAGCAGGGCGAACACGGTGGACAGGGTCTTGCTGCGCATCGAAGCGCCTCCTTGCTAGGGGTTGCCCGTGTTTCGCCGGGATGGACGGGGACGGATGCACCCCGGACGGAATTTCCCCGTCACCGCCCCGGAACGCCCGTCATCGCCCGGAACGCCCGTGTGGTGGGGCTCGTTCGGCGGGGGATGGTGTCCCTCCGACCGCTAGCGTTCGAGTGTGGTCGACCTGGTCGTGATCGCAGGAATGTCGGGCGCCGGCCGGACCCAGGTGGGCAAGACGCTCGAGGACCTGGGCTGGTTCGTGATCGACAACCTGCCGTCCGAGCTCATCCCGAAGGTCGCCGAGCTGGCCCGGTTCCAGGAGGATGCCGCCCCGCTGGCCCTGGTGGTCGGGACCGGTGCCGATGCGGCCCTCGTCGCCACCGAGCTGGAGCGCCTCCGGGCCGGGGGCACGACGATCCGCACGGTCTTCCTGGACGCGTCGACGCCGACGCTGGTCCGCCGGTACGGGGAGTCCAAGCGGCGACACCCGCTCCTGAGCTCGAGCGACTCGATCGATGGCGCCGTCGAACAGGAGCGCGAGCTGCTCGGAGAGGTGCGCGGATCGGCGGACGTCCTGATCGACACGACCGACCTGAACGTCCACGACCTGCGGGCCCGGGTCCACGACCTGTTCGCCGGTGACGACGGTGCCGGGACGACCCAGGTCACGGTCACCTCGTTCGGGTTCAAGCACGGCGTCCCGCCGGACGCCGACCTGGTGCTGGACTGTCGGTTCCTGCCCAATCCCTACTGGGTCGAGGAGTTGAGGCCGCTGTCGGGCCGTGACGCCGAGATCCAGGCCTACGTCCACTCGTTCCCCGTGACCGACCGCTTCGTCGAGCAGGTCCAACAGCTGCTCGACCTGCTCCTGCCCGCCTACCTGGCCGAGGGCAAGGCGGTGCTCACCGTCGCCTTCGGCTGCACCGGCGGGCGGCACCGGTCCGTGGCGATCGCCGAGCAGCTGGCGTCGTGGCTGCTCGAGCGGGGCGTGCCCACCCGCGTGCGTCACCGGGACGTGGACCGGTGACCCCGCCGATGGCCGTTGACGGTCCGGTGGTGGTGGCGGTCGGCGGCGGTCACGGACTGGCGGCGTCGCTCCGGGCGGCGCGCGGGTACGCCGGTGCGGTGACGGCGGTGGTGTCGGTCGCCGACGACGGGGGCTCGACCGGTCGGCTCCGCGCCGCCGGGGACCGTCCGGCGCCGGGGGACCTGCGCAAGTGCCTGGTGGCCCTGGCCGACGCGGACTCGCCTCTCCTGCGGGCCATGGAGCACCGCTTCGAGGCCGGGGAGCTCCAGGGGCACGCCCTGGGCAACCTCCTGATCGCCGCACTCGAGGACTCCGAGGGGGACCTGGTGGTGGCGCTGGACGAGGTCGGCCGCCTGCTGGGCACCGTCGGTCGGGTGCTCCCCACGACCACGGTCCCGGTCCAGCTCCGGGCGGTGGTCGGCTCGGGCGCCGAGATCCGGGGCCAGGTCGCCGTGGCCCGACAGCCCGACCTGCAACTCGTGACCATCGATCCGCCCGATGCGCCGGCCTGTGCGGCGGCCGTCGATGCGATCCTGGCGGCCGACCAGGTCGTGATCGGACCCGGTTCCCTCTACACGAGCGTGCTGGCGGCGACCGCCATCCCGGGGATCGCCGAGGCGCTGTCGGCCACGGCCGGACAGCTCGTGTACGTCTGCAACCTGCGCCCACAGGCCTCGGAGACCGAGGGGTACGGCGTCGCCGACCACCTCGATGCCCTGGCCCGCCACGGGATCCGGCCCGCCGTGGTGGTCTACGACCCGGAGACCATCGGTGAGCCCGATCGTCCGGTCGACGCCGAGCTCCGACCGGCGACGCTGTGCGATCCGGGCGGCGGCGCCCACCGACCCGAGCGGCTCGGGCCCGTGCTGGCCGACCTGGCGGGTGCCCCGGATTGGCGGGCGCCGTAGGGTTCGTGCTCGCATGGGGCGACTCCGGGCCACGGTGGGTCCGGGACCGCAGAGCCGAGGAGAGACATGACCGTTCGTGTGGGGATCAACGGATTCGGCCGGATCGGCCGCAACTTCTTCCGGGCCGCCAAGGCCAAGGGTGCCGACATCGACTTCGTGGCCGTCAACGACCTGGGATCGCTGGACGTCATGGCCCACCTGTTGGCACGCGACTCGGTGGTGGGTGCCTACCCGGGGACCATCGAGGTCGCGGACGACGGCATCACCGTCGACGGCGACACCCTGAAGGTCGTGTCGCACCGGGATCCTGCCGAGATCCCGTGGGGCGACCTGGGTGTCGACGTGGTGGTGGAGTCGACGGGGATCTTCACCGACCGTGACGCCGCGGCGGCCCACCTGGCCGGCGGCGCCCCCCGGGTGATCGTCTCGGCGCCGTCGAACGGCGCCGACGCCACCTTCGTGGTCGGGGTCAACGACGACACGTTCGACCCGGAGCAGCACATCGTCGTGTCCAACGCCTCGTGCACCACGAACTGCTTCGTCCCGCTGATCAAGGTCCTCGACGACGCCTTCGGCGTCCAGAAGGGCCTGATGAACACGATCCACGCCTACACCGGTGACCAGATGCTCGTCGACGGTCCCCACAAGGACCTGCGCCGTGCCCGCGCGGCAGCGGTGAACATCGTGCCGACATCGACCGGCGCGGCCCGGGCGACCGGACTGGTCCTGCAGTCCATGCAGGGCCGACTCGACGGCACGTCGCTCCGCGTGCCGGTCCCGACCGGGTCGATCACCGACTTCGTCGGGGTCCTGGACCAGGACGTCTCGGTCGAGGACGTGAACGCTGCGTTCAAGGCGGCTGCCGCCTCCGGACCGCTGCAGGGGATCCTCCAGTACAGCGAGGAGCCGCTCGTGAGCTCCGACATCGTCGGCTCGACCTACAGCTCGGTGTTCGACGCAGGACTGACCATGGCCATGGGCAACCTGGTCAAGGTGCTGTCCTGGTACGACAACGAGGCCGGCTACTCGAACCGACTGGTTGACCTGTCCCTGATCGTGGGCGCAGCCAACCAGTGAGGTTCGGAGTCCCCGAGCTCGAGGACCTGCCGCCGCTCGACGGCGCACGGGTGCTGGTCCGGGTCGACTTCAACGTCCCGATCCGGGACGGTGTCATCACCGACGACCTCCGCATCCGGGCCGCGTTGCCGACCCTGCAGTGGCTGCAGGACCAGGGTGCGACCGTCACGGCCTGCACCCACCTGGGTCGCCCGAAGGGTGCGCCCGACGCCCGGTACTCGGTCGAACCCGTGCGGGTCCGACTCGCCGAGTTGGCACCGGGCGTCGAACTGCTCGACAACCTCCGCTTCGACCCGGGCGAGACCGCCGACGACCCGGCGTTCGTCGCCCGGCTCGTCGAAGGCCAGGACGCCTACGTCAACGACGCGTTCGGGGCCTCGCACCGGGCCCACGCGTCGATCGTGGGTCCGCCCCGGACACTCCCGTCGGCCGCCGGCCTGCTCCTGGCCCGCGAGGTCGACGTCCTGCTGGGCCTCCGGGAGGATCCCGGCCGTCCGTTCGTGGCCATCACGGGCGGTTCCAAGGTCTCGGACAAGCTCGGCGTGCTCGAGGCCCTGTTGGGTGTCGCCGACCGGGTGCTGGTCGGTGGCGGGATGTGCTTCACGTTCTTCTCGGCGATGGGGCACTCGGTGGGCGCCTCGTTGTGCGAGCCGGACCAGGTCGGAGCGTGTGCCGAGTTGCTCGAGCGCCACGGTGACCGCCTGCTGCTGCCGAGCGACGTGGTCGCCCTCGGGCCCGGTGGTGTGATCGGCGACCCGGGGGCCGGTGGCGAGGTCCGGACGGTGGGTCGTGACGTCCCGGACGGTTGGATGGGTCTGGACATCGGGCCCGGCAGCGCAGCCGAGTTCGGTGATGCACTCGCCGAGGCCCGAACCGTGTTGTGGAACGGGCCGATGGGTGTCTTCGAGGACCCCAGGTTCGCCGCCGGGACACGGGCCGTCGCCGAGGCGGTCGCCGACTGCCGGGGGATGACGGTGATCGGGGGCGGGGACTCGGCCGCAGCGGTCGCCGAGTTCGGCCTGGCCGATCGGATCGACCACATCTCCACGGGCGGCGGCGCATCGCTCGAGCTGATCGAGCAGGGCGACCTGCCCGGTCTGGCCGCACTGCGCGAAGCGCCCAACGCACGCGACTGACAGGACCAGGAGGAACCCACGTGGCCGATGCCCGGACACCGCTGATCAGCGGCAACTGGAAGATGCACAAGAACCACTTCGAGGCGATCCAGGCGGTGCAGAAGCTGCACTACCGACTGGGTGACGCCGAGTTGGACGACGTCGTGGTGACCGTCCACCCGCCCTTCACGGACCTGCGGTCCGTCCAGACCCTGATCGAGAGCGACCGCATGGACATCGTCCTGGGCGCCCAGGACTGCTTCTGGGAGTCCGAGGGGGCGTTCACGGGCGAGGTGTCTCCGACGATGCTGGCCAAGCTCGATGTCGCCTACGTCATCGTGGGCCACTCCGAGCGCCGGCAGCTGTTCGGCGAGACCGATGAGTCGGTGAACCGGAAGGTGGTCGCCGTCCTGGGTGCCGGCATGACTCCCATCGTCTGCTGCGGCGAGACGCTCGAGGAGCGCGAGGCCGGAGGGGCCGAGGCGAAGGTCGAGGGTCAGATCCGGGCCGGACTCGCCGGACTGGGTGCTGCCCAGGTGGCCGGTCTCGTCGTGGCCTACGAGCCGATCTGGGCGATCGGCACGGGACGGACGGCGACCGCCGAGGACGCCCAGGCGATGTGCGCCCACATCCGTTCGGTCGTGTCCGACGGCTGGTCCGCCGACGCGGCGGCATCGGTGCGGATCCAGTACGGAGGTTCGGTCAAGCCGGGCAACATCGCCGAGCTGATGGCGCAGTCCGACATCGACGGGGCGCTCGTCGGCGGCGCCAGCCTGGAACCGGACGAGTTCGCCGCCATCGTCCAGTTCCGCCAGCACTGATACGCTCTCGCGCCGTGGACATCATCCGCCTGATCCTCTGGGTCCTGCAGTTCGGACTCGGCATCGGCCTGATCATCCTGGTGCTCGTGCACTCGGGGCGGGGCGGAGGCCTCTCCGACATGTTCGGTGGCGGACTCGGCGCCTCGGCAGCGGGATCAACGGTGATGGAGAAGAACCTCGATCGGATCACCGTCGTCATCGGGTTGTTGTTCGCGATCAACACGTTGATCTTCGCGCTCGTCATCGACGTCTGAGCACCGTGGACGGGCCGGGTCCCACACCGGCCGTGCGCAACCGGGTCATCTCGACGCGACGGCGGGTGCAGGCATCGGTCGCCCTCGTCGCCGCCCCGGTGGGCCTGTTCCTGTCGGCGCTCGGGTTCGTGCTGGGACTCCCCGAGGTGTTCTTCGCCGCCCTCGTCCTGGTGCCGGCCCCCTGGTGCCTGTGGATGGCCCTCGGCCGGCGCGGTTCGGAGCGGGCCGGTTGGGTGGTGATGACCGCCGGTCTGGTCGTCCTGTCGCTGTGGCTCGTGTGGCTGTCCGACCGCGGCGTGTTGTTCATCTTCCTCGGTGCGGCGCTCCTGGGCGTGGCCGGTGCCGCCGCAGCCGCAGCGCTCTACCACGTCCCCCGCTCGGGTCAGGCCCGCCTGCGCCGCTCCACCCGGCGCATCCACCGCCCGGTCCTGTTCGTGAACCCACGTTCGGGCGGAGGCACCGCGACCCGCGTGGACCTGGCTGGCGAGGCGAGACGACGAGGGGTCGAGGTGGTGGAGCTCGACGCACACTCGGACCTCCCGGCCCTGGCCGCCGCGGCGGTCGAATCCGGTGCGGACTGTCTGGGTGCAGCCGGTGGTGACGGCACGCTCGCCCAGGTCGCCGAGGTCGCGGTCCGCTTCGGGCTGCCGTTCGTCTGCGTCCCGGCCGGGACCAGGAACCACTTCGCCCTCGACCTGGGCCTGGACCGTGACGATCCCGTCGGCGCCCTGGACGCGTTTGGTTCCGCCAACTCGCTGCGCGTGGACGTGGCCGAGGTCAACGGTCGCATGTTCCTGAACAACGTCTCGCTCGGCGTCTACGGTGAGGTCGTCGCCGCCGAGCAGTACCGCGAACGGAAGATCGGCACCGCACTGGCGGTGATGCCCGACCTGGTGGGGCCGGACGCTGAACCGCTCGGAATCCGTTTCGTCGACGACCGCGGCGGCGAGCACCGCGACGCCGTCGTGCTGCTCGTGTCCAACAACGCCTACGACCTGGCCCCCCGTCTGGGCTTCGGATCCAGGCCCTCGCTCCGGGATGGCCGGCTCGGTGTGGTGCTCGTCGAACCGGGTGCCGGGCTGCTCGGTCCCCTCCACGTGCAGTCGTGGCAGGCGGAGACGCTGTCGGTCGACGCCCAGGGGCCGCTCAACGTCGGGCTCGACGGTGAGTCGGTGCGGGTCGATCCGCCGCTCAGGTTCCTGGTCAGGCCCGGTGTGCTCCGGGTACGGCTCCCGCTGGACGCGCCCGGGGTGTCGCCCTCCGCGTTGCGACCCAGGCTGGGTCCGGCCCGCTTCGCCGAACTGTGGTCGATCGCCCGTGGGGTGCCGCCGGGCTGACCCGGTAGTGTGCGACGTTCCAGCGGTGGAGTCGTCGAGAGGCCGGAACGTGGCGGCCGGAGGGTGAGGGGTTCCAGGTGACGCACGCGAGCGAGGTTCCAGTGGGGGAACTGTCCATCGAGCACATGGAGGACGCCACCCCGTATCCGGACAAGATCAAGAACAGCCGATACCTGGACGAGCTCCGCCTGCTGCAGATCGAGCTGCTCAAGGTGCAGCAGTGGGTGAAGGACTCGGGGCAGCGGGTCGTGATCCTCTTCGAGGGGCGTGACGCCGCCGGCAAGGGCGGGTCGATCCGTCGGTTCACCGAGAATCTGAACCCACGCGGTGCGCGCGTGGTCGCGCTGTCGAAGCCGAACGACACCGAACGCGGCCAGTGGTACTTCCAGCGCTACGTCCAGCACCTGCCGACGGCGGGGGAGATCGTGCTCTTCGACCGGTCCTGGTACAACCGCGGTGGCGTCGAGATCGTCATGGGCTTCTGCACTCCCCAGGAGTACGGCGAGTTCTTCCGGCAGGTGCCGGGTTTCGAGCGAAGTGTCGTCGAGTCCGGCACCCATCTGTTCAAGCTCTGGTTCGCCGTGTCCCGCAAGAACCAGAAGAAGCGCTTCGATGACCGCCGCAACGATCCGCTGCGGCAGTGGAAGATGAGCCCGATCGATGAGGCGGCGCTCAGCAAGTGGGACGACTACACCCGGGCCCGGGACGCGATGCTGGTCCACAGCGACAACCCGACCACACCGTGGACGGTGGTCAACTCGAACGAGAAGAAGCGGGCCCGGATCGAATCGATCCGCCACGTGCTGCACACCCTGGATTACGAGCACAAGGACCACGAGGTGGCCAGGGCCCCTGACCCGTTCGTCGTTCAGGCGGCCGCCGACGTGATGTCCCCATCGGGGCTCCCCACCTTCGAGTAGCCCCTGTGAGCTGACCCCTGATCGGGATCAGCGGAGGGATCGGCGGGATGGGGGCGCGGTTGGCGCTGCGCTAGAGTTCACTCCCGTCCCACCAGACCGGTGGACCACGTCGGAGTGGCGGAATTGGCAGACGCGCCAGCTTGAGGGGCTGGTGCCCGCAAGGGCGTGGGGGTTCAAGTCCCCCCTCCGACACCAGCTCAACGCTCGCTCCGACCTGCCTCGGACTGCGGCGCGGCTCGTGGAACTGTGGCCGATCGAGCGGCAGTCGGAGCTCGTTGCGAAGTGGGACCTGGCGCAGGTGCCGGCTCCGCTCGGGACCATCGAGCCGCTTCAGTAGCGTGGTGAGCGTGTCGCTGGTTCGTGTCCGTGAGGTGGTCATCATCGGAACCCGGGTGCTCCGAGTCGTCTTCTCCGACGGACTGGCTCGCGAACTCGACTTCGCATCGTGTCAGGAGGGAGTGTTCGCGGCGCTCTCAGACGACGCGGTGTTCGGTGCGGTCGTCGTCGATCCGGTCGCTGGAACGGTCTCGTTCCCGGGAGGGATCGACTTCGACCCGGACGTGCTCCACGGCGATGCCCCGGCGGCGTCGCCGGAGCAACAGCCGGTGGTCGTCCGTCAGTACCGGCTCGAGCACACGACGTGACCATCGCCCGGATCTGATTTCAGTGTCCTCTCAGGGGGCGTTCACGCTCTTCGGGCTCGGGGTGGTCGTGCTCGGTGTGCTGTCGTCGACGATGCAGTCGGAACGGAGTCGCCCTCGTCGGGTGACTGTTCCGCTGGTGCTCCTCGGTCTGGTGATCTTCGGGTTCGGAGCAGTCCTTCAGTTCGTGCTGGGGACCGTTGCGTTGAGTCAGCTCTGAGCCGAGCGGGGGAGGGATCCGCTCCAACGAGGCGCACGGTCGCCGGGGGTTCATGCAGTCGGAGTCTGGGGAATCGCCCTCGTCTCGGCAGGTGCGCACCCCCTCCGACACCAGCTCAACGCTCGCCCCGATCTCCCCGGAGCCCGGCACGTCGAACTGTGGTGGATCGACCTGCTTTCCTGCTCCACGCGGTGCTCGACGCGCTGTCGGTGACGCTCGGCCGGAAATCCGTCACGTTGCGGCCGATGAGCTTGGTGTGCAGGGGGCCCCTGTGTACCTTGCGCCACGTCGGCACCTAGCCGACGTGGCGGCGCAGCGCGTCCTCTCGATGAGGTCGTCGGCTGTCTGCGGGACCGGGAGATGAGCGTGTCGAAGCGAGTGGCGGTGTGGTGTGCGGTCGTGTCGGCTGCAGCAGTGATGTTGGCCGGGTGTGTCACGGGTGCCCCTCCGGGGACCGGGACCACGGGTCCCGACGACATCTCGATCACCTTCGATCCCTCGGGCACCGACGGACCGTGCGTCCAGATCCCGACCGCCTGGTCGAACAGGACGGTGCGGGCGACCTACGCGTCCTCGGCCACGGAGTTCATCGTCACGGTCGTGGTCGCCGCGCCGCTGTGTGATCCCCTCGAGGTGAAGGGCGCGATCTACGCGATGCCTCAGCGCGGGATCCAGTGGCCCCAGACGCTCGCCGGCGTGAAGTCCGCGACGCTGGCAGAGGCTGGCACCACCACCTTCCGGTTCGCCAAGGGGTGCACCCCAGCTCAGTTCGACGTGCTCACCGGGTCCACGCCGCCGGTGATCAAGCCGGGCGGACCCGTCCACGGCCCGTTGCTGTTCCCCTCGACCGCACAGCAGTACTTCGGCAACACGAACTGCCCGCCGTCGTCGACGACCACGACCAGCACGACGACTGTCGTGACGGAGTCCACGACGACGGTTCCGGAGACCACCACGACGACGGTTCCGGAGACCACCACGACGACGGTTCCGGAGACCACCACGACGACGGTTCCGGAGACCACCACGACGACGGTTCCGGAGACCACCACGACG
>CAIYGQ010000289.1 GCA_903925745.1 uncultured Actinomycetes bacterium | reverse complement strand
ACGGCCGCGTCGGTCGAGATGCGAAGCTCGTACGGCCAGCCCGCCGCCTCGGGCACCCACGCGATCCACTCGCCGTGGGCACAGACGACCTGGGTGGACGGCACGGTCCCGGGTCGCAGCACGCCGTCGACCAGGGCTCGCAGCGGGACCGGCGGCACCCGGTCGTACGCGTAGATCTGGCCGTGCGGGTGGGCGATCGTCGCGCCCACCTCGGGCCCGCGGTTCTCGAAGATGAGCACGTAGTCGACGTCCTCCCTGGCCCCCAGCTCCCGGGTGCGATCGGCCCAGAGGTCCACGACGCGCCGGGCGCCGCGACGACCGAGACCCCAGAAGGTCTGGTCGTGTTCGGGTGTGTACAGGACGACCTCGCATCGGTCGTCGCCCAGGGCCGGCCAGCGGTTCGGGAACCAGCGCACCTCGTAGGGGTCCGGGGCCTCGAGTCCGCCCACGCAGAAGGGGCAGTCGGAATCGGGCAGGTTCGGTCGACCCTGACGGGAGCCGACGACCACGACCGGGGTGCCGGTGACCGGGTCCACCCGCAGGTCGACCGACCGATCATTCGCCTCACCTGCAGCCACTCGACCTCGGTTCGATTCCATCCCGGTGGGTCCGGGTGTGGGAGCCGGCCGGTGCCGCTCCCGCCCGTGTTCCCGGCCCGGTGCCGGTCCGGCCGGACCGGAGAGCCCGGAGACTAGCGGGGGTACTGTCGCATCGTGCCCGGCCCGCCGGATCCCCTGGTCCCCAGCAGCCGACTCGGCGTCGCCGCCGCCGTGGTGGACGGGCGTCTCGAACCCGGTGACGTCGAGGTCCGCGACGGGCGGATCGCCGCGGTCGGCTGCTCGCCGTCGGGTCGGGGCGTGGCGTTGCCCGGACTGGTGGACCTGCAGGTGAACGGCTTCGCCGGGGTCGACCTGCGGACCGCGTCGGTCGATGAGGTGCACGCGGCGTCCCGCGCGCTCGCAGCCCAGGGCTGCACGGCGTTCAGGCCGACGCTCTGCTCCACGTCGATCCAGGTCTACACGGCAGCGCTCGAACGGTTGGACGAGGCCCGCTCGCTCGGCACCGGCGGCGCACGGCTGCTCGGTGCGCACCTCGAGGGCCCGTTCCTGTCGCCGACGTGGCGGGGTGCGCACGACCCGGCGACCCTGTGCGAACCCGATGTCGCGCTGCTCGACCGACTGCTCGACGCCGGCGAGGTCGGCATGATGACGCTCGCACCCGAGCTGCCCGGTGCCGACGCACTGGTCGAGCGGCTCGTCGCACGTGGCGTCGTGGTCTCGATCGGCCACACCGACGCCGACGCCGCGACCACGCGGGACGCCGTGGCCCGGGGGGCCCGCCACCTCACCCACTGCTGGAACGCCCATCGGCGCTTCGCCCCGCGGGATCCGGGACCGGCCGGTGTGGCCCTGGGTGATCCGCGGGTGACGGTCGGGCTCCTGGCCGACCTGGTGCACGTGGCGCCCGAGGTGGTCCTCCTCACGCTGGCGGCCGCCCGCGGTCGGGTCGCGGTGACCACGGACGCCTTGCCCGCTGCCGGGCTGGACCCCAGCACGGCCGGTGGCGCCGGTACGACCTCCGACGGCCGTCTCGCCGGCGGCCTCCGGGGTCCCCTCGTCGTCCTGCGAGGACTGCACCAGCTGGGTGTCGGGTGGCCCGAACTGGCCGAGGTGTGCAGCGGCGCAGCCACCCGGACGCTGGGCGGTGCCGGCCGCGGTCTGCGGCCGGGCGACGCAGCCGACGTCGTGGTGCTCGACGACGACCTCGGCCTGATCCGGACGCTCGTGGGGGGTGTGGAGGTCGCAGCGGGCTGACCCTGCCCCGGCAGGATTGACCGCCGGCGGAGGCGGGATCACACTGCTGCGGTGCCCACGACGACCACCACCGACGGCATCGAGCTCCACTTCGACGCGCACGGCGACGGCGACGAGACGCTGCTGCTCGTCTGCGGCCTCGGCGCCCAGTCGATCAACTACGACGTCGAGTTCTGCCACTCCCTCGCGGCGCTCGGCGTCCGCGTGGTCCGCTTCGACAACCGCGACACCGGACTGAGCTCGCACCTGCACGACGCCGAGGTCGACGTGTTGGGCGCCGTCGTCGCGGCGACCGCCGGTGAGCCGGTCGATTCCGCGTACCTCCTGTCGGACATGGCGGCCGACGCGGTCACGGTCCTCGACGCCCTGGAGGTCGACCGGGCACACGTCGTGGGTGCGTCGATGGGTGGGATGATCGCCCAGACGATCGCGATCGAACACCCCGACCGCGTGCAGTCGCTCACGTCGATCATGTCCACCACGGGGGAGCCCGACGTCGGCACCCCCGACGCCGAGGTGCTCGGGTCACTCCTGGGCGTGCTCTCCCCGTCCGAGGACCGGGCCGCCAGGATCGAGGCGGCGGTCTCGCTCAACCGGATCATCGGAACCCAGTGGTGCTTCGACGAGGTTCGAGTCCGCGCCCGGGCCGCCGAGGCCATCGATCGTGCGTACGACCCGGCCGGCACCGGTCGGCAGCTCGCGGCGATCCTCGCCTCGGGATCGAGGGCCGACTCCCTCGGCTCGGTCGACGCGTCGACGGTGGTCCTGCACGGTGACGCCGACCCGCTGGTGCACCACAGTGGAGGTGTCCGGACCGCCGAACTCGTTCCGGGAGCCGAGCTGCGGACGCTGGATCGGATGGGTCACGACCTGCCGCCCGAGTACTGGCCACAGATCGTCGACGGGGTCGCCTCGGCGGTCGCCCGGGCGCGGGTCTGAGTCACGGGCGGGCGCCGCGACCGGCGCACTCCCGGTGCGCAGCAGCGCGCCACCGGCACGAATCAACACGAACAGGAGCAGGTGTGGGTCCACTCGAGGGAGTCAAGGTCGTCGAGGTCGCGGGCATCGGCCCCGGTCCGTTCACCGCCATGATGCTGTCCGACATGGGGGCCGACGTGATCCGGGTCGACCGCGCCGCCAACGCGCTCGGCGGCGACCCGTCGGCGCCCCCGGCCGACGTGTCCAACCGCGGTCGGCGATCCGTGGCGCTCGACCTCAAGTCGCCCGAGGGAGTGGAGGTGCTGCTCCGCCTGGTCGAGTCGGCCGACGCCCTGATCGAGGGCTTCCGTCCCGGCGTCGCGGAGCGACTCGGCTTCGGGCCCGACGAGTGCCTCGGTCGCAACCCCCGTCTGGTGTACGGACGGATGACCGGGTGGGGTCAGGACGGCCCGTACGCGCCGACCGCCGGCCACGACATCAACTACATCGCGCTCGCCGGCGTGCTGGCACACCTGGGTCGCTCCGACGAGCCGCCGACGCCGCCGATCAACCTGGTGGGTGACTTCGGCGGCGGCGGGATGCTGCTGGCGTTCGGGGTCGTCTGTGGCCTGCTGGAGGCGCAGCGTTCCGGCCGTGGGCAGGTCGTCGACGCCGCCATGGTCGACGGTGCCGCGCTGCTCATGACCATGATGTGGGGGCTCAAGGCCATGGGTATCTGGAGCGAGGAGCGCGGGACCAACATGTTGGACACCGGTGCGCACTTCTACGACACGTACCAGTGCAGCGACGGCCACTACGTGTCGATCGGCTCGATCGAGGGGCAGTTCTATGCCGAGCTGCTCCGCCTGACCGGACTGGAGGAGGACTACCGGGCGCGCGGTGAGGAGCTGCCCCACCAGATGGACCGGGCCCGTTGGCCGGAGCTGCGCGAGCGCTTGGCGGCGCTCTTCGCGACCCGGACCCGTGAGGAGTGGTGCGCGCTCATGGAGGGCACCGATGTGTGCTTCGCCCCGGTGCTCACGATGGGAGAGGCGCTGGACCACCCGCACATCCGGGAGCGGGGGACCTACACCGAGGTCGCCGGAGTGCCCCAGCCGTCCCCGGCGCCGCGGTTCAGTCGGACACCGGGTGCGATCCAGCGCCCCCCATCGCACGCCGGTCAGCACACCGACGAGGTGCTCGCCGAGTGGCTCGGCGTCGACGCCGATCAGGTCGCCGACTGGCGACGGGGCGGCGCGGTCGCGGGCTGAGTCCACCCGCGATCGTCCGGTTGCGATCGGTCATCACCCCGTCACGCGTTCCAGTGCCCGGAGGGCCTCCGACACGACGGTCGCGTCGTCCAGGTCCTCCAGGTCACGCGCCGAACGACCGGTGCTGGTGGTGATGATCGTCGGTGCCCCGGTGGCGGCGGCCAGGTCGATCCACTCGGCGAAGCGGCCCCGGGGATCCCCCCACCACTGCGTGACGAGCGCCGCCGGCCACCGGGCGTCCGGCGCGTCCTCAGAGAAGGTGAGCACGACCTTGTCGAGCACCCCGGTGGCGATGCGGTCCAGTGCGGCCCTCCATCCGGTGGGCACCGGCCCGTCGAGGCGCGGACGGCCCGAGCGCAGGACCGCGACCGGAACCGTGAGGACGACCACGTCGGCGGTCTCGTCGACCGTCGGTCCCAGCACCCGGGCCCCGGGTCGATCCGGCGACCAGGAGATGAGGTCCACCGGGGAGCGGAGCCGCACGTCGACACCGGCGCCGAGGGGTTCGAGGATGCGGTCGAACCCACCCACCACCAGGAGGTCGCCGCCGCGGACCTCTGCGCCCTCGTTCCAGGCCGACATCCCCAGTTCGGTCGCGTCGAGGGCGAACTCGCCCTCGACCTCGGTCACGACCAGCCGGTCCAGCCGGGCGACGTCGTCGGCGTCCAACCCCAGGTCGGCCGCGACCGCGGCGACCGCTTCGGCGACGGAGCGATCCGCCAGGTCGTCGCGTTCGTCGAGCTCGGCCAGGACCCGGGTCAGGTCGGCCTCGGCGTCGGAGGCGTCCACGACTCCGTTGGGGTCCACGACCCGGGAGTCATCCCAGTCGAAGGGAACGGTGGCGACTCCGGCCGCGCGGGCCAGCTCCACGAGCGGGTTGTCCTCGGCGCCGTGGATCCACGCCGCCCCCAGCTCGACCGGCGACCCGGTCGAGCGGTCGGTGCGCACCCGGCCGAACCGGCGGTCGCGGGCCTCGAGCACCACGACCCGGTGGGAGTCGCGCAGGGCGGCCGCCGCGGCGAGTCCGGCCGTTCCGGCGCCGATCACCACGACGCGGCCACCCGTCGGCACCGACGCCGCCACCTGTGCTGCGGCTCGCCGGCCCGACCGGAGCGCCCCGTGGACCGTCGATGGCGCGTCCGCGTCGGTGGCCTCGCCGGCGACGCGGATCGGGCCGAACGGCTCGGCCAGCGTGCTCCGGTCCTCGGGCCGCCCGCCGACGGGGAGGGCGCTGTAGCTGCCGAGGGACCACGGGTCGGCGGCCCAACGGGTGACCAGCGAACCGGTGGGCGTCGGTGACGTGACCCCCGGGGCTGCGGTCGCAGGCGTCGATGCGCCGCCGCCGTTGCGGGCACACGAGGCCGCCCACCCCGTCACGAGGGGTCCGGCGAGCGCCGCTCCGGTCGCGGCGACGAGCCGTCGTCGTGTGATCCGCACGTCGTCACGCTAGGTCGGTGGTGCCGGTACGGTGGCGCCGTGTCCACCTTGGTCTGCTTCCACGCCCACCCCGACGACGAGTGCATCGCAACGGGCGGGACGCTGGCCGCGGCGCACGCGAACGGGCACCGGACCGTCCTGGTGGTCGCCACACGCGGCGAGCGGGGCGAGGTCGCACCGGGCGTGCTGTCCGATGGCGAGGCGCTCTGGGAGCGACGGATCTCCGAGACCTTCCGAGCAGCCGAGGTTCTCGGTGTCGACCGGGTCGAGTTCCTGGGCTACGTGGACTCCGGGATGATGGGTGAGCCGACGAACGACACGCCCTACACGTTCTGGACCGCGGACATCGACGCCGCCGCGCGTCGGCTCGCAACGATCCTGGACGAGGAGCGGCCGGAGGTCCTCACGATCTACGACGACCACGGCGGCTACGGGCATCCCGACCACATCCAGGTCCACCGCGTCGGGCTCCGCGCCGCCGGGCTCGCCGGGGTGTCACACGTCCTGCAGGCGACGATGAACCGGGATCACATCCGGTCGCTGCTCGAGGAGCGGGCGGCGGCCGCCGCGGCCGAGGTCGCCAACGAGTCCGGGGTCCCCGAGCCCGAGGTGCCGGAGCCGCCCGACGAGGCGACCGAGGCCGAGTTCGGCTCGCCCGAGGCGTTGATCACCCACCGGATCGACGTGGGGGAGTGGATCGCCGCGAAGCGTTCGGCCATGGCGGCCCACGCCAGCCAGATTCCCCCCGACTCGTGGTTCCTGCAGCTCGGTGACGAGGAGTTCGCCGCCGCCTTCGGGGCCGAGTGGTTCATCCGGACTGGTTCGGTCCGCCCCGACGGGGAGCCGTTCGTCACCACGATCTGGCCCTGAGGCACCCGACCGGGAGGGCGCCCCGGGCCCGGCCGACCTCGAGTCGGGGCCTTCGGACCCACCGCCCGGGACGCGGAACGGGACCCGGGCTGCTCTGCCCGGGTCCCGTTCATCGGGGGGATGCGGGTTGGAGGGAGGGTCATCCACCCCTGGGGTGACGGTGACGTACGTGGGGCATCACAGTCATGGCGAGGAACCCCAGCGGCCCGGCGGCTATTCCTGCACCGGGCCGATTTTCCGTGCGGGAGTAGCGTGCCCGGCGTGGGCACGGCGATCCTCGGTCTGCACGACTGGTGGGCCTGGGTGACGATCGTCGCCAACGGGCTGGCCGGTGCCTGGTGCCTGGGTGCGCACTGGCTGCCGTCGCTGAGGGTCCGACCACTCTGGTGGTTCGTCGTCGCCGCCGAGGTCGCAGTCGTCGTCCAGGTCGCCCTCGGGGTGTACCTGCTGGCCGGCGAGGGCCTCCAGGTGCCCCAGTTCCACATCTTCTACGGCTTCGTCGCCGTCGTGTCGATCGCCATCCTGTACGGGTACCGGACCCAGCTCGTGGCCTGGCAGTACCTGCTCTACGGCTTCGGAGGCCTGTTCGTCATGGGTCTGGCGATCCGGGCGATGACCGTCAACCACTGACCGTCGACCGGTCGACGGGACCTCAGCCGTTGATGCGCCGCTCGAGCTCGGCGAGCTCGGTGCGCATCGCGGCGGGCAGCCGTTCGCCGATGGCCTCGAAGTGGGCGTTGATCAGCTCGACCTCGTCCTTCCAGGCGATCGGGTCCACCTCGAGCAGCGCCCCGAGCGTCCCGTCGTCGAGGTCCAGGCCGTCCACGTCGAGTGAGTCCGGCGTCGGCACGTTGCCGATCGGCGTCGTGTTCGCCTCGGCCGTGCCGGCGACGCGCTCGAGCACCCACTTGAGGACGCGGCTGTTCTCGCCGAAGCCGGGCCACATGAACGCGCCGGTGTCGGACTTGCGGAACCAGTTCACCCAGTAGAGCTTCGGCAGTTTCGACTCGTCGGTGGCCTGCCCGATGTCGAGCCAGTGGCCGATGTAGTCGCCGACGTTGTAACCCATGAACGGGAGCATCGCGAACGGGTCGAAGCGCACCTCGCCGACCACGCCGGCAGCTGCTGCGGTCTTCTCGGAGCTCATGATCGAACCGAGGAACGTGCCGTGCTGCCACGAGAACGACTCGGTCACCAGCGGCACGTTCGTCGCCCGGCGACCACCGAAGAGGATCGCCGAGATGGGCACGCCGGCCGGGTCCTGCCAGACCGGTGAGATGGACGGGCACTGCGAGGCCGGCGCCGTGAACCGTGCGTTGGGGTGGGCGGCCGGCGAGTCGGACGCCGGGGTCCACTCCTGGCCCCGCCAGTCGACCAGGTGTGCCGGAGGCTCGTCCGTCATGTCCTCCCACCAGACGTCGCCGTCGTCGGTGCGGGCCACGTTGGTGAAGATGCAGTTGCCCCAGAGCGTCTCCATGGCGTTCCGGTTCGTGGCGTCCGACGTGCCCGGGGCGACACCGAAGAACCCGGCCTCGGGGTTGATCGCGTACAGGCGACCGTCCTCGCCGAACTTCATCCAGGCGATGTCGTCGCCCACCGTCTCGACCTTCCAGCCGGGCAGTGACGGGATGAGCATGGCCATGTTGGTCTTGCCGCACGCGGACGGGAACGCCGCCGCGACGTACACCGTCTCGCCGCCGGGGGGCGTGACCCCGAGGATGAGCATGTGCTCGGCCATCCACCCCTCGTCCCGCGCCATCGTCGATGCGATCCGCAGCGCGAAGCACTTCTTGCCGAGCAGCGCGTTGCCGCCGTAGCCCGACCCGTAGGACCAGATCTCACGGGTCTCGGGGAAGTGCGAGATGTACTTGTTGTCGCCGTCGCAGGGCCACGGCACGTCGCTGCGTCGTCCACCGTCGGCGTCCACGAGTGGGAACCCGACCGAGTGCACGCAGGGGACGAACTCGCCGTCGGACCCGAGCACGTCGAGTGCACCCTGACCCATCCGGGTCATGATGCGCATCGACACCGCAACGTAGGGCGAGTCCGTCAACTGGACGCCGATGTGGGCGATCGGCGAGCCGAGCGGACCCATGGAGAACGGCACGACGTACATCGTCCGGCCCCGCATGGCTCCGCGGTAGAACTCGAGCATCTCGGCCTTCAGCTCCGCCGGATCCCGCCAGTGGTTCGTGGGTCCGGCGTCGATCTGCCGCTCCGAGGCGATGAACGTCCGGTCCTCGACGCGGGCGACGTCGGCGGGGTCGGACAGCGCCAGGTAGCTGTTGGGCCGCTTCGCGTCCTCGAGGCGTTCGAACGTCCCGGCCTCGACGAGCATCGCGCAGTGGCGGTCGTACTCCTCGGCCGATCCGTCGCACCACTCGACCGCGTCCGGCTGGAGGATCGACTCCCACTCGGCGACCCAGTCGTTCAGCTTCTGGTTGCTGCTCACTCCCGGCATGGTGCTCCTCGGTGGTGGACCGGTCAGTCGGTGGTTCCATCGGGAGCCGGCTCGGCGTGCCCCTCGAAGTCGGGTGTCCCCATGTCGCGCTCGGAACCCAGGTTCAGGCCGGTCGCCCGTCCGTCGGCGTCGAGTTCGAAGCGCACCCGTTGCCCCTGTCGGAGCATTCGGAAGACCGACCCCACGATGGCGTCGGGAGCCAGGTCGTACTCGGCGAAGTCCGTGTCGGTCAGGACGATGCCGTCACCGGTGACCGGATCGTAGGACTTGATCACGCCTTGCACTGATCGGACTCCTCGTTGCGTCCGGACCCGGAGGTCCTGCGGCTCCGGTCCCCGTGCTCCGGGGGTCCGCTCACGGTACCGACCGGCACCACGGGCGGCAAAGCGGATGTCAGCCGGCCTCGGCGGGGGTTGAGCGCCGGGCCGTGGGCTTGGTGACCTTGCCGGCCTTGATGCAGCTCGTGCAGACGTTCATGCGTCGCGTCCCGCCGTTCAGCTGAACCCGGATCCGCTGGATGTTCGGGTTCCAGCGACGCTTGGTGCGCCGGTGGGAGTGGCTGACGCGCATGCCGAAGTGGGGGCGCTTGTCGCAGATCTCACAGACTGAGGACATCGGTCGGTTCGCTCCAGGAGGGGACCGGTGCGGTCCCGGGATGCTCGGTGGACGGGACCGGGGCGGACCCGGACCGGAGGTTGAGCGTAGCGGCCGCGGTCGGGGCCGCGAAAGTCGACTCGGTAGCCTCTGGCCCGTGGACGGCGACCCGCCGCTGACGCTGCTGGACCTCCGGGAGCTGGGCGTGGGACGGCTCCGCGGGGTGGGACCGGCGAGGACGGAGGCCCTCCGGGGGCTCGGGATCGAGTCCCTGCTCGACCTCCTCACCTGGTACCCGAGGCGGTACCTGGACCGGACCCGGGAGGCCTCGATCGCCGAGCTCGACGCCGGCGAGGAGGCCCTGGTGCTCTGTCGCGTGGCCTCGGTGGACTCGCGTCGGGTGCGTGGCGGCCGCTCGATGGTGACCGCCGACGTTCGGGACGCCACGGGCTCCCTCCGGTGCACCTTCTTCAATCAGCCCTGGCGGTCCCGGCAGCTGGAGGGGTTCCGCGACGACGAGGTCGAGGTGGCGGTCCACGGCAAGGTCGAGGTGTTCCGTGGGCGGCGGCAGATGACCAACCCCGTCGTCGACCCGATCGGGAACCGAACCGGTCGGATCGTCCCGGTCTACCCGCAGTCCGAGGCCGCCCGCCTGAGCACCTGGGAGTTCGCCGAGTGGATCTCCGAGGCGCTCCGGCGCTCGCGGACCCGGGGGATCGCGGATCCGCTGCCCGAGGAGGTGCGTCAGCGTCTGGGCCTGATCGGCCGCGACCGGGCGGTGCGGGACATCCACGAACCGGCCGACCTGCACGACGTGCATGCCGCCCGGGACCGTCTGGTCTTCGACGAGCTGCTCCGCATCCAGCTCGCCCTGGTCCGACACCAGCGCCATTTGGCCCACACCTCGCAGGGGATCGCGCACACCGTCGGCAGCCCGGACGCCGTGGCCGCCGGGTTGGTCGAGCGCTTCGTCGACGCGCTGCCCTACCCGCTCACGGGTGCCCAGCGGCGGGCGATCGATGAGGTGGTGGACGACCTGCGACGGCCCCATCCGATGCACCGGCTCCTGCAGGGCGACGTCGGCGCCGGGAAGACGGTCGTCGCCGTGGCCGCCATGCTCGGAGCCGTCGAGGGAGGTCACCAGGCGGCGTTGATGGCTCCCACCGAGGTGCTGGCCGAACAGCACGGCGAGAGCATCCGATCGATGCTCGGCGGCCTCTCCCTGCGGGACGACTCGCTGCTCGGGGAGCGGCCGCTCGAGGTGGCCGTGCTCACGGGCCGGACCCCGGCGGCCGGTCGGCGCCGCATCCTCGCGGGGCTGGCCGATGGCACCATCCCGCTCGTCGTCGGCACGCACGCGCTCATCGCCGACGGCGTTGCGTTCCACTCGCTCGGTGTCGTGGTGGTCGACGAGCAGCACCGTTTCGGGGTCGAGCAGCGCTCGGCCCTGCGGGACGCCGGGAGCGCTGGCGCGGTCCCCGACGTCCTGGTCATGACGGCCACGCCGATCCCGCGGACCGCTGCCATGACGGTCTTCGGTGACCTCGACCTGACGGTCCTCGACGAGCTGCCGCCCGGGCGGACGCCCATCAGGACCGAGTGGCTCGTGGGCGCCGACGGGGAGGACGCGGCCTGGGAGGCCGTCCGTGAGGCCGTCGCCGCAGGCCACCGGGCCTACATCGTCTGCCCGCTCGTGGAGGAATCGGCAAAGCTCGAGGTGGCCTCGGCCGAGTCGACGCACGAACGCCTGGTGGGTGGTCCGCTGGCGGGGTTGGACGTGGCGCTCCTCCACGGCCGGATCCCGGCCGATGACAAGCGGGAGGTGGTCGATGCGTTCCGCCGGGGGAGGGTGCAGGTCCTGGTGGCCACCACCGTGATCGAGGTCGGCGTCGACGTCCCCGAGGCCACGGTGATGGTCGTGCTCGACGCCGACCGGTTCGGGATCGCGCAGCTCCACCAGCTGCGCGGCCGGGTCGGCCGGGGTGAGGCCGCCAGCCGGTGCCTGCTCCTGAGCGCCACCCCGCCCGGACCCGAGGCCGCCTCGCGGCTCGAGGCGCTCGTGCGGACCCGGGACGGCTTCGAGCTCGCCGAGGTGGACCTGGACCTGCGGGGCGAGGGCACCGTCATGGGGGGGCGTCAGCGGGGCCGTAGTGACCTCCGGCTGGCCTCCCTGCGACGCGACCGTGAGTGGGTCGGTCTCGCCCGCGAGGTGGCCGGCGAACTGATCGACGAACGGGGCGGGATCCTGGTACCGGCGCTCGCCGCCGAACTCGAGCTGCTGGACGCGAAGGACGAGGAGTTCCTCCGCAAGTCCTGAGTCGCGGCTCGGCGGCCCCGGATGCGCCCGTGGGGCCTCCGGGCGGACCACACTCTCCCCGGTGGAACCTGATCGCGGCGTGACCGGGCGGCACCGTTCCCGGTGGTGTGACTAGTGCGCATCGTCGCCGGAACCGCCCGCGGTCGCCGGCTGGTCGCCCCCACCGGTCGTGCCACCCGGCCGACGTCGGACCGCGTCCGCGAGGCCCTCTTCAACTCGCTCGGTTCACAGGGCCTGTTGGCGGGAGCCCGGGTCGTGGACCTGTTCGCCGGGACGGGGGCGCTCGGGATCGAGGCGTTGTCCCGCGGTGCGACGCACGCGTGGTTCGTCGAGCACGACCGTCGGGCCGTCGAGGCGATCCGGGCCAACCTGGCGGCCACGGGGACGATGTCGCAGGCGAGCATCGTCGAGGAGGCCGTGGACCGGGCGCTGGCCGATGGGGCGCTCGACGGTGTGGACGCCGACCTCGTCCTGGTGGACCCGCCCTACTCGTTCACCGGCTGGGACGACCTGGTCGGCACCGTCCTGGCTCGCTGGCCGGCGACGGTGCTGGTGGCGGAGTCCGATCGGCAGGTGCCGGAGTCGCCCGACGCAGGAGCCGGACGATTGGTCGACAGTCGGCGCTACGGAACTACGGTGGTCTCGTTCGTCCGCATCGTCGACGGCGGAGGGGCCGCCGGTCCGGCGGCGTCCGGGTGACAGGCCGGGAGGAGGTCGGATCGTGACGGTGGTGCTCTACCCGGGGTCGTTCGACCCCATCCACAACGGACACGTCGAGATCGTGGAGACGGCGTCACGCCTGTTCGACCGGGTCGTCGTCGCCGCGATGCGCAACCCCTCGAAGGGTGAGCCGCTCTTCTCGCTCGAGGAGCGGCAGGGGCTGATCGAGGCGTCGCTCGCCCACCTCGACAACGTCGAGGTGACGATGTTCTCCACGCTGGTGGTGGACCTGGCCCGACAGATCGGGGCGCACTTCATCGTGAAGGGGCTCCGCGCGGTGTCCGACTTCGAGTCGGAGCTCCAGATGGCGCAGATGAACCGGTCGATCTCGGGAGTCGACACCCTCTTCATCCCGTCGGCCTCGGGCAACTCGTTCCTGGCGTCTCGCCTGATCCGGGAGATCGCGCGCTTCGGAGGCGACGTCTCGAACATGGTGCCGGCCCCGGTCGCCACCAAGCTCGCCGAGCAGCTCGGCGGCCGCTCGGCGGCGTCCTGAGGCATCCTCCCGGACCGCTGGAGCGGCGGCCAGACTGTGCGTAATCGCCCCGTTCGCCGCGGTTCGGACGGCGGACCCCAGCAGGAGCAGACTGATCCTCATGACGCCACGACCCGACGATGATCGAGACGAGGCGGCCCGGCGGAACGGGCCGCCCGACCCCTACCGCATGCCCGAGACCGAGCAGGTGCTGCGGCGTGTCATCGAGATCGTGGAGTCGGCACCGGGGTTGCCCATGTCGGCCTCGGTCCGGATCAACAAGGACGAGCTGCTGGAGCTCCTCGACGACGCCGTGGCCCAGCTCCCCGAGGAACTCCGATCGGCGCGGTGGTTGCTGAAGGAACGGGACGAGTTCACCGCCAGGACTCGACGGGAGGGCGAGGAGATCATCTCCGAGGCGCGGTCCCGGGTCGCCAACATGGTGCAGCGGACCGAGGTGGCGAAGGCCGCAGAGGTTCGGGCCCGGCAGATCATCGAGGAGGCGGAGTCCGAGGCGCGTCGTATGCGTCGGGAGACCGAGGACTTCTGCGACCAGAAGCTCGCCAGCTTCGAGATCGTGCTCGAGCGCATCGCCCAGACCGTCGCGACCGGTCGCTCACGACTGGCGGCACCCACGATCGAGGAGGCGGAACTCTCCGACCTGGACGACGACCGTGAGGACGGATCGACGGTCTTCGACCAGGAGCAGTGAGCTCCCGCGGCGCATCCCTGCGGATCCCGGTCGCCGAGCTCCGCCGCCGACCCGGCAACCGATCCACCGTCGAGCGGACGGTGCCGATCGGTGGCCTCGCCGTCGGGACGGCCTCCACGCCGGCCGACGCCATGGCCGACGTTCGGCTCGACCTGGAGTCCCAGCACGACGGAGTGACGGTGCGGGGCCGAGTGCGCGCCCCGTGGATCGGTGAGTGCCGACGGTGCCTGGAGCCGACCGGCGGTGAGCTCGAGGCGGAGTTCGCGGAGGTGTTCTCGGACCACCCGGATGGTGCGGAGCTGCTCGCCTTCGACGGTGATGCCGTCGACCTGACCGACAGCGTCCGTGACGCCGTGGTGCTGGGACTCCCGCTGGCCCCCCTGTGCCGCTCGGACTGCTCGGGTCCCGAACCCGGGGCGTTCCCGGTCCGGGTGGAGGGAACGGCGGACCCGGGCCGGGTGGATCCCCGGTGGGCGGCGCTCGACGAGCTCCGCTTCGACCCGGACAGCCCCGACGGCTAACCTCAGTGCTCGGTTGCACGGCCCCCGGGGCCGTCGCCGACCCGGGCCGCCGGCCCGGGGAGCATCCACGACCGACTCCAACCACACGCGAGCGCACGATGGCCGTCCCGAAGAAGAAGACCTCGAAGTCCAAGAGCCGCAGCCGTCGGGCCGCCAACTGGACGCTGCGGGCCCCCGCCCGGAGCACCTGCCCCCGATGTGGAGCGGTGAAGCAGCCGCACATCGTGTGTGGGAACTGCGGCTGGTACCACGGCCGTCAGGCGCTCGACGTCGACTGACGGCCCCCTCCGACCCCCACGCTGCGTGCTGCCGCCCGCCGGCGCCGCCACTCCCGGTGGCAGCAGTCGTCCGGGTCCACCCCCCACGGAGTCGGCCGCAACTACAGTGCCCCCACCGCAGCCGATCGGGTCCGGGCGGGCGAACCGTCCAGGTTCACCGTCGATCAGGTGCGGGGATCGGTCCAGACCACCGGTTCGGGGTCCGGATCGATCGGAACGAAGTCGAGTCAGGAGCAGTCGTGCCCGCCGAAACGCACGTCCAACAGGGACCGATGTCCCGTGACGAGGTCCTCCAGCTGGTCCGGGACCGGCTGGGCGAGATCCTCGAGATCGAGCCGGCCGGGATCCGTGAGGAGGACTCCTTCGCCGAGGATCTCCGGGCCGACTCGCTCGCCCTCATCGAGCTGGTCGAGTCGCTCGAGGACGAGCTGGGTGAACGCAGCGTCGGATTCCGCATCGAGGACGAGGACCTGGAGGACCTGGTGACCGTGAAGGACGCCGTCGACTACGTCCACGCCAGGCTCTGAGCCGAGCGACGGGTCCGACCATCGACGCCGACCTGCGTACCGGGCTGCTGGACCGGCTGGGCTACCACTTCGCCGACGACGCCCTGTTGGAACTCGCCCTCCGCCACCGGTCGTGGTGCGCGGAGCACGGTGGCGTCGAGTCGAACGAGCGGCTCGAGTTCCTGGGTGACGCCGTGCTCGGTGTCGTGGTGACCGACCACCTGTACCGGGCCTCGCCCGAGAGCAGCGAGGGGATCCTGGCCCGCCGGCGGGCGGAGCTGGTCAACGCCACCACCCTCGCCGCCGTGGCGCGGGAGTCGGACCTGGGTGCGGCGCTCCTGCTCGGTCGTGGTGAGGAGTTGACCGGCGGTCGCGACAAGACCTCGATCCTGGCCGACGCGATGGAGGCCGTCCTGGGTGCCGTCTACCTGGACGGGGGCCTGGTCGCTGCGACCTCGGTGGTCCTGGACCTGCTGGGTGGCCGGATCGACGAGGTGGTCGGTGGTGGTGTCGACTCCGACTCGAAGTCCCGGCTCCAGGAGTTGGCCGCCCAGCACGGCGGGGACCCACCCCGTTACGAGCTCAGCGAGACCGGCCCCGAGCACGAGAAGCGGTTCAGCGCCGTCGTCCGGGCCGGTGGGTTCACCGGCCGCGGGGACGGTCGAACCAAGAAGGAGGCCGAGCAGGCCGCCGCCCGAGAGGTGGCCGGTCTGCTGCAGGCGGCGATCGGACGCCGTCGGGACGGACCCGACGCTGCGACCACGGACGACGACTGGGCCGGCGGGGACCCACCACCCGAAGGGGGACACACGCGTGCCTGAACTACCGGAGCTCGAGCTGCTGAGACGTGAGCTCGACAAGGACCTGAACGGCAGGAAGGTGAAGGGAGCCGAGGTGCCTGGCGCCGGGCTGGTCGCCCATCCCACGAAGAAGGCACTGGCGACCGCCATCACCGGCGCCAAGCTCACCGGAGCGACCAGACGGGGCACGCTGTTGATCATCGGAGTCGACGGGGTCGGCTCCCTCGTCATCAGGCTCGGCGACACGACCCGGCTCCGGCGACAGCAGGCCAAGGAGGCCGTGGAGAAGGGAACAGCGATGGTGATCACCTTCACCCAGGGCGGGCAGCTGCGCATCGTCGACCCGAAACGGCAGGGATCCGTCGAGCTGCTCGACGACGAGTCGCTGCCCGAGCACCACCCGGAGCTCGCGAACCTGGGTCTGGACCCGGCGGACGAACCGATCTCATGGACCACCTTCGGCGAGGCCCTCCTGCGTCGGGACGACCGGCTGAAGGCCGTGCTCATGGATCCGACGTTCCTCGTGGGGATCGGTCCGATGTACTCCGACGAGATCCTGTTCCACGCCGGGCTCCGCTACGACCGGATCGCGTCGGGGCTGAACACCCAGGAGATCCGTCGCCTCTACCGCGCCGTGGTGGAAACCGTGCACGAGGCGATCAAGTACGGTGGCACCTCGCTCGGTCCCGACGGTTGGGTCGGTCTGGACGGGTCGCCCGGCGACTACGGCCAGCACCTCACGGTCTACAAGCGGGACGGCGAGATGAGCCCCAGGGCCCGGGGGCCCATCGTCAAGGTTCGATACGGGAGCGGCTACACCTACTTCTGCGAGCAGACCCAGGTGTAACCGCCGACGACACGGGCACCGGCCCGCCACAGCACACCAGACCACAACACAGACGACCGGTTGGGGACCGAGCGGGACGGGGGCAGCGTCGCCCGCCGCAGGTCGGCCGTCCGGTCCGGGAGCACGGTGTTCCTCAAGACGCTGCAGATCAAGGGATTCAAGTCCTTCGCCGATCCGGCGACGCTCACGCTCGAGCCGGGTGTGACCGTCGTGGTCGGGCCGAACGGATCGGGCAAGTCCAACGTCGTCGACGCCATCGGCTGGGTGCTCGGAGCTCAGGCACCCTCGGCGGTGCGCTCCCAGAAGATGGACGACGTGATCTTCGCCGGGTCCGCCAAGCGTCCGGCGCTCGGCCGGGCCGAGGTGGCGATCACCCTCGACAACTCCTCGGGTCTCCTGCCGATCGACTTCACCGAGGTGACGATCTCTCGATTGTTGTTCCGCTCGGGGGACTCCGAGTACGCGATCAACGGGGTGCCGTGCCGGTTGCTCGACATCACGGACCTGCTCTCGGACTCGGGTGTCGGCCGCCAGCAGCACGTGATCATCTCGCAGGGCAACATCGACGGTGTCCTCAACTCCCGTCCCGAGGAACGGCGCCTGATCATCGAGGAGGCGGCCGGCGTCCTCAAGTACCGACGGCGCAAGGAGCGGGCCGAGCGCCGACTCGCCGGGACCGAGCAGAGCCTGACCCGTGTGCAGGACCTGCTCCGTGAGGTGCGTCGTCAGCTCCGGCCACTCGAACGTCAGGCGGAGGCCGCGCGCCGCCACGGCGACCTGGTCGCAGAGCTGTCGGCGTTGCGCCTGCACGTGGCGGGTCGGGAGATCGAACGGCTGCGGGGGATCCTGGAGCAGTCGGCCCACCAGCAGGCCCGCTGGCGCGACGAGGACGCCCGGCTGCGAGCGTCGCTCGCCGACCTGGATGCCCGCCTGCTCGCCGCCGAGGCCCAGCTCGCCGCGCTCGGCGGCCGGGACCTGGGGGATGCACTCGTCAGGTACGAACGCCTGGAGGAGCGGGGACACGGCCTGGGCGCCCTGCTCGTCGAGCGGGTCCGCGGCGCCGAGCGCGACCTGGCGGCCTCGGTCGACGCCGCCGTGGTCGCATCGCTCGAGTCCGAGCGGGCCTCGCTGCAGCGCGAGGCCGAGCAGATCGCCGCGGAGCGCCAGACCCTCGAGGGTGAGTCCGATGAGCTGCTCCGCGACGAGGCCGGACTCGCGGACCGACGCCGGGAGTTCGAGGAGGCCTGGGGGGACGGCGTCGTCGTCCCCAGCGGCGAGGCCGCGACCGTCCGGGGCGAGATCGCTGCGCTCACGACGGCGGTCGAACGGGCCGAGGCCGACCGCCAGCGGCTCGAGACGCGCCGGGCGGCGCTCGACGAGCGGACCGCCAGGCTCGCATCGGAGCGGGCCGCGCTCGAGGCCGAGCGGGACGCCGACCTCGAGCGCGAGCCGAGGGTGACCGTCGAGCTCGAGGAGCTCCGCCGGTCAGCCACCGTCGCGGCCGCCGAGCTGGCCCGGGCCGAGGCGGCGGCCACCTCCGCCGCCGCCGAGCACGCGGCCTGGACGGCCCGGGTCGAGGCGTTGACGCTCGCCCTCGACGAGGCCAGGGACCGCGCCGGCGCCGCCCGGCTGTCGGGACTCGACGGTGTGCTCGGGACGTTGTCGGAACTGGTCGAGGTCGACGACGGATGGGCCGAGGCCTTCGAGGCGGCAGCGGCCGAGGCGTTGGGGGCCGTCGTCGTGGCCGACGTGGACGTGGCGCGGCGCAGCCTGCGCGCGCTCGCCGACGGCGACCACGCGGGTGCGGTCCTGGCGCTCGGTGGCGCCCCGGCGACCCCTGAACGCCCGTCGGCGGGGAGCGCGATCCGGGACCACGTCCGGCCCTCGACCCGGGCCGGCACGTCGGCGGCCGGGGTGGCCCGACTCCTGGACGTGCTCCTGGCGAGGTCGGTGGTGGTCGACGGGGGCTGGGACCGGGCGCTGGAGGCCTCGGCCACCGATCCGACGGCGGTGGTGGTCACCCGTCGCGGCGACCGGTTCGGGGTGGCCGGCTGGCGACTGCGGGCCGCCGGCGCGGGCGCCACGGGCGCAGCTCTCGACGAGGCCGTCGCGCGGTCGGAGCGCTCGGCCGACGAGCATCGTTCGGCGGTGGAGCGGGTCGACGCCGCGCGGGGTGCACTCGAGGAGTCCCGCAGCGCCGAGCAGCGGGCGGAGCGTGAAGTGGAGTCGCTGCGCAGCCGATCGCGGACGGTCGCCGACGGCCTCGACCGGATCGGACGCGACGTCGGCGAGGTCGGCGACGAGGTGGCGGCGCTGGCAACCCACACCGAGGAGCTGACCGCCCGCGCCGCCCGCGAGTCGGAGCGGCTCGCATCGTTGGCTGCGCGCCTGCCGCAGCTCGAGGCGGCCGAGGAGCGCATCGACGAGCAGGCCCGCAGGATGACGGAGGCCCGCGACGGCCTGGAGTCGTTGGCCGCGACCGTCGCCGCCCGACGGACCGACCTGGAGGTGCGGGCCGCCGGGGTGCAGGAGCGGCAGCGGTACGTGGAGTCCCGCCGGACCCAGATCGACGAGCGTCTCCGCCACCTGGAGGTCGAGAGCGCCGCAGCCGCGGATCGTCGCTCGGAACTCGAGGCGCGGGTGGTGGCGCTCCGGCGCCTGTCGGGCGTGGTCGTCCGACTGTCGGGTGTCGTGGCCACCAACGTCGCCGAGCTCCGCGAGGAGCGTCGGGTCCAGTCCGAGGCCGCCCGTGCGGCGTCTGAGCTGCTGGAGGGACTGCGGGCCGAGCGTGCGGCCGCCGAGTCCGAACTCGAGTCCGTCCGTTCCCGGCTGCAGCAGGCCGAGGTGTCCGACGCCGAGGCGCGCATGCGCCTCGAGGCCTCGACCGAGGCGCTCCGGGCCGAGCACGACTGCGCCCCCGAGGCCGCCATCGCCGCCGAGTGCCCGCCCCTCCCGGAGCAGGTCACCGCCCCCGCCCGCGTCCGGGAGCTCGAACGTGAGCTCCGGGTGATGGGCCCCATCAACCCGCTCGCCCTGCAGGAGTTCACCGAGCTCACCGAGCGGCACGAGTTCCTGACCGCGCAGCTCGACGACGTGCGGCAGACCCGACGCGAGCTGGCCAAGGTCATCCGGGCGGTCGACGAGGAGATCGTGTCGGTGTTCGCCTCGGCGTTCGCGGATGTCAGCGAGAACTTCACCGCGTTGTTCGAGACGCTGTTCCCCGGCGGTCAGGGGCGGCTCAGCCTGACCGACCCGGACGACCTGCTGGCGACGGGCATCGAGATCGAGGCACGTCCGTCAGGGAAGAACGTCCGCAAGCTGTCGCTGCTGTCCGGTGGTGAGCGCTCGCTGACGGCGCTCGCCTACCTGTTCGCAGTGTTCCGCTCACGCCCGTCGCCGTTCTACGTGATGGACGAGGTCGAGGCGGCGCTCGACGACGTCAACCTCCACCGTTTCCTGGACCTGGTGGCGGAGTTCCGCGACTCCGCCCAGCTGCTCATCGTCAGCCACCAGAAGCGGACGATGGAGGCGGCCGACGTGCTCTACGGCGT
>CAIYGQ010000288.1 GCA_903925745.1 uncultured Actinomycetes bacterium | reverse complement strand
CGGGAAGCAGGTCCGAGGCCTTATCGGGGTAGGCGAAGAACGACACGGGCGAGGCGGCGTCGACCACGACCAGGTGGCGCAGGCCCTCGAGCTGCATCTGGGCGAACTCGGCCAGGTAGGCGAGTCGTTCGACGGGCGGGATCCCGGCACCTCGCTCCAGGCGGCTCGGGAAGGTCTCCGCCATGAGCTTCGCCCCGCTCGTCTCGGCGACGCCTGCGGCCACCCGGATGGTCCCCGCGCGCAACGTCGTCCCACCGAGCAGGAGCGCCGTCGGCTCACCGGAGCGCAGCGCGTCGGCGACGGCGAGGATCCGGTCGGCAGGCACCACCCCGGCCTCCTGCGGAGCGCTCGGTCCGACGGGCCCCGGGGACTCGAGCCAGCACACGTCAGCGGGGAGGATCAGTGTGGCCACCTGGCCGGGCGGGCCGAACGACGCCGCGACGGCGTCCGCACCGTCGCGGGCCACGGTGTCGGGGGACTCGGCGGTGCGGATCCAGCCCGAGACACCGCGGGCGATCGACGCGATGTCCGACTGCAACGGTGCGTCGTACTTGGCGTGGTAGGTCGCGTGGTCGCCCACGATGTTGACCACCGGAGTCCTGGCCCGTCTGGCGTTGTGGAGGTTCGCGAGCCCGTTGCCGAGACCGGGGCCCAGGTGCAACAGCACGGCCGCGGGCCGCCCCGCCATGCGGGCGTACCCGTCGGCGGCGCCGGTCGCGACGCCCTCGAAGAGCGCGAGCACCGAGCGCATCTCCGGCACCTCGTCGAGGGCGTGGACGAAGTGCATCTCGGAGGTGCCGGGGTTCATGAAGCACACGTCGACCCTCGAGTCGACCAGGGTGCGGATGAGGGCGTGGGCGCCGTTCACGTTGGTTCCTCCCGTTCGGCGGGGACGATCCGCCGGGACGGTCCCGTCGGATGCTGGCTGGCTCTGGTCGCGGTGGGACCGGTCCCAGTGTCGGTTCAGTCGAAGATGGTGCCCGGGTTCAGGATGCCGCTCGGATCGAAGGCGGCCTTGATCCGACGCATGAGGGCCACCTTGTTCGGATCCTCGAGGTCCAGGAAGTGCTCCTTCTTCGCCCCGCCGATGCCGTGCTCGGCGGAGATGGCGCCCCCGAGCGCCATGCCCGATGCGAACAACTCGTGCAGGAGCCGTCCACGCCGTTCGTCGTCGGCACAGAAGATCCCCAGGTGGACGTTGCCGTCGCCGGCGTGGCCGCACCCGGCGATCCAGGCCTCGTACTCGGCCGCCAACTCCGAGACGCGCTGCATGAACACCGGGATCTGGGCCCGGGGCACGACGACGTCCACGATGTCGTCCGCGCCGCTGGCCTTCGCCATCCAGAAGGCCTGCTCCCGGGCGGCGATCAGGTCACCCGCGGCCGCCGGCGGGAGGACGAAGACGTCGAGGGCCCCCAGGTCGCCCAGCTGGCCGGCGAGCGCGCCCAGGTCCTCCTCGAGGCGGTCCTCGTGGGTGTTCTCCAGCACGACCACCAGGTAGGCGAGGGCCGTGTCCTTGATCTGCTGGGGGATGCCGAGCTCGAGGCCGCTGTAGCTGGCGGTCGCCGACATGGTGAGCAGGTCGATGTACTCGAGGACGAGCGGTCCGATCCCCGAATCGACGATCCGAGGGACCGCGGCGGTCACCTCGTCGAGCGTCGAGAACGGTGCGAGCACCGTGGCCTGGTGCTCGGGCCGCGGGTACAGCTTGATGATGACCTCGGTGACGAGGGCCAGCGTGCCCTCGCTCCCGACCAGCAACTGGGTGAGGTCGTAACCCGTGGTCGACTTCACGTAGCGGCCGCCCGTGCGGATCACCTCGCCACCGGGCAGGACGGCTTCGAGGCCGAGGACCTGGTGGCGGGTCACCCCGTACTTCACCGCCCGCATGCCGCCCGCGTTGGTGGCCACGTTCCCGCCGATGCTCGCCGAGTACTCACCCGGGTAGACGGGGTACACGAGGCCGAGCGGACGCAGCGCCTCGTCCAGGTCGACGAGTCGCACTCCGGGCTGCACGACGGCCAGGTGGTTCTCGGTGTCGATCTCGAGGATGGAGTCCATCCGGTCGAAGCAGACGACGATCCCGTCCGCGAGCGGGGTGGCCGCTCCCGACAGTCCGGTGCCGCTGCCCCGGGCGGTCACGGGCACGCCGAGCTCCTGGGCGAGCGACAGGACCGCCGCCACCTGCTCGGTCGCGGTGGGACGAACCACCGCCAGCGGTCGGACCGGCTCGACGGTCAGGCACTCGTCGTGGGTGTCGTCCTCGTGGACCCCGTCGCCGCTCGACACCGCGGCGTCACCGAGGATCCCGACGAGCGACTCGATCAGTTCCGGCACCGGTCCCTCCAGGCTCGGGGCGGGGTGCGCGGCGGGTCCGGGCACCTGAGGGGACGTACGCTAGCCCTGTCCCGCCGGCCGGTCGTCCCGTGTGGCCCGGTGGCGGGGGATCGCCCGGAGGTGGCGCAGATGGCAGTGGTCAGGTTGCACATGGTCTACGACGCCGACGGTGGCCTGCTCGGCGAGGTGCGCTACGTGATGGGCCTGCTCGGTGGGCGGCACTGCGGCCTGTGCGACGTGACCCATGGGACCGTGCGTCGCAAGCCGGCCTTCGACGAGTTGCTCCGCTCGCTCCCGCTGCCGGTCGACGTGTGGCACCGCAACGAGCAGGCGCCGGACGTGGCCGCGTTCACCGCCGGTCGCACGCCGACGGTCGTGGGCCGCCGGCATGACGGTTCGCTGGTGGAGCTGCTGAACGCCGGCTCGCTCGACGCCTGCGGTGGTGACGTCGACCGCTTCGCCGGTGTCCTGAGGGCCGCAGTGGACGGGCTCGACGCCGTCGACGGCTCAGGGGCTGAGCACCCGGACGTCCACGTCGTGCGTCACCCGGCTGGTGAGTGACCGCGCCACGTAGCACTTCTCACCCGCGACCGCGAACAGCTGGGTCGCCGTCGCCGGATCACCCGCCGAGATCCCGACGGAGGCGTGCAGGTGGACGTCCTGGACCAACCCGGCGCTGCCGTCCACGACCAGCCGGCACGTCGCTGCGTCCTCGTAGGTCTCGACGACCACCCCGTTGCGGGCGCACAGGTGGAGGTACCACAGCATGTGGCACTGGGCGACCGATCCGAGCAGCAGGTGCTCCGGGGTCCATCCGTCGGGACCACCGCGGGGCGCCAGCGTCGGGATGGTCGGTCGGCCGGCCGCAGCGAGCTCGCCGTCGGTCCCGTGGTCACGAACCGAGGTGCCCCGTCCGTCGTTGCCCGTCCATGTGAGCGTCACGTGGAACTCGCTCGCAGCCACGTCCTGCCTCCCGGTCAGATCCGCTCGAAGTTCCGGCGGAGCTCCCACTCGGTGACGGTGTTGTTGAACGACCGCCACTCGTCTCGCACCTGGTGGAGCAGGTGGAAGTGGACCGCCTCACCGAGGGCGGCGACCGCGAACTCCGAGTCCCGGAACGCCTCGATGGCCTCGACGATGTTCCAGGGGATCCGCTCCACGTCGTCCGCCGTGTAGCCGTTGCCCTGGTAGGGGTCGCCGCAGTCGAGGCCCCGGTCGATCCCGTCGAGGCCGGCGGCGATCACGGCCGCGAACGCGATGTAGGGGTTGCAGTCGGCGCCCGGGATCCGCGACTCGACGCGCATCCCGGCACCGTGACCGACCAGTCGGAGTCCGCAGGTCCGGTTGTCGGGAGACCACACGACCGCCGTCGGGGCCCACGACCCCGGTTGGTAGCGCTTGTAGGAGTTGACGAACGGGGCGAAGCAGATCGACAGCTCGCGTGAGTGGGCGAGCAGGCCGCCCATCCACGAGCGGAACACGGGGCTCATGCCGTGCGGCCCGTCACCCGGACACAGCGGCGTTCCGTCCTCGGACCAGATGGAGGAGTGGATGTGGCAGCTCGAGCCCGGCTCATCGATCCGGGGCTTGGCCATGAAGGTGATCGACTTGCCCTGGAGGTGGGCGATCTCCTTCGCGCCGTTCTTGTAGATGGTGTGGTGGTCGGCCATGGTCAGCGCGTCCGCGTAGCGGAGGTTGAGCTCGTGCTGGCCCGGGGCCGCCTCGCCCTTCGAGAACTCGACCGGCAGGCCGGCAGCGAGCATCTGGTTGCGGAGCTCCCGGAGGAGCGGCTCGTCCTTGGTGGTCTGGAACACGTGGTAGTCGAGGTTGTACCAGGACGAGGTCTGCGCCTCGAGGTTGCGGTACCCCTGGGCGGCGAGTTCGTCGTAGGTCTCGCCGTAGGCGAAGAACTCGAGCTCGGATCCGAACATCACCTGGAGTCCGCGCTCGGCGGCCCGCTCCAGCTGGTGGCGGAGGATCTGGCGGGGTGAGACGGGAACCGGAGCGCCGTCGTGTTCGACCACGTCACAGAGGACCAGGGCGGTCCTCGGCAGCCACGGAGTGACGCAGAGGGTCGAGAGGTCGGGACGGCCCCGGAAGTCCCCGTAGCCGCCGTCCCACGTCGCGTACTCGTAGCCCTCGACGACGTTCATGTCGACGTCCACCGTCAGCAGGTAGTTGCAGGCCTCGATGCCCTCGCCCCCCGTGCCGTCGGCATCGACGACGTGGTCCACGAAGAACCGCCCCGTGACCCGCTTGCCCATGAGACGGCCCAGCAGGTCCGTGAATGCGACGACCACCGTGTCGATCTCATCGGTGTCGACGAGTCCGCGCAGTGTCGGCAGGTCGATCTTCCCGGTCGTGGCCATGTGTCCTCCTCTGGACGGTGCGACGGGAGCTACTCGGGGGTCGTGTAGGCCGCCGTGATCCCGCCGTCGACGAGCAGCGACTGTCCGGTGACGAACGACGAGTCGTCCGAGGCCAGGAAGAGCGCACCGGCGGCGATCTCCTCGGCTTCACCGAAGCGTCCCATGGGGATGTGGACCAGTCGTCGCTGCTGCTTCTCGGGGGTGTCGAGGTACTTGGCCAGCAGGGGGGTCAGCACCGGACCGGGACAGAGCGCGTTGGCGCGGATGCCCTCACGGGCGTGGATGACGGCGATCTCCCGCGTCATCGACAGCACTGCGCCCTTGGACGCGGTGTAGGCGACCTGGGGGGTGGCGGCGCCGACGTGGGCGACGAAGCTGGCCACGTTGATGATCGACGCCGTGGCACCGGGACGGTCCTCGCGCGCCAGGGTCTCGCGCATGGCGGGAATGCCGTGCTTGCAGCCGAGGGCGACGCCGGTGACGTTGATCCGCAGTGTGGTCTCCCAGACCGACTCCTCGGTCTCCACGACCCCGTCGTCGTCCCCGAGGGAGACCCCGGCGTTGTTGTAGAGCACGTGGAGTCCTCCGAACTCGGCGACCGCCGCACCGATGGCGTCCCTCACGGAGGCCTCGTCGCCCACGTCGAGAGGCACGTAGGCCGCCCGTCCCCCGGCGGCGGTGATCGCAGCGACCGTGTCCGAGCCGTCGTCCCGGTCGGCGACCACCACGGAGCCACCCTCCGCAGCGAAGCGCAGCGCCGCGATGCGGCCCAACCCCGCCGCCGCGCCGGTGATCAGGCACACCTTGTCGTCGAGTCGTCCCATCGGCTGCGGAGGCTAGCGGGTGGAGTACCTACACTCCCCCGACATGAGCGAGACAGCCACCACGGACGGACCACCGGTGCGGCGGCACCCACTGCTCGTGGCCGGGGAGCGGGTCGACACCTCGAGCGGGGGTGACCTGGAGGTCCGCGACCCGGCCCGGGACGTCGTGGTCGACGTCGTGGCCCAGGCGGGTGCCGCCGAGCTCGAGGCGGCGCTGGTCGCGGCCACCGCAGCGGCGGAGGCGAACACCTGGGGAGCGGTGAGCGCCACCGACCGTGGACGGGTCCTCCGCCGAGTCGCCGACCTGGTCCGGGAGCGGGCGGAGGACTTCGCCGCCGCAGAGGTCCGCACCGCCGGTCACACGATCGCGGACGCCCGCTGGGAGGCGGGCGCGATGGCCGACGTCTTCGACTACTACGCCGGGGCCGCCAACAAGCACCTCGGGGCGGTCGTGCCGACCCCGGACCCCGGACTCGGACTCGTCCTCCGGGTGCCGGTGGGTGTGTGCGGCCTCGTCGTGCCGTGGAACTTCCCCATGCTGATCGCCACCTGGAAGCTGGCGCCGGCCCTGGCGTGCGGCAACCCGGTGGTCCTCAAGCCGGCGTCGCTCACCCCCGTGACGGCGCTCATGCTCGGCGAGGTCCTGGTCGAGGCCGGCGTCCCCGGAGACTGTGTCAGCGTGCTGCCCGGCCCGGGATCGAGCATCGGGGAGGCCCTCGTGTGCGACCCGCGCGTGTCGAAGGTGTCGTTCACCGGAGACTCGTCGACCGGCTCACACCTGATGGCCCGGGTCGCACCGAACGTCTCACGCATCTCGCTCGAGCTGGGTGGGAAGTCCGCGGCGATCGTGTTCGCCGACGCGGACCTGGAGGCAGCCGTCGAGGCCATCCCGTACTCGGTGTTCGCCAACGCCGGACAGGACTGCTGTGCCCGCAGCCGCCTCCTCGTCGAGCGAAGCGTCCACGACGAGGTGGTCTCGGCGATCGCGGCGCGGACCGAGCGACTGGTCGTGGGTGACCCCACGGACGGGTCCACCGAGGTGGGACCGATGATCTCGGCGGCCCAGCGTGGGACCAGCCTCGAGTACCTGGACATCGCCCGGGCCGAGGGGGCCGAGGTCGTCTGCGGAGGGTCCACGTTCGGACCCGGTTGGTACCTCCGGCCGGCGGTCGTCGCCGGCGCCGACAACTCCATGCGGGTCGCGCGCGAGGAGATCTTCGGTCCTGTCCTCACCGTCATCCCCTTCGATGGCGAGGAGGACGCCGTCCGGATCGCCAACGACAGCGAGTACGGACTGTCGGGGACGCTCTGGACCCGCGACCTCGGCCGGGCGGTGCGGGTGGGCACGGCGGTCCGCACCGGCGTGATGTCGGTGAACACCAACCGCAGCGTGCGCACCGAGTTGCCCTTCGGCGGCTTCAAGCGCTCGGGCCTGGGCCGCGAGCTGGGCCTGGCCGCGCTCGATCACTACACCGAGTCGAAGACGCTCTTCCTGTCGGCGGACTGAACGCACCACGTCGGTGCAGCGACGGCGGGCGGACGGCCGACGGGATGCCGCAACCGCGGACCCTCCAGCGGTCACACTGGCGGGGTGAGCCCACGTCGCCGGGACGGACGGAACGGTGACCTGCCGGGCCCGTCCGGACCGGGAAAGTTCTTCGTTCCTGCGCCGGATGAGCCGGTTGATCCAGCAGCGCCCGTGGCCTCCCGTCCGTCGTCGCCCCCTCCGGCCGCAGGTCCAGCGACTCCGGTTGCCGCAGGCCCGGCTCCGCCCGCGCCCCCAGCCGCCGGTGGCCGTGTCCGGACGGAGCCGCGTCCGGCGCCGTCACGCACTCCACGTCCGTCGCGCCGGGACCGGGGTCGTCGGCCACGGGGACCGTGGGGCCGTGCGGCGATCGTGGTGGTCGTGGTCGTGGCGCTCCTGGCTGCGTGGTTGGGGGGCCGGGCGGTCGTGTCGTACCTCAGCATCGAACGCGTCGACCTGTCCGATGTGCTCGACCCGGTCACGGGGCCGTACGTCAACTGGCTGCTCGTCGGATCGGACTCGCGCGAGGGCTTCGACCCCGATGTCGAGCCGGGGGGCTCGAGCACCGTGCAGGGCCGGAGGAGCGACACGATCATCCTCCTGCGCACCGGCCCCGAGGGTGCGGCCATGATGTCGATCCCACGTGACCTGTGGGTCACCTACCCGGTCTCGGGTGTGCAGGGTCGCATCAACGGGGCCTACGCCGTCGGGCCCGAGGCGCTGGTCCGGACCGTCCAGTCCGCGCTCGAGGTCCCGGTGAACCGCTACGTGGAGATCGGGTTCGCGTCGTTCGGCGGCCTGGTCGATGCGATCGGCGGGGTGACCGTCGACTTCCCCCACCCTGCCGGTGATCCGAAGTCGGGCCTCCAGGTGGGGCAGTCGGGTCCGGTCCTGCTCGATGGGCGGCAGTCGCTGGCCTACGTCCGCTCCCGGACCTACACCGAGTTCATCGACGGCCGCTTCGTCGTCGATCCGACCGGGGACCTGGGCCGCAACGTCCGCCAGCAGGCGTTCCTCCGTTCCGCCATGTCGCAGCTCGGCGCCGAGCGGAACCCCTTCGAGCTCGTCGACGCAATCGGCGCGCTCTCCGACGGCGTGGTGCTCGACGACGGTGCATCGCTCCCGGACCTGTTCGGACTGGCGCGCAAGCTGTCCTCGGGCCCTCCCCTGAGCGTGACCCTGCCGACGACGCCCACCACCATCGACGGCGCGGCCGTGCTCCTGATGAGGGAGCCGGCGGCCCAGGACGTCCTCGCCGGGTTCCGCTGAGCCGACCCCGGACCGGTACGCTCCGTCGGCACGGTCACCCACCCGTCCGGTCGTCCGGACCACGTCCGAGAGGAACCCCATGGCAGTCGAGTGTCCCGCAGCAGACGGCTCGTCGGAGCGCCGCACCCACTTCGATGCCGAACCGCCCATGTGCATCGACCCGTCACGGACCTACGAGGCGACGATCGTGACCAACCACGGCACGATGGTCGCGTTCCTGTTCCCGGAGCGGGCCCCCCGCACCGTCAACAGCTTCGTGTTCCTGGCCCGGTACCACTACTTCGACGGGCTCACCTTCCACCGGATCATCCGTGACTTCGTGATCCAGGGCGGCTGCCCCGAGGGCTCCGGGCGGGGCAATCCCGGGTACCGGTTCGCCGACGAGCTCCCGTCGGCGGGGGAGTACGCCGTGGGATCGCTCGCCATGGCGAACGCCGGGCCCGACACGAACGGGAGCCAGTTCTTCGTCATCTCGGGGGGCAGCGGGATGCGCCTGCCACCGCAGTACTCGCTGTTCGGGAAGCTCATCAGCGGACTCGAGGTCCTGGACGAGATCCAGAAGGTGCCCACCGGCCGCAACGACGCCCCGGTCGACGCCGTGGTGATCGAGTCGGTCACGATCAGCGAGTCCTGAGCCGACCGTGAGGGGCCGGACCCGCACCGCACTGCTCACGGGCGCGGCAGTCTCGCTGGCAGCCGGGGCGCTGTGGCTGCGCCGGCGTGGCCCGGCGCCCGACGTCCCGGTGGGCGGAGCCGTGACCTCGGTCGACCGGGTGGAGCGCACGGCCCGGATCGCCGGTGTCGGCGCCCGGGCGGGCACGGGGTACGTCGGCTACCGGGCGAGGTCCCTGCTGGCCGGCGAGGATCGTCGGGCCGAACTGGAGGCCGAGTACCAGCTCCGCACCGCTGAACAGGTCGCGTCCCTGCTCGGTGGGATGAAGGGCGCGGTCATGAAGCTCGGACAGATGGCCAGCTACCTGGACCAAGGCCTACCGGAACCGGTCCGGAGGCCCTGGCGGAGCTCCAGGCCGACGCCCCACCGATGGCCCCCGAACTGGTCGAGGAGGTGGTCGGACGCGAGCTCGGCCGACCGCCGGAGCGCGCGTTCGCCGAGTGGGACCCGGTCCCGCTCGCAGCCGCGTCCATCGGCCAGGTCCACCGCGCCCGCACCCACGACGGCCGGGAGGTCGCGGTCAAGGTGCAGTACCCGGGCGTCGACCAGGCGATCGCCGCCGACCTCGAGAACACCGACCTGTTGTTCCAGGTGATGTCCCTGCTGTTCCCGGGGATGGACCCGGTCCCGATCGTCGGCGAGCTCCGCGAGCGCCTGGTCGAGGAACTCGACTACCGCATCGAGGCCGACCACCAGCGCACCTTCGCCGACCACTACCGCGGTCACCCCTTCATCCACGTGCCGGAGGTCGTCGACGAGTGCTCGACCGGCCGGATCCTGACGACGGAGCTCGCCCGTGGCGCCCGGTTCGCCGAGGTGCTGGAGTGGCCCGACGAGGAACGTCAGCTCGCCGCCGAGTGCCTCTACCGGTTCGCGTTCGGGAGCATCTACGGATTGCGTGCCTTCAACGGTGACCCCCACCCGGGGAACTACCTCTTCCGACCGGGTGGACACGTGACCTTCCTGGACTACGGGTTGTGCAAGCGGTTCACCGACGACGAGGTGTCGATCTTCGAGCGGATGATTCGGGCCATGGTGCTGGAACGCGACGTCCCGGCGTTCCGGCGGGTCGTCGAGCAGGTCGGCATCCTGTCCCCGGAACTGGACGTCCCCGTCGAGCAGCTCGCTGAGTACTTCGGCCACTTCTACGAGTTCGTCATGGAGGACCGGGTGCTCGAGATCACCCCGGAGTGGTCCTCCCGCTCGGTCCGGGCCTTCTTCGACCTGTCCGGACCGCACGCCGACATCATGAAGGCCGCGAACCTGCCTCCGTCGATGGTGATCATCCAGCGCATCAACCTGGGCCTCTTCGCCCTCTTCGGTGACCTGGGGGCCCGCGGGAACTGGCGGCGCATCGCCGAGGAGCTGTGGCCCTTCGTGTCCGGTCGGCCCTCCACCCCGATGGGCGAGGAGATCGCGGACTGGGCCGCGGCCCGGGCGGGATCCGGCTGAGCCCGGCGACGCCGACGCAACCCGGCGGTACCGTTGGCGGCGGAGACAGGAGTGCATCGTGCGGACCACCCAGGAAGCGCCGGAGACGGGCACCGTGCCCGAGGCTGTCGGCACCGTGCCCGAGCCTGACGCCGAGGGGCGCGAGCACGTGGGCGAGCTGACCCAGGTCGACCCCCGGACCGGCCGGGTGATCGACCGGTACGCGGTCGACGAGCCCGAGTCGGTCCGCCGGGCGGTCGAGCGGGCCCGAGCGGGCGCGGTCGAGTGGGCCGGGGCCTCCACCAAGGATCGTGTCCGCCACCTCCTGGCCGTCAGGGACCGGATCCTGGACCGGGCCGAGGACCTGGTCGCCACCATCTGCGCGTCCACGGGGAAGCAGCCGGCCGAGGCGGTGACGACCGAGCTCACCGCGGTGTGCGAGACCATCGGGTACTACGCCGACCACGCCGAGCGGTGGTTGCACGACCAGCCGGTGCACACCGGGTCCATGGTGCACAAGCGGGCCTGGAAGCGTTACGAACCCCTCGGTGTCGTCGGCGTGATCAGTCCGTGGAACTACCCCTTCACCCTCGCCATGACCCCCGTGGTGACCGCCCTCATCGCCGGAAACAGCGTGGTGCTGAAGCCCTCCGAGGTGACCCCCGCCGTCGGCGAGGCGATCCGCTCGCTCTTCGCCGGCCAGTCGTGGCCCGACGTGGTCCAGGTCGTGCAGGGCGGTGCCGCGACCGGCGAGGCGCTGGTCCGATCGGGAGTGGACAAGGTCGCCTTCACCGGTTCCGCCCGGACCGGTCGGCGGGTGATGGCTGCCGCGGCGGACTCGCTCACCCCGGTCCTGTTGGAGCTCGGCGGCAAGGACCCGATGATCGTGTGCGCCGATGCCGACCTGGACCGAGCCGTCCAGGGCGCGGTGTGGGGTTCGATGCAGAACTCCGGACAGACCTGCATGTCCGTCGAGCGCGTGTACGTCGACGCGTCGGTGGCCGAGGAGTTCATCGACCGGGTGGTCGAGGCCGTGGGCCGGATCCGCCAGGACGACTCCGGGGTCGGCGACATCGGCTCCATGACCTTCGCGCCGCAGCTCGAGGTCGTCGAGCGACACGTCGCCGATGCGCGGGACAAGGGTGCGAGGGTGCTGACCGGTGGGCACCGACTGGACCGTCCCGGCACGTGGTATGCGCCCACCGTGCTGGTCGATGTCGACCACGGCATGGAGGTCATGGTCGAGGAGACCTTCGGTCCGGTCCTGCCGATCATGGTGACCGGCTCCATCGACGAGGCGGTCGACCTGGCCAATGACTCCCGGTACGGACTCAACAGCTCGGTGTGGTCCGCCGACGAGGCGGCGGCCGCCGGGATCGCCGAGCGGCTCGAGTCCGGAAACGTGTGCATCAACGACTGCATCGTCTCCTACGCCGTGACCGGGCTGCCCTTCGGCGGCGTCAAGGACTCCGGCCTCGGGCGGGTCCACGGACCAGAGGGGCTCCGGGAGTTCACGAACGTGAAGTCGATCATGGCCACCCGGTGGCGGGCACCGCGCGAGCCGTGGTGGTTCCCGATCCCGGACCGACTGGCGTCGGTGGGCATCAAGGCGCTGCGACTGCGGTACGGCTCGACATGGCGACGTCGTCTCGGCCGGTCCGGACCGCCCGGCTGAGGCGGCTTCTGTTCGGGGGAGTGGCCGCTCAGGACGCAGGTCGACGGAACTCCTGGAGGATCGTGCGGCGGACCAGCTCGGTCACCGCGGCGGTCGGCGGGACGAGGCCGCCGCTCAGCGGCTCGACGGTGCAGACGACCTCGGTCCATCCGGTGGCGCGCCCCTGGAGGTGGACGAGTAGCGACGAGGTCGGAGCGTCGATGAACTCCACCACCACCTCGAGGAGGCCGGCCTCCACGTCGAGGTAGGCGATGTCACCGAGTCGGTGCGCGACCTCGACCAGGACCTGCAGTGTCTCGTCCGGGGGCAGCGCGACGGCGAGGGTGTCCTCGTCCACCGACTCGACGTCCGGCGTCGAACGGGGAGCGGATCCGGCAGTGGCGCGGGCCGGAGGCCGGGTGGACCCGCCGGCGACGCCCGGTGCCTCCTCCGCCGGGGGAGCGGCCCCGAGGATGGCCCGCAGTGCAGCGAGCAGCTCCCGGGTCCTGAGCTCGGCGTCGGCTGCGTCGCTGACGTCCGGATGGTGACGGAACAGGAGGCGCCGGTAGGCGGTCCGGACGGTGGCCGGGTCGGCGTCCTCCGCCACACCGAGCACCCGCCGGGCCGTTGACGGATCCACCCCCGTTCACGCCCGGTCGAGACGGTCGAGGAAGGCGACCACGGCGTCGGTGAAGGCGTCGTTGCGGTCGCCGGCGACCATGTGGCCGGCGTCGCTCACGTCGACGAACTCGGCGTGGGGGCACAGGTCCAGGAACTCCCGGGCGGTCTCCTCGCTGACCAGGTCCGAGCGTAGGCCCCGGACGAGCAGCGTCGGCACCGTCAGGGACCGGGCGGCCTGCTCGAAACGGCCGGCGGATGCCGACGCGCCCACCGGGCTGGGTCCGAGGAACAGGTCGGGATCCCAGTGCCAGCGCCACCGCCCGTCGTCGTCGAGTCGCAGGTTCTTCTCGAGCCCCGCCAGGTCCCGGGGCCGGTCGCGGTGCGGTTGGTACGCCGCCACGGCGTCTGCGGCCTCGTCCAGCGAGGCGAACCCCCCTTCCACGCGGTCCAGCATGAACGAGAGGATCCGCTCGACCCCGGTGCGCTCCATGCGGGGGGTGATGTCGACCAGGACGAGCGCGCCCAGGCACCCGGGTGCCAGGTCGCCCTCGGCGAGGAGCGCCGACAGCCCCCCGAGCGAGGCGCCGACCACCACCGGTGCGACGCCGTCCCGATCCCGCAGAGCGCAACAGACCGCAACGCAGTCCTCAGCGAAACGGACGTGGGCGTAGTCCCGGTCCGGGGCGCGGTCGGACCGCCCGTGTCCGCGTTGGTCGTAGGCGAGTGCCGCACGTCCGTCACGGTGCAGCCGCTGGGCCGTTCCGCCCCAGGAGTGGCGGGTCTGGCCTCCGCCGTGCACCAGGACGACGGTGGGACTCCGCCCGGGCGACCACTCGTCGGCCCGGAGCGTCACCCCTCCCGCTCCCGACAGTTCGACGGCCCGCGGTCCGCTCACGGCAACGAGGTCCAGGCCGTGAGCGCCTCGACGAAGGCGGTCACGTCACCGCCGGCGACGCGCTCGCGTGCGGAGCGCATCGACAGGATCGGGGGTCCCACGCCGACGACGTCGAGGGCCAGGCCGGCGGCGACGAGCGGACCCACCGTCGATCCGCAGGGCAGGTCGTTGCGGTGCGAGTAGTGCTGGACCGGAACCCCGGCGGCGTCGCAGGCTGCGACGAACCCGGCGGCACCCGGTGCGTCGGTCGCGTACCTGGCATTGGCGTTGTGCTTGACCGCCGGGCCGCCCCCGGGACGCAGTTGGTGGTCGTGGTCGTGTCGTTCAACGTGGTTCGGGTGCACTGCATGGGCGACGTCGGCCGACACGAGCCGTGACGCGGCCAGGGACCGGAGGAACTCGCTGCGATCACCGCCCAGGGCGGCGGCGCGCCGCTCCAGCACGCTCGCCAGCCAGGTCCCGGCGGCGCCGGTGGACGTCTCGCTCCCGACCTCCTCGTGGTCCCAGCAGACCAGGATGGGCACGTTCGGACCACCGGCCGCCCTCGTGGCGGTCAGGCACCTGAGGCCGGCCCAGACGCAGGACAGGTCGTCGAGTCGGCCGGATGCGAGGAGGTCGCGTCCGGCCCCCAGGAGGGCCGGCGGCTGGGCGTCCACCAGTCCCACGTCGGCTCCGAGCACCCGGGAGTGCTCGACGCCCGCCAGTTCGGACAGGTACTGGAGGACTCCGGTTCCGTCGCCCCGCTCGAGTGCCCAGACGGGATCGAGGTGGCGCTGGGGGTCCAGCCGGAGCCCAGCGGAGTTCACCTCGCGGTCGAGGTGGATCGCCAGCTGGGGGACCCGCGCGATGCCCTCGACGGTGTCCACGAGGACCGTCCGGACGCCGCCGTCCGGCTCGACCACCGCCAGACGCCCAGCGAGGCGGAGGTCACGGTCGAGCCAGGAGTTCCAGAGCGCTCCCCCGTACACCTCGACCCGGAGCGTGCGCCATCCGGCTCGGGAGCCGTCCGCCCTCGGGCGGAGCCGCAGGCCCGGGGAGTCGGTGTGCGCTCCGACGAGCCGCAGGGGTGCGCCGGGGGCACCGTCGCCGGGGCCCCAGGCGACGAGTGCGCCACCGCGGCGGACGAGTGCCGGACCGGCGGCCTGCTGGGGTGACCACGCCGCGTCCCGGGCGAGCTCGACCCAGCCCTGGTCCAGGAGGCGCGAGGCGGCCTGTTCCACCGCGTGGAACGGCGTCGGGGACCCGTGCAGGAACCGGGACAGGTCCCGGACCAGCTCCCCGCTTCCCTCGTCACCCGCCCGCTCGCCACCCGCCTCGCTCATCCGCCCGAGTCTCCTCCGGTGGCCGGGGCCGGGTCCACACCGGAGGTCGTCGGCGCCGCCGTCAGTCCGGCGCACTCCCGCAGCTCGTCCTGCACGGCGAGGGCCTCCGCCGCAGCGTCGCCGGTCAGGGGTCTCGGGCGACCGTCGACGATCCTGGCGGGAGCCCAGCTCGCGCCGTCGATCCGCCGTCCGGTGGCCGTCACGGTGAGGACCCCCGACGCACGCCCGCCCTCGGAACTGGCCGAGAAGACGAAGTTGCCCAGGCCGTACGCGACGTACTGGCCGCCCAGGAACCCGTGGCCCTGGAGCCGGTGGGTGTGGGCCCCCACCACGATGTCGGCGCCCGCCGCGATCGACTCCTCCACCAGCTCCCGCTGCCGGTCGTTCGGACAGGTCTCCTTCTCCACCCCGTAGTGCAGGTACACCACGAGGGTGTCGACGGTCGGGCGGAGTGCCCGGATCGAATCCATGAGGATCCACTGCTCGGGTTCCTCGGCGCTCGCGAGGCCGGGGGAGCCGTCGTCGGCGATCCAGTCGCCCCGCAGCTCGGCGTCGATCACGTCCGATGCCGCCAGGACGCCGATCCGTTGGCCCCGGACCTCGGTGGTGAACGGGGCGTAGGCCTCCTGCAGGTCGGCCCCCACGCCGATCACGGGGAAGCCGCTCTCGCGTTCGATCCGCAGGGACTCGGCCAGACCGTCCTGGCCGTAGTCCAGACCGTGGTTGTTGGCCATGGACACGACGTCGACCCCCGCCGAGCGCAACGTCGTGGTCACCTCGGCCGGGACCCTGAAGTTGAAGGCCTTCGGAACCGGGTCGCCGGCCTCTCCGAGCGTCGCCTCCAGGTTGACCACCGTCAGGTCGGCGGCGCCGAGCAACGGCGCCACGTCCCGGAGCACCGACTCGGGCTCGGCCGACACGGCCCCGGACAGGCCCTCGAAGCTGGCGTCCCCGGCGAAGGCGATCGTGACCGGTTCGCCGCTCCCCTCGGGGCCCCGCGGTGGGACCGTCACGGGCGTCGTGGCGGGGGCCGTGGAGCCGGCACACGCCACGACGCCGACGGCGAGGAGCGCAACCAGCGCGGTGACCCGGAACAGCTGCTGGCCACGCACGGTCGCAGGCTAGCGACCGGGACCCCGGGGGCCCGTCACCCCGGTGTCGGGGCGGGCCCGTCGGCCACCGCCCGGATTGGGTCCGGCCCCCGGAGCGGCTATCTTCGCGGGGCCGGTGTGGCGTCCTGTCCGGTGGATGACGCCGACCGCCTGAGGCAACGACGCCGACTCCGCAGTCAACGGCGACTGTTCCACGACCGAGTCACAGGAGCAGCATGTCCGGTCCCCTGGGCCTGTACGACCCGAGCCAGGAACACGACGCCTGCGGCGTCTCATTCGTCGTGGACCTGCACGGTCGGGTGAGCCACCGACTGGTGGCCCAGGGCCTGGCCTCGCTGTGCAACCTGGAGCACCGGGGGGCCCGGGGTGCCGAGGAGAACACCGGCGACGGCGCCGGGATCCTCATCCAGGTCCCGGACGCGTTCCTGCGGGCGGTCTCCGGGATCGACCTGCCCGAGGCGGGTTCCTACGCGGTCGGGATCGCGTTCCTGCCGGCCGACGGTGACGCAGCGGCCCGTGCCGCCGCTGCCATCGAGGCCATCTGTGCCGAGGAGGGCGCGGCCGTCCTGGGGTGGCGGGACGTCCCGGTCGACCCCACCGGCATCGGAGCGACCGCCGTGGCGGCCATGCCGTCGTTCCGGCAGCTGTTCATCTCCGACGCCTCGGGTGAGCGCGTCGGGATCGCCCTGGACCGGCTCGCCTACATCATCCGCAAGCGGATCGAGCACGAGGTGCTCGACGAGTCGGGTGACGCCGCGGTGTACTTCCCATCGCTCTCGTCCAGGACGCTCGTCTACAAGGGCATGCTGACCACGCCGCAGCTGGGGGAGTTCTTCACCGACCTGGGTGACGAGCGGATGACCTCGGCGCTGGCCCTGGTGCACAGCCGCTTCTCGACGAACACGTTCCCGTCGTGGCCCCTGGCCCATCCGTACCGGTACGTGGCCCACAACGGTGAGATCAACACGGTCCAGGGGAACCAGAACTGGATGCGGGCCCGTGAGGCCCTGATCGCCTCGCCGCTCCTCGACAACGGTCTCCACAAGGACCTCGACCGCATCTTCCCGATCTGCACCCCGGGCGCCTCGGACACCGCCCGTCTCGACGAGGCGCTCGAACTCCTGCACCTGGGCGGGTACTCGCTGCCGCACGCCATGTTGATGATGATCCCCGAGGCCTGGGAGAACCACCAGCACATGGACCCGGCGGTCCGCGACTTCTACCGGTTCCACGCCTGCATCATGGAGCCCTGGGACGGTCCGGCGTCGGTGACGTTCACCGACGGCACCGTGGTGGGGGCGGTGCTCGACCGCAACGGCCTGCGCCCGTCTCGCTACTGGGTCTGCGACGACGGCCTCGTGGTCATGGCCTCGGAGGTCGGGACCCTCGGCATCGACCCGGCCAGGGTGGTCCAGCGGGGACGCCTCCAGCCCGGGCGGATGTTCCTGATCGACACCTCGCAGGGGCGCATCATCGACGACGAGGAGATCAAGTCGGACCTGGCGAGGGCGCACCCCTACGGCGCGTGGCTCGAGGAGTACCTGCTGGAGGTCGACGACCTGCCCGAGGTGCAACACGTCCGCGAGCCCTCCGCCGACGTCGTCAGGGACCAGCAGACCTTCGGCTACACCCACGAGGAGCTCCGGCTGCTGGTGCGACCCATGGCCCTGAACGGCGCCGAGGCGATCGGATCCATGGGGACCGACACGCCCCTCGCCGTGCTCTCGGACCGGCCCCGCCTGCTCTACGACTACTTCAAGCAGCTCTTCGCGCAGGTGACGAACCCGCCGCTCGACGCGATCCGGGAGGAGCTCGTCACCTCGTTGGCCAAGACGGTGGGACCGGAGGGGAACCTGCTCGCACCGGGGCCCGAGTCCTGCCACCTGCTGGCGCTGCCGCACCCGGTGATCGACAACGAGACGCTGGACCGGATCGTCCACATCGAGGAAGCCGATCCCCACTTCTCCGCCCACACCGTGCGGTGCCTCTACCCGGCGTTCTCCGGCGGTGACGGCCTCGCCCGGGCGCTGGAGCGGATCCGCAGGGAGGTCTCCGAGGCCATCGCGGCGGGTTCCAACATGATCGTCCTCTCGGACTGGGGCACGACCGACGAGCTGGCCCCGATCCCCATGCTGCTCGCCACGTCCGCCGTCCACCACCACCTGATCAGGGAGAGGACCCGGACCCAGGTGGGACTGGTCGTCGAGACCGGCGAGGCCCGAGAGGTCCACCACTTCTGCCTGCTGCTCGGATTCGGGGCCGCGGCGATCAACCCCTACCTCGCATTCGACTCCATCGAGGAGATGGTGTCGGCCGGCGAGGTGGACCTGAGCTACGAGGACGCGGTCCGCAACTACATCAAGGCGACCGGCAAGGGGATCCTCAAGGTCATGTCGAAGATGGGCATCTCCACCGTTGCCTCCTACAGCGGTGCGCAGATCTTCGAGGCCATCGGTCTGGGCGACGGGCTGGTGGACGAGTACTTCACCGGCACGGTGAGCCGCCTGGGTGGCATCGGGCTGGACCAGGTCGCCGACGAGGTGCGACGCCGCCACGAACGGGCCCACCCCCGACGGGTCGAGGAGCTGGCACACCGGGAGCTCGACTACGGGGGTGAGTACCAGTGGCGTCGTGAGGGCGAGTACCACCTGTTCAACCCCAAGACGGTCTTCAAGCTCCAGCACGCCACCCGTTCCGGCCGCTACGAGGTCTTCCGCGAGTACAGCCGTCTGGTCGACGACCAGTCACAGCACCTGGCCACCCTGCGCGGGCTGTTCCGGTTCCGGACCGGGGAGCGTCCGTCGGTGCCCATCGACGAGGTGGAACCCGCCTCCTCGATCGTGCGCCGCTTCTCGACCGGGGCCATGAGCTACGGCTCCATCTCGGCCGAGGCCCACGAGACCCTGGCGATCGCCATGAACCGGCTGGGCGGCAAGTCCAACACCGGGGAGGGGGGCGAGGACCGCGAGCGGTTCACGCCCGACGAGAACGGGGACCTGCGCCGATCGGCGATCAAGCAGGTCGCCTCGGGCCGCTTCGGCGTGACCTCGGAGTACCTGACCAACGCCGATGACATCCAGATCAAGATGGCGCAGGGTGCGAAGCCGGGCGAGGGCGGGCAGCT
>CAIYGQ010000287.1 GCA_903925745.1 uncultured Actinomycetes bacterium | reverse complement strand
CCGTGGGCGCCGCCGTGCTCGTCGCGGCGCTCGCCACGGTGGCGACGGCCTGCCCGCCGCCACCGCCGCCGCCGGCCCAGCCGGCGAACCCGCTCTCCCTGGGCACAGGGGGCGTGCCCGGCAACGGCGCTGCGATCGCGGCGTCGATCAACGCCACCGGGACGATCGTCGCCTTCACGTCGGAGGCGACCAACCTGGTGCCGAACGACACCAACGGGGCCAGCGACCTGTTCGTCCGGGTGGTCCCGACCGGGGCGGTCACCCGGATCGCCGAGCAGGTCAGGACCGAGCCCCGCGTGTCGCCCAACGGGCGCTACGTGTCGTACCGGGCGAGCAGCGGTCAGCTCGCCGTGTTCGACCGGACCACGGCCACACTCACCTCGTGGACGCCGGCATCGGTCGGATTCGGACCGGTGACGCCGATCACCACCGACGACGGTGCGTTCGCCATCACCGGCGTGACGAGTTCGTTCGGGATCACCGGGACGGACTGCCGGGTCCGGACACTGGCGACCGGCGTGGAGCAGACCTGTCCTGCGGGCGGCCCCGGTTTCGGCCAGGTCGCCTACGAGGCGGCCAGCCCGAACGGACGGTTCGTCCTGTACTCCTGGATCGACCAGTCCGGCGGGGGTACCAGCGGCCGGCTGCTCTGGGACCGCACCGCAGGCACGACCACGCCCGTCCCGAGCGCCGTCGCATCCTTTCCCACCTTCATGATCGTCGGTGACGACGGGACGATCGGGTTCACCCAGGTACTGCCCTCCGGGTTCGGCAGCATCGCCACCTACGACCCCGCCACCGCCACGGTGACGACCATGCCCGGGCCGGTCCCGGACGCCGCATCGTCGCCCATGGGGATCGCAGCCGACGGCTCGACGGTCACGTTCGCGTCGCAGGCCACCAACCTGGTCGCCGCCGACACGAACGGCGCGACCGACACGTTCCGCTGGGACGTGTCCACCGGGGCCGTCGTCCGGACCTCGGTGGCGGTGGGGACCGCAGCCCAGCTGCCGAACGGAGCGAACCGCTGTGGCGGGTCACCCGGACAGGTGACGACCTCCGGCCTCGGTGCCTGCGGACTCACCGCCGACGCAGCCACGACGATCGACACCAACGGTCAGGTCGACGCCTACCGGTTCGACTGAGCGGCAACCGGAACCGGACCCACCGGGACGGGTCGACCCGATCGGCTCGTACACTCCTGCGGGTGCCCGACCGCCCGCGTGTGCTCGTCGCCATCACCTACGGCTTCAGCGTCCGCTACGCGCTCCCGACCGGCCTGCTCGAACGGTTGGGGCGGGTCTGCACCCCGGTGGTCGGCCTCGGCTGGGACGACGCCGAGCTGACCGACGTCCTCCACGACGCCGGGCTCGAGGTCGTGCGACTTCCCGAGCCCCGGCTGGAACCCGCCTACCGGGCACTGCGCAAGCGGCTGCAGGTGCTCCAGCACCACCGACTGCACTCCCCCACCACCCGGATCGAGCGGGCGTACCGGGAACAGGACTACGACGGACGGACCCGGGCCACCGCGACGCTGCGGCGCTGGCGGGACCTGTGGTCGGTCACACGCCCCGGCGGTGCGGCGGCGGCAGAGGCCGCTGAGGCCGACGCCGTGCGGACCGGCACCAACGTCGAGGAGTTCGCCACCACGCTCCGGGACGCAGACGTCGACCTGGTGCTCTGCCTGACCCCGTACCACGACCAGGACGCGCTCCTCCTGTGGGCCGCCCGGTGGGCGGGGATCCCGTCGCTGACCTCGATCATCTCGTTCGACAACACCACGGCCCGCGAACGCATCGCCGTGCGCAGCGAGCGGATCGTCGTGTGGAACCGGCACAACGTGGACGAGCTCCACCGCGGCTACCCGGACCTGACCGGGGCGCAGGTCGGCGTGATCGGCGCGCCCCAGTTCGACCTGCACCACCGGCCCGAGCTGGTCGTGGACGATGCCGAGTGGCGGAGCCGCCTGGGCCTGCCCGCCGACCGCCCGGTCGTGCTCTACGGCGCTGGTCCGGGGTTCCTCGTCCCCGGCGAACGCGAGCTGGTGCGGCTCCTGGACGACGGGATCGGCGCCGGGCGGATCCCCGGCGATCCGTACCTGCTGGTGCGCCGCCACCCCGGCGACGCCGCCGAACCGTGGCGGGCGCTGTCGGCCGAGCTGCGACACGGCGTCGTCGTGGACCCGTGGGCGGCCGGCTCCAACCCGTTCCGTGGCTGGCCGTCGCACGACGACCTGGTCGACCAGATGTCGTCGTTCGCCCACGCCGCCGTGCACGTCAACGTCAGCTCCTCGATGACGCTGGACGGGGCGGTGTTCGACCGGCCCCAGGTGGGCCCGCGGTTCGTGCCCGGCGCCGACGCCCGGGCCGCCCGACAGGTCCGACAGCTCTACGACCGGGAGCACTGGTGGCCGATCACCGCATCCGGCGGCCTCGCCACCGCCGACACGCCCGACGAGCTGTTCGCCGCGGTCGCCGATGGCCTCTCCGAGCCGACCGCCCGGGCCGACGGTCGCCGCCGCATGGTCGAGGACCTGCTCACGTTCACCGACGGCGCATCGAGTGGCCGACTGGTCGACGAGGTGCACGCCGCCCTCGGGGGTGGCGGGTGACGGGCTCCGTGGACGATGCCGTCGACCGTGACATCGGCCGCGCCGTGATCGTCGGGTCCGGGAGCGCCGGACGACGCCACCTGACGACGCTGCGGCGCCTGCTCCCGGACGCCGAGCTGGTGATGGTGCGTCGACCCGACAGCACCACGCCCCTGGACGTGCCGACCGAGCAGGGGGCGGTGCTCGTCGAGTCGCTCGCCGACGGACTCGCCCGGGGGCCGGTGGACCTGGGGGTCGTCGCCTCCCCCGCTCCGTTCCACGTCGGGCACACGGCGGCCTTCGTCGACGCCGGCGTCCCGGCGGTCCTCCTCGAGAAGCCGGTGGCGACCTCCGCCGCAGCCGCCGAACCGCTCGTCGGACTCGCAGCGCGCGGCACCCGGATCGTCGTCGGCTACCACCTGCGCTGGTCCGACACGGCCCCGACGATGCGCACGCTGCTGGCCGACGACGCCGTCGGGCGGGTGACGTCGTTCGGGTTCCACTCGGCCCAGCACCTGTCGGGCTGGCGCCCGTGGGCGCGGACGGAGCACACCGTCAGCGGTCGGGCCGACCTCGGCGGGGGGATCCTGCTGGAGATCAGCCACGAGCTCGACGGACTCAGGTGGTTGCTGGCCGAACGCCACGGTGAGGTCGATGCGGTCGCCGCCACGCTCGGCTTCGACGGCGCGCCCACGGACGGCGCCGTCGACACGGTCGCCGACCTGGACCTGACCCTGGCCGACGGGACCACCGGATCGGTGCACCTGGACATGGTCACCCCGGTCCACGACCGACGGTGGTGGGTGGTCGGGGAACTCGGCGAGCTGCACGCCGACCTGCTGACCGGCCGCATCGAGCGACGCGCTCCCGATGGCTCGATCGAGGTGCTCGTCGATCGGGCCGCCGACGGCGAACGGGACCGGGCCGAGCTGCGGCTCGTCGAGCACACGCTCGCCGTCCGGGCGGGCCGTTCGGCACCGGGCTGCACCGTCGGGGACGGCGTGCAGGTGCTCCGGATCGTGGACGCCGCCCGGCGCAGCCACGAGGATGGCGGGACAGCGGTGCCCGCCGGTGCCGCCGACGGAAGGGGATGACGGTGCGCGACGTCGCCGAACTCGCACGACTCGACGGACGGGTGGCGCTCGTGGCCGGCGGCGCCGGACACATCGGCCGCGCCGTCGCCGACGCCCTGGCCCAGCAGGGGGCGGCGGTGGTCGTGGCCGACCTGGACGGCGACCGCTGCACCGACGTCGCCGACGGGATCGCCGCCCGTCGCGGCGTGGGTTGCCGGGGCGTCGCCGTCGACCTGTGCGACGAGGACGCCACCCGGGCCCTGGCCCGGGACGTGGTCGCAGACCATGGCCGCCTCGACGTGCTCGTCCACACCGCGGCGCTGGTGGGTGGCCCGCACCTGGACGGGTGGACCACGCCCTTCGCCGAGCAGCGCACCGACGTGTGGCGGCACGCCCTGGAGCTCAACCTGACGTCGGTGTTCGTGCTGACGCAGGCCTGTGCCCCGGCGCTGGCCGCGGCCGGGCACGGGTCGGTCGTCCTGTTCGGATCGATCTACGGACTGGCCGGGCCGGACTGGCGGATCTACGCGGGCACCGACATGGGCAACGCCGCCGGGTACGCCGCGTCCAAGGGCGGTGTCCTGCAGCTCACCCGGTGGCTGGCCACCACCCTCGCTCCCGAGGTCCGCGTGAACTCGATCAGCCCGGGTGGGGTGTTCCGGGACCACCCCGACGAGTTCCGCACCGCCTACGAGGAGCGCACGCCGCTGCGCCGCATGGCCACCGAGGAGGACCTCCTCGGTGCGGCCGTGTACCTGGCGAGCGACCTGTCGGCCTACGTCACCGGGGTGGACGTCCCCGTCGACGGGGGCTGGACGGCGTGGTGACCGGCGGCGCCTGAGTCACCGTCCCGGTTCAGCCCGGTCGGGCGAAGCGCCACACGTCGTCGTCGACGTTGCGCCACTGGGACGGGTCGAAGAAGTTGAACGTCTCGCGGTCACCACCGAAGGTGTAGATGGCGTCGCCCGTCGTGCCCGGGCCGCCCGGGGCGACCACGGTGTCGTAGTCGTAGCGGATCGCCGCCTCGGTGGTGGCGTTCCAGGGGACCGTCGCCATGCGGGTCCAGGTGGCCCCGTCGTCGCTGACCCAGGCGTCCATGGGGCTGGAGCGACCGAACACGTCCCAGGGCAGCGGGCTCTGGCCGTACCCGCCGAAGCAGACGAACGTGCCGTCGAGCACGTCGCAGGTGTGACCCGGTCGCGGCGACCAGCCGGCGGCCGGGGTCACGAGCTCCCAGTCCGCACCGTCGCGGGTCCGCCAGACGTCGTTGAAGTACGGCGGCGGGTTGCCCGTGAAGCCGTACTCACCACCGAACAGGTAGAGCCACCCGTCGCGGACCGCCACCGAGGCCCCCGCACGGGGCGCCCAGGGCGCCGACGCCGTGACCCGTTCCCAGGTGATCCCGTCGACCGACCGCCAGACGTCGTTGAACAATTGCCGCACCGGCGGCCCACCGACGATGCTCACGTCGTCGTTGACCGACCCCCCGAGCAGGTAGATGACGCCGTCGAGCACCGCAGCGCTCAACCCCGCCCGACCCTCCCACGGGGCGTCGGTGGTCAGCGGCGTCCACGTGGCCCCGTCGGTGCTGGCCCAGACGTCGTCGAAGAAGTCCGAGCGTGACGCCACCCGCGGGTAGCAGAACGGGTTGGTGGCGCACGCCGGGTTGGGGTCGACGACGAAGTTCTGGCCGCCCAGCAGCACCATCCGGTCCCCCTGGACGACGACCTCGTGGTACGAGCGGGCCGGCCAGCTGTCGGACTGTCCCTCGTCGTGGACCCGGGACCAGGTCCGGCCCAGGTCGTCGCTGCGCCAGGTGTCCCCCCAGATGGTCGAGTCGCCGGGGATGGGTCCGTCGGGGAACGGGGTGAACGGCTTCGGACTGCGGCCGCCGACCAGGAACATGCTGCCGTCCAGGACGACGGACTCGACGCCGGCCCGGCTCCCCCACGGGGCCCCGTCGGCGACCGCCGACCACTCGTGGTCGTCGAACTCGGTCGGCCCGGCGGGCGGCAGCGGCGGCACGCACGCCGCCACGAACGCCGTGGCGCACACCAGCGCGATCGCAGCGACACCGTGCCGCGTCGTTCGGGGTCGTCCACGCCGTTCCATCATGCTCCCGCCTGGTGTCGGTCCGCCGGCTCCCCGATGCAGGGGGCCGTTCGCCCGGACCGGGCACCGCCTGGGCCGAGGGTACGTGGGGCGGGCGTCCGCTCCAAGTGGCGGTCGGTGGCGGGTGGCCCGCCGCTGGAGCAGACTCCGGCGGTGAGCGACGCCGGATCCACCACGTTCGACCGGGCGAAGTACGTCTCGCTGACCACCTTCCGGCGGGACGGGACGCCCGTGGCCACGCCGGTCTGGGTCGTCCGTCACGACGACGGCTGGGCCTGCACGACGGGGAGCACCTCGGGCAAGGTCAAGCGGCTGCGTCACACGTCGCGGGTCGAGGTGGCGCCGTGCGACGCCCGGGGACGGGTCGCCGACGACGCGGCGCGCTCGGCGGGCACCGGGCGGGTCGTCACCGACGACGGCGAGTACCGCCGGATCCGCTCGGCGGTCCTGCGGAAGTACTGGCTGCTGGGTCCCGCGCTCGTCGCCTGGGGGGCGATCGGTCGGGTCCTCGGGCGCCACGCCGCCGAGGGCGCCGTCGCCTGGACCATCGACGCGGCCGACTGAGGTCCGGCGGCGACGGAGTGGACGGGCCGCTCGACGACCTCGACCTGGGTGTCGCCGGACTCGCCGGCGACGATCTGCACGCCGCCATGCGGCGGGCCCGCGAGCACGGACCCGTGGTGCCGGTCCGATTCCTGGGCGCCGACGCCGTGCTGCTCACGACGTTCGGTGCAGTACGGGAGTTCCTGACCGACGACGAGCAGTTCCCCGGCGGGGTGGTCTACCGGTACGCCACCCGTCCGAGCGTCGGCAGCACGTTCATCGACCTCGACGGCGACGAGCACCAGCGGGTGCGGCAGCTGGCGACCCCGGCGTTCCGGTCACGGGCGGTCCGCCGGTTCGTCGACGACGAGCTCACACCGCTCGCCGACGAGGTTCTCGACCGGATGCTCGTCGCCGGCGTCGACGACCTGCTCGACGGGTTCGTGCGCGTGCTCCCGTTCTGGTCGATCAGCCGCAAGCTCGGGCTGCCCGTCGGGACCGAGGAACGCCAGCGGGCCTGGGCTCTGGCACTGCTCAGCCACCCGATCGACCCCGACGGAGCGGCCCGGGCCGCGGCCGAGGTCACGGAGTTCCTGCGGCCGACCCTGGCCGAGCGTCGCGCCGCACCACGAGAGGACGT
>CAIYGQ010000286.1 GCA_903925745.1 uncultured Actinomycetes bacterium | reverse complement strand
CCTCGCGCACGGCCGGCCGGGCGATCCGTCCGCGGCGCAGGCCGTCGCCGGTCACGTTGGCGAACAGTGGTGACGGCGAGGGATCGTCGGGATGGCCCTCCACCCCGAGGACGTGTCGGCCGTCGGTGGTGACCCGGAACGCACCCCAGTGCGCCAGGTGGGGCAGCGTCACGACGTCGGGGCCGGACCCGGGATCCATCCGCCGAACGTAGCGAATCCCCACAGAGCGGAACCCGGCGTGCGGTCCCCGGCGCCCCGGTCACCTCAGAGGGGCGGCACACACCTCGACGCCCCTCACCGGCGTAGACGGACCTTCCAACCCCGGGTTTCCGGAGTGCGACCTCGACGGTGGCCGCCACGACCACCTGGGCGGTCTCGAGCGGGTGCGCACGCATGCTTCCTGACGCCGGAATCCGGCCGGGAAGCGGCTACCCGCCGGCGATGCCGTCGTTGCGTCCCCCGACGTTCGATCCACCCTCCAGACCGCCGCCGCCACAGCCGAGACACCATTCGAACGCGAAGTTGTCCGCCCGAAGTTCCTCCCAGGTGAAGCCGTAGTTGTTGCAGTCGGTCCGTTCCTCGTCGGCGCAGTCGAGGACGGTGTACTCCTCGAAGCCCTTGCGGATATCGAAGTGGAAGGTGAACTCACAACCGTCGGAGGTGACCCTGCCTTCCGAGTACACAGCCGTGTCGATCGGCACCGCCGTCTTCGACTTGCCCTCCTGCATCCGGAGTTCGTGGCCCTCGCGGTGGCGCTCCCACGGACCGATCCCCGAACAGGTGGAGTCACCCTCGTAGCCCTCGTCGAGGACCAGAACGATGGAGCCGTCGACTCGCTGGAGAGGCGGCTCGCCGCCGCAGCCGGCGCCGAGCGACGCGAACGCTACGCAGAGGACCGAGATGCCCAGAGCCTTCATGCTGCACTCCTCGGGAGAGAGATCGTTCGTCCGACGGCGGATCCGGGTAGAGCTCCCTCGGGTCCCAGCTCGCCGATGATCTCCTCGTTGCTCCGGAAGTTGTAGAGCTCCGACCAGCGGCTCTGATCACCGAGGAACCGTTCGGCGAGGATCGAGAGCGAGTCGCCCGGACGGACCACATAGCTGTCCCCGCCGTCGGCGGGCTCCGAGGTCGGCACCGCCGTGGTAGGTGTCCGGAGCCGCTCGTTGAGCGCGGCGTTGTCCTGCTGCAGACGCTCGATCTCAAACCGGTCACGGTCGGATTGACGGCGAAGTTGCTCCCTGACCCTGTTCACCTCGGCTGACCGCTCCGGGTCTGGTTCCGAGGTCCGGTCCGACGACAGGTAGTAGCCGACCACGCTCCCGAGGATCAGGGCGACGACTGCTGCGGCGATGACCGCTGCGGTGCCGACTCCTCGACGCCGGGCTCGGGACGAGGTGTCACCGGTCGTTGCGGGCGGCCCCGCGCCGGGCGCCGGATCTATACGGTCGAGCTCGGGAGCCGAGATGGCACCCCCGGAACTAGTGAACCAGCCAACGGTGCCGTCCCACGGGTCGACCACCAGAGCCACCATCCCGTCGGCCACGAAGAAGCTCTCCTGGATGAACTCGTCGTAGCCGGAAAGGAACACTCCGTGGCCCGGGTGGGAATGGAACCACCCGACGATCACCTCGCCCGGATGGCGCTCATCCACCTGGTTGACAACGTCGATCCAGGTGTCATGGTCGAAGGTCAGGTTCACGAGCGAGCTCGGGGCACGAAGCGCAGGGATCGCAGCGTTGATGCGAGCGCGACCCGCCTCGAGCCGGCCGACGAAGAACCCGCCCATCTCGACGGTGGTGTCCGTGTACATGTGATCAACTGCGGCTCGGAACACCTCGGGGCTGATGTGCGGGGTCACGTCGCCCCCGTCGTCACCAACACCGTTGCGCGACCGCCGCCTCCGGTGAAGGTGACGGCGTCGTCCAGCGCAAGGCCCAGACCCCCGACGGGTTCGGCGAGAACCGGGTCGTCGAGCTCGAACT
>CAIYGQ010000285.1 GCA_903925745.1 uncultured Actinomycetes bacterium | reverse complement strand
CCGTTGTTCGTGAGGATGATGTCGACCAGGTTCTTGCCGATGTCGTGGACGTCGCCCTTCACGGTGGCGAGCACGATCCGGCCCTTGCCGGCACCGCTCTCGCTGGCCTCCATGTGCGGTTCAAGGTGGGCGACGGCCGTCTTCATCGTCTCGGCCGACTGCAGCACGAAGGGGAGCTGCATCTCGCCGGTGGCGAACAGGTCGCCCACGACCTTCATGCCCTCGAGCAGCACGTCGTTGATGATGTCCAGCGCAGGGAGTCCGGCGGCGAGCGCCTCGTCCAGGTCGTCGGTCAGGCCGTCGCGGTCGCCGTCGATGATGCGCTGGCTCAGTCGCCGCTCGACCGGCCAACCGGACCGGTCCTCGGTGACGGTGGCGGTCGACTCGACGCCCGAGAACACCTCGAGCAGTCGGGCGAGCGGGTCGTAGTCGTCGCTGCCCTCCGAGAGCACCCCCTCGGCGCCTCGGCGGTCCCAGACCAGGTCCAGGCACACGTCTCGCTGCTCGTCGGGGATCCGGGCGAGGGGGATGATCTTCGAGGCGTGGACGATGGCCGAGTCCAGCCCGGCCTCGACGCACTCGTGGAGGAACACGCTGTTGAGCACGTGGCGGGCGGCCGGGTTCAGTCCGAAGCTCACGTTGGACAGGCCGAGCGTCGTCGACACGCCGGGGAGCTCGGTGGAGATCCTCCGGATCGCCTCGATCGTCGCAATGCCGTCGCGTCGCAGGTCGTCGTCGCCGGTCGACAACGGGAAGGTGAGGGCGTCGAAGATCAGGTCCTGCGGCTCCAGTCCGTAGCGTCCGGTCGCCAGCTCGAACAGTCGGTGCGCCACCCGCATCTTCCACTCGACGTCGCGGGCCTGGCCCTCCTCGTCGATCAGCAGGCAGACCACGGCGGCGCCGTACTCGCGGGCGAGCCCGAACACCCGGTCGGCCCGGGAGCCCTCGGCGTCGCCGTCCTCCAGGTTGGCCGAGTTGAGCACGGCCCGGCCGCCGATCCACTGCAGCCCGCACTCGAGCACCTCGGGCTCGGTCGAGTCCAACACGAGGGGGACCGACGACTGGGTGGCGAACCGGCTCGCGATCTCGTCCATGTCCTCGGTGCCGTCACGGCCGACGTAGTCGACGCAGACGTCGAGGATCGCGGAACCCTCCTTGACCTGGTCCTTGGCCATCTGCACGCAGGTGTCCCAGTCGGACTCGAGCATCGCCTCCCGGAACCGCTTCGAGCCGTTGGCGTTGGTGCGCTCGCCGATCAGCAGCAGGTTCGTCCCGACGGCGCCGTCGTCGTCGCCCAGGTAGACCGGCGAGTAGATCGAGGCCAGCCCGTGTTCGAAGCGGGGTTCCCTGGCCGCCGGCGTCGTGTGCCCGACGGCCTCGGCGAGCTGGCGGATGAACTCGGGGGTCGTGCCGCAGCAGCCGCCCACGGCGCGGACCCCGAACTCCTCGATGAAGCGGGTCTGGTAGGCGACGAACTGCTCGGCGGTGAGGTCGTAGTGCATCTCGCCGTCGACGACGGACGGCAGACCGGCGTTGGGCATGACCGCGATCGGGACCCGGCAGTGCTGCGACAGGTGCCGGAGGTGCTCGCTCATCTCCTCGGGTCCGGTCGCACAGTTGATCCCGAGCACATCCGGTCGCATGGCGTCGAGTGCCACGAGCGCCGCGCCGATCTCGGTGCCGGGGAGCATTCGGCCCGTGAGCTCGATCGTGACCTGCACCTGGATGGGCAGGTCGACCTCGGCCTCCCGCATGGCGACGCGCACCCCGTTGATGGCCGCCTTCGCGCCGAGCAGGTCGAACTGGGTCTCGATGATGAACAGGTCGACCCCACCCTCGAGGAGGCCCCGGGCCTGTTCGGCGTACAGGTCGCGCAGCTCCGCATAGCGGATCTGGCCGAGCGAGGCGAAGCGCGTCCCGGGCCCCATCGACCCCGCGACGAAGCGGGGCCGGTCGGCGCTCGAGGCGGCGTCGGCGGCGTCGCGGGCCAGGCGCGCAGCGGTCCGGTTGAGCTCCCGGGTCCGCTCGGCGAGCCCGTACTCGGCGAGGGGCACCCCGAACGAGCCGAACGTGTTCGATTCCACGACGTCGGCCCCGGCGGCGAGGTACTCGTCGTGCAACCGGCGGATCACGTCGGGTCGCGTGTCGACCAGGATCTCGTTGCACCCCTCCAGGTCGGGTCCGCCGAAGTCGTCGGCGGTCAGCCCCTGCCCCTGCAGCCACGTGCCGGTCCCACCGTCGAAGACCACGACACGGTCGGCGAGGGCCCGGAGGTACGGGTGTGAGGGGTCGGCCATGGCTGAGGTGAGGCTACCGGTCCACTCCGGGCGCACCCCAACGCCAGGCCGGATCAGCGCCGGGTGACGCCGGTGGGGCCCGCCCGGTCGGCTGGGTAGGCTCCGGGCTCCATGAGGATCTACACGCGCACCGGTGACGACGGCACGACGGGTCTGCTCCACGGCGGCCGGGTCCGGAAGGACGACCCGTTGCCCAGCGCCTACGGCGACGTCGACGAGGCGCAGGCCACGCTCGGCGTGGTCCGGGCCCACAACGGCAACGTCCGGCTCGACACGCTGCTGGTGTCCCTGCAGCGGGACCTGTGGGTGCTGATGGCCGAGCTCGCGACCGCGCCCGACAACCGGTCCAGGCTCGAGCCCGGCGCGTCGCTGGTCACCCCCGACATGGTGGAGCGCCTCGAGCGGCTGATCGACGAGGCGTCGGAGCGCTTCGACCCGCCGACGGAGTTCGTCGTCCCCGGCCAGACCGTCCTGTCGGCCCACCTCGACGTGGCCCGCACGGTGGTGCGCCGGGCGGAACGCTCCGTGCTCGCCGCCGCGGCGCCGGGATCGTCGGTGGGTCCGTACCTGAACCGGCTCTCGGACCTGCTGTGGACGCTGGCCCGCGCCGAGGAGGGCGAGTCGCTGCCGACCCGTTCGGTTCCGTCGGTGCCCGAGGACCTGGCGCGTGACGAGCGCTGAGCGTCGGATGACGGGATCCGGACCGGCTGGCGGAACGACCGGAACAACGAGCAGGCAGGGAGCAGCACGGTGGCAGAACTGATCACGGTGAAGGTGGCGAAGTCGGTGCCGTCCTCGGCGACGGCCGTCGTGGTGACCGCGACCTCCGACGGACTGGGACGCGTGCCCGGGTTGCGCCGGGCCGCGCTCGAGCGTGCCGGGTTCTCGGGCGCCAACGGAACGGTGGCGACCTTCGACGACGGCGAGCGGGCGACGGTGGTCGTCGGACTGGGACCCTCGGCCGGTGTCGACCACGACGCGCTCCGCCGCGCCGGAGCGGCCGCCGCGAGGGCCGTCTCCGGGCACCGTCGCCTGGGAGTCGAGTGGCCGTCGGTCGCCGGGACGCCCGACGAGGTGGTCGCGGGGGCCCTGGCCGAGGGGCTGCTCCTCGGTTCCTACTCCTTCGAGGAGTTCAAGTCGTCCGACGAACCGAGTCGCCGCCTGGCGGCGGCGACGATCGCGTACGACGGCTCGGCCGCCGAGCTGCGGGCGGTCCGCGCCGCGGTCGACCGGGCGGCGGTGGTGGCCGACGCGGTGTGCTTCGCCCGCGACCTGGTGAACACCCCGGGCGGGACGCTGACCCCTGAGGTCTTCGCCGACCGGGCGGCTGAGCGGGCGTCGGCGGCCGGACTGGAGGTCGAGGTCCTCGACGCCGAGGGCATCCGGGAGGCCGAGCTGGGTGGCCTGCTGGCGGTCAACCAGGGCTCGGTCCACCCGCCCCGGATGGTCGTGCTCCGCTACACGCCGGAGGAGTCGCTGGACCCGACCGGTGACTCGCTGGCCCTCGTCGGCAAGGGGATCACCTTCGACTCGGGCGGCCTGTCCATCAAGCCCGCCGACGGGATGATCGGCATGAAGATGGACATGGGTGGTGCGGCGGCCGTCATCGCCGCCATGTGTGCGCTCCCCGCGCTGGGGGCACGCACGGCGGCCGTGTCCTACACGCCGATGACCGACAACATGCTCGACGGCGACGCCCAGCGTCCAGGTGATGTGTTCACGGCCCGCGGCGGCACGACGGTCGAGGTCCTGAACACCGACGCCGAGGGTCGCCTGATCCTGGCCGACGCACTCGTCATGGCCTCGGAGGAGACGCCCACGGCGATCGTCGACCTGGCCACGCTGACCGGTGCGTGCATGGTGGCGCTCGGCGATCGGATCGCCGGCCTGATGGCCAACGACGACGGGTTCCGTGACCGGGTCGCCGACGCCGCCGGCCGGGCGGGTGAGCGGGTGTGGCCGCTCCCACTGCCGGCGGACTACCGGCGGCGGCTCGACTCGCGCGTCGCCGACATCGCGAACATCGGTGGTGGTCGCTACGGCGGGACGCTCACCGCAGGGCTGTTCCTGCAGGAGTTCGTGGCCGACGGGATCCCATGGGCGCACCTGGACATCGCGGGGCCCGCCCACCTGGACGAGGCCGACGGCGAGCAGGGGCCCGGCGCGACGGGCTTCGGGGTCCGGACGCTGCTGTCGCTGGTCACCGGGTGGGGGCCTGACGACCCCGACGATCAGGGGCCCGACGACCCCGCATGACGCGATCCCGGACGGGGCGGACCCGCACCGTCGTCCCGGGCGGCCGTCCACGCCGCGTGCGCCCGCTGCAGCGTCTCGGGCAGTCGTTGCACGTGGCGGCGGGGGAGTGGGGGGACGATCGTCCGCACCGCGAGCTCGCCCGCCCCCAGGTCGCGGGCCAGGCCGAAGGACCGGGCCCGGTCGATGGTCCGCACCACCGGCGAGTTGCGGCCGGTTCCGGCGCCGAGGCCCAGGGCCCGGGCCGTCTCCGCCAGTCCGACCCGGAACCCCGACGGGTGGACCTCCAGTCCACGGGCGAACCGACGGAGCAACAGGACCGTCGACGGGCCGACCACGCCGAGCCAGAAGCGCTCGACGTAGTCACCGCGGGGGTCGTGGCCGACACCGACGAGCGACGGGTCCCACCACGCCCGGACGGTGATCGTCTCCGGCGCCACCGGTCGGCTCGGCGCCTGCAGGGTCGTCTCGGACACGTGCCTGCCTCCTGTCGTGCTCGGCTCCACGGCCGGCCGGTCGGCCGGGCCGCCGGGAACCACCGCACGGTAGGGGCCGCCGCGGCCGGTGTCACCGGGGACCGCGACCCGGGGGCGCGAGGTGGGTGAGGTCGGAGCCGAGCTGGACGACGGCTCCCTCGCTGCGGCGAGGGAGCTGCTGGCCGCCGCCGAGCGGGTGCTGGTGCTCACGGGCGCCGGCATCTCGACCGACTCCGGGATCCCGGACTTCCGCGGCCCCGATGGCGTGTGGACCCGCGACCCCGAGGCGGAACGGCTCTCGACCATCGGGCACTACCTGGCGGACGCGTCCGTCCGGGAGCGGGCCTGGCGCCACCGCCTCGACGACCGGACCTGGACCGCCGAGCCGAACGCAGGCCACCGGGCGCTCGTGGACCTGGAGCGGAGTGGTCGGCTCGACCTGCTCGTCACCCAGAACATCGACGGTCTGCACCAGCTCGCCGGATCGTCGGACCACCTGGTCGTGGAGATGCACGGCACGAACCGGACGGCGCGTTGCGTGGCGTGCGGCTGGACCGCGCCGATGGGGGACCTGCTGGAGCGCGTGCGCGCCGGCGAGGTCGACCCCGACTGCCCGCGTTGTGGTGGGATCGTGAAGTCCGACACCGTCTACTTCGGTGAGTCCCTGCGACCCGAGCGGCTCGAACGGGCCTTCGAGGCCGCTCGGAACGCCCAGGTCCTGCTGGCGGTCGGCACCACCCTGGCCGTGACCCCGGTCGCCCGCCTGGCACCCGTGGCCGTCGAGTCCGGTGCAGGGCTCGTCATCGTGAACGGCTCGGCGACCGAGTACGACTGGCTGGCCGACGCCGTCGTCCGCGGCTCGATCAGCGACGTCCTGCCCCGACTCGTCGGCGACTGACGCGGCCGAACCGAACGATCACCCGGTGGCGATCACCAGGGGGCGATCACGCAGGGAAGCCCACCTCGAGCGTGCGTTGGCCCGGGGGCGGCGTCCAGAGGATCGCAGTGACGCCGTCCCGGTCGACGAGGACCTCCGACTCGCCGGTCGTGAGCAACTCCTGCACGAGGGCGTCCTGTTCGGCCGGGCTCAGGAGCTGGAGCGCGTTGACGCGGTCGACCACGACGGCGACCTGTTCCTCCTCGATGGGGATCTCCCTCACGCCACCCCGCTGGCCCCGGGCCAGGACGAACACCCACTCGTGCTCGGCGAAGCGCCCGATCGTCGGCACGGAGGCGACCACCTGCGCGCCGTCGGGGATCCCCTCCAGGGCGGTCTGCAGCGCGTCGGTCTGCTCGGGGGTGACGAGACCGCCGACGCCGTTGCTCGTGAACGTCGAGGGGGAGAGGCGCCACGCGTTGCCGATCCCCAGGACCACGGCCACGATGAGCGTGCCCGCGGCCAGCACCCGGAGGGTCTGCGAGCGCCGGGTCGCCAGCCAGATCGCCAGCCACGCCGTGCCGAACGCGACGAACGGCGTCACCACGAAGTTCTGGAACGGGTGGTGGATGAAGATGGGACTGGCCTGCAGCGCCGCGATGAGCAGCGCGACGACCGGGACGCCGAGACCCCAGGGTGAGAACAACCCGAACCCGCCACCGGCGGCGAGGTACTCGAGGATCGGCACGTGACGCTCGCCCACCGTCGAGATCGGCGTCGCCGGATCCGACACCACCCCCAGTGCGAGCTGGACCATGCCGGGTGCGCCGTCGTCCAGGCGTGGGACGTCGGCCAGGTACGCGTACCCGAGGTCCACGTGCGAGGCGTTGTTGTGGCCGGTGGCCGCGATGAACATGACCCACACCAGCCCGATGGTCATGAGCGCCAGCCCCGACCGGCGGGTCGCCCGCGACGACAGGACCGCCGAGGCCCCGACGCCGAAGATGAAGACACCGGCGACGTCGCCGCACAACAGGCACAGCACGACCCAGATCCACATCCGGCGGGTCCGCCCGGCAGTGAGGTCGCGGGCGGCGAGCACGGCGAAGCAGGTCGCCAGCGCCCAGAAGTGGAAGTCCTGCGCCGCGGTCGTGTAGGCGATCGGGTTGATCGCCATCAGGAACAGCACGACGGCGGGAACCACCCGTCGCCACCAGGTGGTGAGGTCGCTCCGCCGGACGTGGTCCAGGGTCCAGGCCGTCGTGGTGTAGCCGACCATGGCGAGTGCGGCCGCCTGGATGACGAGCAGCACGAAGCCGGTCCCGAAGATCGGGTAGAGGAGCGAGATCGGCCACATGATCAGCTCGAAGTGGCTGCTCAGGTAGGCGGTGTCGCTGAGCGTCGACTCGGGCAGCAGGTTCCCGGAGCCGATCTGGCTCAGCGCCTGGGCGAAGATCCCGTAGTCGATGCTGATCGTGAAGGTCCGGTACACCGTCCACGAGATGACGAGGAAGACCACGAACTGGATGGCGAACACGACCATCGCCACCCGGTCGATCCCGGTGAGGACGGGATCCTCCGGGGCCGGCCGCCGCCGTCGGCGGACCACCCGGGGAACGTCCGGGGCGGGCGTGGAACCCGGTGACGAGCTGTTGGCCGGGTCCTGCAGGGTGGCCGGGTCCTGCAGGGTGGTCTGGCTGCGCCGGCGCGTGGTCTCCTCCACCCCGGGATTCTCGCACGCGCTCGCCGCTGGACCCGGTCGTTGGTGGGAATGTTGACCAGTTTGGTAGGGTTTCACCCCGTGCAGCACCCGCCCCTGCCAGCGGGCCGACCCCGGAGCGACCACGACATGCCGACCTTCCGAGACCTCCTCAACACCGCCAAGTCCGAGATCACCGAGGTCGACACCGCGACCGCCGAACGGCTGCTCGCCGGGGGCGCGACCCTGCTCGACGTCCGTGAGGCCGACGAGTTCGAACAGGGCGCCGTGCCGGGTTCGGTGTTCCTGCCCCGTGGTCACCTCGAGGCCCAGGTCGAGTCCCGGCTCACCGACAAGGCGGCCCCGGTCGTGGTGATGTGCGCCGGTGGCGTCCGGTCGGCCTTCGCCGCGCGCACCCTGCAGGAACTGGGTTACGCCGACGTCGTGTCGATGGCCGGCGGGTTCAACCGGTGGAAGGACGAGGGCCGCGACTGGCGCGTGCCCGAGACGCTGAGCGCCGAGCAGCGGAACCGCTACCAGCGGCACCTGCTGCTCCCCGAGGTCGGTGAGGAGGGCCAGCAGCGGCTGCTCGGGGCCAGGGTCCTCCTGCTCGGTGCCGGGGGCCTCGGTTCACCCGCCGCCCTGTACCTGGCCGCCGCCGGCGTCGGGACGATCGGGATCGTGGACATGGACGTCGTCGACGACTCCAACCTGCAGCGACAGATCCTCCACAACGTGGACCGCGTCGGCGAGCGCAAGGTCGACTCGGCCAAGAAGACGCTCACGGCACTGAACCCCGACGTCAACGTGATCACCTTCGACGTCCGTCTGGACGCGTCGAACATCGTCGACGTCATCAGCGGCTTCGACCTGGTGGTCGACGGTGCCGACAACTTCCCGGTCCGCTACATGCTGAACGACGCGTCCGTGAAGCTGGGCATCCCCGTCGTCCACGGGTCGATCTTCCGCTTCGAGGGCCACGTGACGGTGTTCGACCCGCGTCGTGGACCGACCTACCGGGACATGCTGCCCGAGCCGCCCCCGGCCGAGCTGGCGCCGAGCTGCGCCGAGGCGGGCGTCCTGGGGGTGCTCCCCGGGATCGTCGGGTCCATCCAGGCACTCGAGGCCATCAAGCTCATCCTCGACCTGGGTGACCCGCTGATCGGCCGCTACCTCACCTTCGACGCGTTGGAGATGAGCTTCCGGGAGTACCGGATCCGCCGCGACCCGGCCAACGAGATCACGTGGGAGCAGCGGGACCGGATCCAGGTCGTCGAGCTCGACGGTCACTGCTCGCCGGCGCCACTCCAGGCCCCGGCGGGCTGACGGCGGAGCTCGCCGACCTCCCGGCGGACCAGCCACGCGGCGACCGCCACCGTCACCGCAGCGGACGCGACCATCGCCACCTCCACCCGGGTGAGCAGCTCGGCGCCGCTCGTCCCGACGGCCACGCCGAAGGCGACGAGTCCCGCCGCCCACGGCCACCACGACTGGTGCTGGCGGCGCAGTGCGATCTGGGCCTGGTTGAGGGTCAACGTGGCCGTCATCAACATGCTCGCGAGCGTCAGAGCCCCCATGTCCCAGCCGCCGATGCGGTCGAACTCCTCACCGAAGAGCACCCGGACGACGAGCGTCCCGACCATCACCGAGCCGACCGTCGCCACCACGGTGGCCGCGGTGACGATGCCGGCCAGGAGTCGGACGTCGTCGGAGAATCCGGCTGCGTCCCCGTCGGCCGCCCGGGCGGAGAGCCGGGGGAGCACGACCGCCTGGACCGCCTGGAACAGGAACAGCGGGATCCGGGCGATCACGAGTGCCGACAGGAAGACCCCGGCCGCGGCCTCCTCGGCGGGTCCACTGAGCACCTCGACGGTCACCGTGCTCAGGTTCATCAGCGTCAGGCTGGTCAGCGAGGTCAACAGCAGGAACCCGAGTGAGGACAACAGCCCCGGCCACGGGGATGCCCGGCCTCCCGGCCGGATGGCGAGCGGCCGGGCGACGAGCAGCCCGACCAGGCTGCCGATCCACCCGCTCGTGGCCATGACCCACGCGTACGGCAGCGGATCGTCCACCCCGGCGCCGGCGAGCGCGACCACCGGGAGGGCCTTGGCGGCTGCGTCCACCATGAACAGCACGCCGTACGAGCGATAGTCGCCGGTGCCGGCCAGGAGGCCCCGGACGACGAACATGAACGCCACGCCCGCCACCCCGACCGCGAGTGCGAGGACGAATCCCGACCGGCTCCGGAACAACGACGAGCTGATCCAGTTGGACGACACCGTCAGGATCACAGCGACCGCTGCCACCGCTCCTGCGGTGACGGCGACGATCCGGCGGAGCGCCGCCGCACCCCCGGCGCGTGAGGCGATGGCCCGGGCCAACTCCTGTTCCGCCGGGATGAACAGGCCGTTGCCCACCAGGAACGTGACGGCCCAGAGCACCGAGACGAGCGCGAAGCGGTCCGGCCCGAGGGCGCGACCGCTCACGCTCAGGAAGAGGTAGGACCCGACGCCGTCGACGAGCAGCCCGGCGATGAGGACCCCGCGGCCACCGGATCCGAGGGTCGCCAGGCGGGACGCACCCGTCCGGGTCGGTCGGTCGGGCACGGTCTCCACGCGTCGAGCCTAGGGTCCGGCGACCCCGGAGGGCCCGATGTCGGGCTCCCGGCCGCCTACCCTCGCTCCGTGCCCTGCCCGACCGTCGTCTACCTGGACGTCACGGACACGCTGTCCTCGCCCTGGACGGCCGGCATCCAGCGGGTCGTGCGTGGCCTGGCCGCAGCCCTGGCCGCGCACCCGGACCTGCGGCTCGTGCCGCTCGTGCGCATCGACGGGTCCCAGCGGTTCCGGACCCTGGTCGGGGACGAGGCGGCCCGACTCGCCCGGGCGCCCGCTGGATCACTCGCCGCCCCCCGGGCACCCAGGGTGCGGCCGTGGCTCGACGCCCTCGATGACGGGCTCCCTCCGTCGGTCATGCGGGTCGCTCGCGCCCTCGTCCGTCCGGTGCGCGCCGCGCAGTACCGGCTGCGCGACGAGCGGTTGCGCCTGCTGGCCGAGCGCCGGTACCGGGAGGTGACCATTCGCCGGTACGAATCCGGTGCCGTGCTGCTCGAGGCCGACGCCGTGTGGAACCAGGTGGGGGTGGACCGGGAGCGCTGGTACCGGCGGCTGCGTGCGGACGGCGTGCGTGTCGTCCCGTTCGTCCACGACCTCCTGCCGATCGAGCACCCCGACTGGTTCGTCCCCTCACTCGTGTCGGTGTTCACCGCCACCCTGCGGACCCAGGTGGCTGCGGCGGACCTGGTGCTCACCAACTCGGAGTCGACCGCGGACGCGGTGCGGCGCCTGGCGGCATCGCTGGGCCGTCGCGACCTGCGGGTCGTCGACGTCCCCCTCGGCGCCGACGAGCCCACCGCCGTGACGGACGTGTCCTCCTCCACCGGGCCACCCGGTCGGTCCGGGGCGGGCGGGTCGACCGCGGCCGGGGCGCGTCGCGTCCTGGTGGTGGGGACGATCGAGCCCCGGAAGAACCACCGGGTGCTGCTGGAGGCGTGGGATCGACTGGGCGCGCAGGGTCGCCCCGACGGAGCCGAACTCGTCGTCGTGGGCCGGCCGGGGTGGCGGGCCGACGACGTGGTGGCAGCGCTGCGGGCCCGATCGACCGACGGTGTCCGCTGGCTGTCCGACGCCGACGACGACCGCCTCGCCGAGTGCTTCCGCGAGGCGGACCTGGTGGCGGTGCCGTCGCTGACCGAGGGGTACGGGCTCCCGGTGGTCGAGGCGCTCCGGGCCGGAGTCCCGGTGGTCAGCTCGCGGGGCGGGGCCCTGGCCGCGTTCGGGGCGCGGGCCCCCGGCGCCGTGGAACTGGTGGATCCCGGGGACGTCGGGGCCTGGGCGGACGCCCTCCGACGGCACCTCTCGGACCCCGCCCACCACGCCCGGGCCCGGGAGGCGGTCCGCGGTGTCGAGGTCCCGTCGTGGTCGGACACAGCGGATCTGATCGCGGCAGCGCTGGCCGCGCTCGGTGGGGTCGCCCACACGGGGGGTGCGGATCCGGGGCCGCCGTCCTAGACTGCCCCCGTGGCCTCCCCCAGCCTCACCCCCCGCACCGCGTCCCCGCGCCGGTCGATCCGGAAGCGGTCCCCCGGCCGACGGGCGCTCCGTGTCGCCGTCGTCGCCAGCGGGTTCGGCCTGCTGCTCGCCGTGCTCCCGCTCCCCGGCGTGGCCTTCGAGCCGCGGTCGGCGGCCGCGGTCGAGGACGTGCCGAGCCTCGTCCCGACACCGGCGGCGGCGCTCGGCGAGATCCGGTCCGAGACGGGCGTCGACCCGGGTCGGGACCAGCTCACGGCCGCCGACACCGCCGTCCAGGAGTTCACCACGATCGGGTTCCGGTTCGACGAGGCCCCCCGGGGACCCGTCTACGTGCGGGTCCGGTCGACCTCGGGGGCGCTGGGTGACTGGGAGGAACTGCCGGTCAGCGACGAGGGTCCCGACGGCGGCACCGCCGAGGCGGCTCGCGCCCGGGTCACGACCGACCCCCTGTTCGTCGGAGGCGCCACCGGCTACGAGGTCAGCCTGCCGGCCGCCGCCGGTGACGACGCCGAGGTCGTGACGGTCCACGACCGGATCCAGCGGGTGCAGGTGGAGGCCACGCCGTTCGCCGACGCCACTGCGGTCCCACCCTTCGAGATCCGGAAGCGTTCGTCGTGGGGGGCGCGTTCCGTGACGGGTGTCAGCTCCGTGTCCAAGTTGAAGCTCGGCGTGATCCACCACACCGCTGGCACCAACAACTACACCGCCGCCCAGGTGCCCAGCATCCTGCGGGGGATCCAGGCGTTCCACATCGACTCGCGGGGCTGGACCGACGCCGGGTACAACTTCGCCGTCGACAAGTTCGGGACGGTCTGGGAGATGCGGGCCGAGAGCATCCCGAGGAACGCGATCGGGGCGCACGCGATCGGGTTCAACACCGGGTCGGTCGGCGTCGCCATCCTGGGTGACTACATCGCCAACCAGGCGCCGTCCGTCGCCGTGGAGGGTGCCGCCAAGGTGTTCGGCTGGAAGCTGGCCCTCAGCGGAGTCTCGCCCCGGGACACCGTGTCGGTGACGGCCGGTTCCGGCTCCAACCTCTTCAAGCAGGGGACGGTCGCCAGCCTGCCGGCGATCGTCGGGCACCGACAGACGTCCTCCACGACCTGTCCGGGTCGGATCATGGACCAGCTCGCCGTCATGCGCGATCGCTCGGTGTTCTGGGCGAACCAGTCGGTGGGAGGAGCCTCCCCCGAGGGGGTGGTCGACGGCGCCCGACTGGACGGCGACGAGATCGTCGTCACCGGGTGGACGAGGGACGCCGACACGAGCAACCCGATCGACGTCTTCGTCGCCTCGGAGTCCCAGTGGAAGCGGGCGACGGCGAACCGTCCCGGCAACCGCTTCGAGGTCCGCGTCCTCGCGCGGCGCGGCCCCAACCAGGTGTGCGCCGCCGGGATGAACGTGTTCGCCGGACGGGACACCGTCCTGGGGTGCCGCACCGTCGTGAAGTGAGCCACCCCGTCGCCTGAGGCGGGTGGGTCCGGGGCCGGGCGCAGCCGGGTGGGAACCGGACACCGGGGCGTTACCGTGACCGCTCGTGAAGGGGCTCATCCTCGCCGGCGGGTCGGGCACGCGGCTCCGCCCCATCACCCACACGAGCGCCAAGCAGCTCGTGCCGGTGGCCAACGTGCCGATCCTGTTCCACGGGATCAGTCACCTCGTCGCCGCCGGCATCACCGACATCGGGATCATCACCGGTGAGACCGGGGCCGAGGTCACGGCGGCGGTGGGCGACGGCTCCGCCCTCGGTGCCCGGGTCACCTACATCCCCCAGGACGAGCCGCGTGGCCTGGCCGACTGCGTGCTGATCGCCCGGGACTACCTGGGGGACGATCCGTTCGTCATGTACCTGGGCGACAACATGCTCCAGCACGGCGTGACCGAGCTCGTCGAGGCCTTCGAACTGGCCGCCCGTACCTCCGAGCACCCCACCCTGGACGGCCCGGTGCCGCTCCCCGCCGCCCAGCTGCTGTTGACCCCGGTCCCCGACCCGCACCGCTTCGGCGTCGCCGAGCTGGACGCCGAGGGTCGGGTCGTCCAACTGGTCGAGAAACCTGAGGACCCGCCGTCGGACCTGGCGCTGGTGGGCGTGTACCTGTTCACCACGGCGGTGCACGAGGCCGTCCGCGCGATCCGGCCCTCGGCCCGCGGGGAGCTCGAGATCACCGACGCCATCCAGTGGCTCCTCGACCGGGGGGAGCGCGTCGACGCCCAGATCCTGGACGGCTGGTGGATCGACACCGGCAAGAAGGACCCGCTGCTCGAGGCGAACCGCCTGGTGCTCGAGACGATCGAGCCCCGCGTCGAGGGCACCGTGGACGGGGCATCCCGTCTGGAGGGCCGAGTCGTGATCGAGGCGGGGGCGACGGTCGTCGACTCCCACCTGCGGGGACCCATCATCGTCGGCCCCGGGGCCGAGGTGCGCAGCAGCTTCATCGGTCCGTCGACGGCGATCGGTGCCGACTGCCGGATCCTCCACAGCGAACTCGAGCACTCGGTCGTACTCGAGGGGGCGACGGTCGAGGGAGTGGCACGTCTGTCGGACTCGCTCGTCGGGCGGGGTGCCGTGGTCCGCCGATCCGAGCAGCGCCCCCGGGCGACCCGCCTGCTGGTCGGCGACGACAGCGTCGTGGAGCTCGGATGACCGCGGCCGGAGAGGATCCCGGCACCGTCCTGCGGCGTGACGATCTCGTGGTGGTTCGGGCCACGGCCATCGACGGGGTCCTGGTCGTGGAGCCGCGGGTGTTCAGCGACGAGCGCGGCTGCTTCGTCGAGACCTACCGCCGGGAGTGGGTGCCGGCCGGTCGGGAGATGCTGCAGGCCAACCGGGCGGACCGGACCGCCGGTTCGATCGTCGGGCTGCACTACCACCTCCACCAGGCCGACTACTGGTACGTGCCGGCCGGTCGGGCCAGGGTGGTGCTGCACGACCTGCGCGAAGGTGGACCGAGTGACGGGACCACCGTCACCCTCGACCTGGGGGTGTCCCCGGAGGGTGTCCCCGACCACCGGGCGGTGTACATCCCGCCGGGGGTCGCGCACGGGTTCGCCGCCCTGAGCGACGTCACGATCACCTACCTGGTCGACGGCTACTACAACCCGGCCGACGAACTGGGCGTGGCCTGGGATGACCCCGAGATCGGTGCCGACTGGGGTGTCTCCGACCCGGTGCTCTCGGAGCGGGACCGCACCAACCCACGGCGGGCCGAGCTGCCCATCGACCGCCGGCCCCACGCCCGGCTCCGGAGCGGCAACTGATGCACGTGCTGGTCACCGGCGGCGCCGGGTTCATCGGGTCGACGCTGGTCGAACAGCTGCTGGCCACCGGGGAGCACCGGGTGACCGTGCTCGACGCCCTGACCTACGCCGGGGTCCGTGCGAACCTGGCGGCCTTCGACGACCACCCCGGGTTCCGATTCGTCCACGGCGACATCTGCGACCGGGACGCCGTCGCCGGCGCGCTCGAGGGTTGCGACGCCGTGGCCCACCTGGCGGCCGAGAGCCACGTCGACCGGTCGCTGCTGGGTCCGGACGTGTTCGTCCGCACCAACTGTCTCGGCACCAACGTGGTGTGCGACCTGGCGGCCCGGGCGGGCGTCCGGCGCTTCCTGCACGTGTCCACCGACGAGGTCTACGGCTCGATCGAGGTCGGGTCGTTCGCCGAGTCCGACATGTTGCGGCCCCGCTCGCCCTACGCGGCGGCGAAGGCCGGCTCGGACCAGATCGCGCTCGCCTACTTCGAGACCCACGGTCTGCCCGTGGTCCTCACCCGGTCCTCGAACCAGTACGGCCCCCGCCAGTTCCCCGAGAAGCTGATCCCGCTCTTCGCGACGAACCTGATCCTCGGAGAGCGGGTCCCGCTGTACGGCGACGGGTTGAACGTGCGGGACTGGATGTTCGTCGCCGACAACTGCGAGGCGCTCCGGCTGGTGCTCGAACAGGGTGAGCCGGGCACCGTCTACAACGTCGCCGCCGGCAACGAACTCACCAACCGTGAGGTGACCTCCGCCGTCCTGGACCTCCTGGGCGCCGACGAGACCTCGGTCGAGCACGTGGAGGACCGGCTCGGCCACGACCGTCGGTACTCGGTGACCACCGACCGGATCCGGGCGCTCGGTTGGGCCCCGGCCCACTCCTTCGAGGATGCACTCGCCCTGACGGTCGAGTTCTACCGGGCCAACCGGGGCTGGTGGGAGCCCCTCCGGGAACGGGTGCGCAACCGGTGAGACTGCTCGTCACGGGGGCGGCCGGCCAGCTCGGCGGTCACCTGCTCGAGGTCGGTGGCGAGCTCGGCCACGACCTGTTCGGCGTCGACCTGCTCCCGGTCCCGGGCGGCACCTCCGTCGACCTGTCCGACGCCGGGGCGGTGCGCGGGGTGGTCACCGAGCACCGGCCCGACGTCGTGGTGCACGCGGCCGCGTGGACGGCCGTCGACAACTGCGAGCTCGACCCGGAACGGGCCCGGGTCGCCAACGTCGTGGCGACCGAGGCGGTCATCGACGCCGCGACCCGGGTCGGGGCCCACGTCGTGTTGGTCTCGACGGACTACGTCTTCGACGGCACGAAGGCCGCACCGTACGTCGAGGACGACGAGCCCGCGCCGCGCTCGGTGTACGGACGCACGAAGCTGGAGGCCGAGCGCATCGTGCTCGCCGCCGGCGGGACGGTCGCCCGGACGAGCTGGTTGTGCAGCGCGAGGGGCCGTAACGTGGTCCGGACCGTGCTGGACCTGGCCGACGACGGCACCGTGATGCGCTTCGTCGACGACCAACTGGGCCAGCCCACCTTCGCCGCCGACCTCGCCGGGATGCTGGTCGTCCTGGCCGACGAACGACCCGGAGGGGTGTTCCACACCACCAACTCCGGTCCGGTCACCTGGTACGGCTTCGTGAAGGACATCCTGCTGGCCGCCGGCCACGACCCCGACCTGGTCCGACCGATCCGGACCGACGAGCTCGATCCGCCCCGACCGGCGCCCCGGCCCGCCAACTCGGTGCTCGAGGGCCGGGCGTGGCGTCAGGCGGGACACGCACCGGCCCGTGACTTCCACGAACCACTCGCAGAGGTCGTCGCCCGGCTGCGCCGCGGTTGACGCGACGCCCGCCCGGTGGTGCCGCTGGGGTGCCCACCGGTAGCGTGCCCGACCGTGGAACCCGACGAGCTCGGTGGTGAGTCGCCGATCGACGACGAGGCCTTCGTACGGATGGCCTACCAGGTGCTCCTGCAGCGCCGTCCCGACGAGGGTGGCGTGGCGAGCTGGACCGAGTTCCTCGCCCAGGGCAACTGGCGGAAACGCCTGGTGCAGGCCATGGTCGGCGGCGAGGAGTTCGCGACGCTCGGCACCGAGTCGCTGCGCACCCGGCTCCACTGGTGTCGCATGACCTGGATCGGTTCGCTCCCCGAGGCCGCCACGGTGCTCGACATCGGTGGGAGCAGCCCGACGCACCCCGAGGGTGCCATGTTCCAGATGGGCTGGGAGCGTGCCCCCGAGCTCATGACGATCGTCGACCGCCCACCCGACGACCAGTACCACGGGCGCCCCAGGTACTCCCAGGACGCCCCGTTCCGCACCGAGTGGGGCGGCGAGGTCCGTTACGTCCACGCCGCCGCCGAGGACCTGGTGACCTCGGGGGTGCTCGACGACCAGCGGTTCGATGCCATCTTCATGGGTCAGGTCATCGAGCACCTGGAGCCCTCGGCGATCCCGTCGGTCCTCGAGTGGATCCGCGACCGGCTCGCCCCGGGTGGGTGGTTCGCGCTCGACACACCGAACCGGGCGGTGACGGTCCTGCAGTCCCCGGCGGCGTTCACCGATCCGGACCACACGTGGGAGTTCCGGGCCAGCGAACTCGCAGCGCTGCTGCTCGACGCCGGGTTCAGCATCGAGTCCCAGGCCGGGCTGATGCCCATGCCCCGGTCCGTGGAACGCGGGGTGTGGGATCCGGAGGAGACCTACTCGCTCCCGATGGTCACCCACGACCCGAGCACGGGCTACTGCCTGGCGTTCCTCACCCGGGTGGCTGGCTGACCCGAGGTCCCGGCACCACGAAGACCGACGCGTACGGCTGCAGGGTCGCCGGGTCGACGCCCTGGGGCGGGCCCAGGCTGGCCGAGTAGATCGAGTAGTGGAGGCCGTCGCGGAGTTCCTGGTCGGTGCAGACGCGGTCGGGGGTGTACTTGATGCTCCAGCGCTCCTCGACGAAGCACACGTCGACCCCGCGGTCGAGTGCGACCGACACGAGCGCCGGGGTGAACCAGTAGCTGTCGAGCTCGCCGGTCGGGAGGTCGAGCACCAGCATGCGGTCGCCGATCTCGGTCTGGATCCGGTCGACCAGGCCGAAAGCCTCCTCGAAGCGGAGGAACCGCGTGTCGGTCGACGGTGCGACCAGGACCGCCACTGCGACGGCCGTCGCCGTCACGGCACCGACGGCGACGCGCGCCCGGCGGGATGCGGGGGCCACCAGGCGGTCGCCGAGCGCGAGCGCGACGGCGGTGCCGACCACGATTCCCGGAACGACGGAGATCCAGAGGGCGACGTAGTGGGCGCCGATGTCGTCGAGTCCCGTCAGGACGTAGAGCAGCAGGCAGGCCTCGGCGAGCGCCGTCGCGACCAGGACGCACCAGCCGAACCGGGACCGTCGCCACCACGCCACCGCCCCGAGGGCCGTGAACGACGCAGCGGCGATGGCCGCCTGCACCCAGCCGTTGCCGCCCGGCCAGAACCACAGGACGAACCTGATCGCGGCGTCGAGCGCGTGGCCACCGCTCTCCGGCCGCTGCGACCACTCCAGGTACTCGGGAACCTCACCGGGCCAGTCGAGCAGCGTGTAGCCCACGACCGGTGCGGCGAAGGCGGCCAGGAGCGCCCCGGCGGCGATGGCCGTCGGGCGCTCCCGTCGCCAGAGTCGGCCCAGGTCCCCGGAGCGCCACAGCGTGACGGCCAGGACCAGTGTCCCGATCGCGACGAACGACGAGAACGCGATGTGGCCCTGGAGCAGGAGGCCGGCGGCGACGGCGTAGGCGACGAGCGACTGCAGCCGCCCGGCCGCGGCGCTGGCGCCCGCCACGACCAGCAGCGCGAACGACGCGGCGAACATCTCCGGCAGCCACGATCCGGCCAGCACGTAGGGGATGACGGAGGCGAACGCGATGATCGCGACCAGGACGACGAGCGCCCGAGGCACCGATCGCAGGTGCGAGCGGACGATCGCGGTGAGCGCCCCGAGCTGGGCGGCGTTGAACGCGAACGACGCGATCAGCATCGCGTTGTGCTGTTCGATCGGTGATCCCAGGACCTTGCGCAGGGCGTCGGCCGCGCCCCACACCCACAGGTAGCTCGGGCCCGGGTGGTTGAAGCCCGTCCTGGAGCCGTTGCCGCGCAGCTCGCGCAGCGAGACCGCGTCCCAGGCCGTGCCGAACTGGTGGGCGATGTCGCCTCCCAGCAGGATCGGCCCCTGGAGCATCCACCGGTGGCGAACCACGTACACGACGAAGAGGCCCAGCGCGACGATGGTCCCGACGGCCAGGTCCGACGGGGGTTGGGGTGGGGCGGCGACGTCCGGCGCGGGTCCGGGTCGCGGTTCGGGCCGGGTGTCGGTGCTCAGGTCGCTGGTCACGTCGGGTGGGCGCCGGGCTGCCGGGACGGGGAGCGGGTGGCTCGGGCCACGGGTCGGCGCGACGCAGAGTCTAGGACGCCGTCCCGGACCGCACCGGGTCCGAACGCCGTGATCGTCGCGACGGCGTGCCGGGTACGCTGCCGTCGTGGCGCTGCGTCTCGTGATCGTCGGTGGTGGTCCCGCCGGGGTGCAGGCCGCGACGACGGCCGCCCGGCTCGGCGCCGAGGTCACCCTGGTCGAGCGTGACGTCGTCGGGGGTGCCGCCCACCTGTGGGACTGCGTGCCGTCCAAGGCGGTCATCGCCACCGGTGAGCGCCTCCAGGACGTCGCCGCGGCCGAGGCACTCGGACTGCTCGTCCAGCCGGCCAGCGTCGACCTGGACGCACTGCGCCGCCGGGTGAGGGAGTTGAGTGAGCGGATCGAGCGCCAGAACCTGCAACTCCTCGAGAGCCAGGGTGTGCGCATCCTGCGGGGGACCGGTCGGCTGCTCGACGAGCACACCGTCGAGGTCGACCACGGCGGGGGGACCGAGCGCCTCTCGGCCGACGCCATCGTGGTCTCGACCGGCAGCCGCCCGAGGGTCCCCGAGTGGGCGGCGCCGGACGGGGTGCGGGTGCTCACGACCCGGGACGCCTACCCGCCGCCGGAGCTGCCGGAGCACCTGGTCGTCGTGGGCTCCGGGGTCACCGGCGTCGAGTTCGTGCACATGTTCTCGAGCTTCGGCTCCCGGGTGACGCTGATCGTGTCCCGCCAGCAGGTCCTCCCGTCGAAGGACCCGGAGGTGGCAGCGGTGCTGGAGGAGGACTTCCTGCGGCGTGGCGTCCAGCTGCTCAAGGGCGCGCGTGCGACGGGTGTCGACCAGTCACCCGACGGCGTCGTGGTCCGCTGCGACGACGGCCGGAGTGTCACCGGGTCCCACTGCCTGCTCGCGATCGGGTCGATGCCGAACGTGGAGGGGCTCGGACTCGAGTCCGCCGGTGTCGAGCTCGACGACGGGTGGGTGCGGACGCTCGATCACCACATGCGCACCAACGTGCAACACATCTACCTGGCCGGAGACGTGTCGGGGAAGCTGCCGCTGTCGTCGGTCGCCACGATGCAGGGTCGCAAGATCGCCGAGCACGTCATGGGACTCCACCAGGTGGACCACCGGCACCTCGACTACGACAAGGCCGCCTCGGCCATCTTCACCGATCCCGAGGTGGCGGACGTCGGCCTGGCCGAGGCCGACGCCTTCGCGGAGGGGCGCAAGGTCCGCGTGACCAAGGTGCCGTTCGCGTCCACCGCCCGCGCCCTGATCGATGGTGACTCGCGCGGCTTCGTCAAGATCGTGTCGGACCCGGCGACCGGGGTGATCCTGGGTGGTTCGATCGTGGGCCGTCAGGCCGCCGAGTTGATCTCGGTGCTCGCGGTCGCCGTGACGAACGGGCTCCGGGCGAGCGATGTGGCCGAGAGCATCTTCGTCCACCCGGCGCTCGCCGAGGCGCTCAGCGACGCGGCGGAGTGAACGGTCGACCGGTCCCCGTCCCGGGGCCCGGAGGGCCCGACTGCTAGCGTCTGAGGGTCCCATGAGCGCACCGGTCGCGCTCTCGCACGCCCACGAGGTTCGCTTGTCCACCCCGGCCCAGGTCTGGTCCTACCGCACGCTGATCGCCAACCTGGCCCAGCGGGACCTGAAGGCCCGGTACAAGAAGAGCTTCCTCGGTTGGCTCTGGTCGCTGATCAACCCGGCGACGACGCTCGGCATCTACACGGTCGTCTTCGGGCTCATCCTCGGCGCCACCGCGCCGGTCGCCGGCAACGGCCGCCTGGAGAGCTTCGCGCTGTACCTGTTCTGCGGTCTCGTCGTCTGGAACTTCTTCTCGGGGACGATCAACATCTGCATCGCGTCGTTCCAGAGCGCCGGGGGGTTGCTCACGCGCACCTACTTCCCGCCGGAGTGCCCGATGGTCGCCGGGTTGGCCACCGTCGCGATCCAGGCGGTGCTCGAGCTCCTCATCCTGTTCGGCTTCATGGTCGTGCTCGGCAACGTCTCGTGGACCTTCGTGATGGTGCTACCGATCTTCCTGCTGCTCGCGTGCCTGGCGTTCGGCATCGGCCTCGTGCTCGGGCTCGGCAACGTCCGCTACCGCGATGTCAGCTACCTGGTCGGCATCGGCCTGCAGGTGCTCTTCTACCTGACGCCGATCGTGTACACGATCGAGCTGGCGTCCTCGAAGTCTGCGGTCCTGGGCCGGATCCTGCAGCTGAACCCACTGACGTCCTACGTCTACGGGGTCCGTCAGGCCGTCTACAGCCTGGACCTGCCGACCACCTCCAACTGGTTGATGATGAGCGCCTCGGCGACGATCAGCCTGGTCGTGGGGTGGTGGATCTTCGGTCGGTACGCCCCGCGGGTCATCGAGGAGCTCTGAGTGAGCGCGATCGTCGTCGAGGACCTCTCCAAGCGCTTCCGGCTCCAGTCGGATCGGGCGCACTCCGTCAAGGAGCTCGTGACCCGTCGTGACCGCGACGAGGGCGAGGACGCGTTCTGGGCCCTGCGCGACATCTCGCTCGAGATCCCGCAGGGGTCCATGTACGCGCTCGTCGGCCACAACGGTTCGGGGAAGTCGACGCTGCTCCGCTGCATCGCCGGCATCTACCGTCCAACCGAGGGCCGGGTCCGCGTGGACGGCCGGATCTCGACGCTGCTCGAGTTGGGGGCCGGCTTCCACCCGGACCTCACCGGCCGGGAGAACGTCTACATGAACGCGACGATCCTGGGGATGTCCCGGCGACAGATCGACGCCGCCTTCGACGACATCGTCGGCTTCGCCGGGGTCGAGGACTTCATCGACTCGCCGGTCAAGATCTACTCGAGCGGGATGTACGTCCGGCTCGGGTTCTCGGTCGCCGTGCACGTCGACCCCGAGATCCTGATCGTCGACGAGGTGATCGCAGTCGGCGACGCCGAGTTCCAGCGCAAGTGCTTCGACTACCTCTACGACCTGCGGCGACGCGGCGTGACGATCGTGGTGGTGACCCACAGCACCGGGACCGTGGAGTCGATGTGTGACGGTGCCGCGTGGCTGGACCACGGACGGCTCCAGCTCACCGGCACGGGCCCCGAGGTGGCTGCGGCGTACATGGAGCAGGTCAACGCCGCCGAGCGGGCCGCACGCGACCAGGCACTCGAGGCGTCCGAGCCCGTGGCCTCGGAGGTCACGGGGGGTGACCTGAGGATCACGTCGGTCGAGTTCCTCGACGAGCACGGTGCGGCATCGACCACGGCGATCCACCGCCATCCGCTCACGATCCGGGTCCACTACGACGCCGCGCGTCCGGTCGCCGACCCGGTGTTCGGGGTGGCGCTCCACTCGGGGAGCGGGGTCCACCTGACCGGCACCAACACGCGGATCGACGAGTTCCGGATCGGGGAGCTGCACGGCCCCGGCCACGTGGACCTCACCATCGACCCGGTCCCGCTCACTCCCGGCGAGTACGAACTGAGCGTGGCCGTCACCGACGAGTTCGTGCAGCACGTCTTCGATCGACGCGACCGGGCCTGGCGGTTGGCGGTCCGCGAGGGGGAGCGGATGGCCCCGGAGGGGCTGATGGACCTGCGGGGTCGGTGGTCCGTGAGTGGGATCGACTGACCGCGTAGCCTGAGCCGGTCGGCGACGCCGAAGCGTTCATCCCCCGAGTGACCCCAGGAGCGCAACGACCGTGGAACCCAGTGGATCCCTCCGAGGCCCCCGGGACGGCGATGCCGCCGAGGCCGCCGCGCTCGAGGCGCTGCTGCGCGACGGTGACCCGGTCGCCTCGGCGCTGAGCGCCGATCCGGTCCTCGGCGTCGTCGAGCAGGTTCGCGCCGACCTGGCCGCCCGACGCGAACGTGGCGAGCTGCCGACGCTGCCACCCGACGAGCTGGTCAGCCACTTCGACGGTGTCGTCGAGGCGGTCGACGCCGGACTGGTGGAGCAGCCCCCGCTCGACGTCGACGACCTGGTCGCCGCTGCGGAGCTGCCGGCCTGGCGGCCGGTGCCCACGGGTGGTCCGCTGAAGCGGATCGCCGTGGTCGCCATCCGCTTCCCGGCCCGCGTGCTCGGCCTCATCGTCCGGCGTCAGGTCGGGGATTTCGCGCTCCGCTCCGCCGAGGTCTCGGCCCGGATCGCGGACCGCCAGACGCGCACCTCCAGGTTCCTGGCCCGGGCCCACCTGGAGCGGATCCGTTCACTCGAGTACCGGGTGGCGCAGCTCGAGGACGAGCTGGCTCGGCTGCGGGACGGTGCGCCACCGTCCCCCGGTGACTGATGTTCGACCAGCTCGTCGTGGGCGCGGCGCCGGGCGACGCGATCACCCGCAACGCGCTCCTGGTCCGCGAGGCCCTCGGCGCGCTCGGTCCCTCGGAGCTCTACGCGAACTTCATCGAACCAGGGGTCGACGACGTCGTCCGGCCCATCTCGGAGCTGTCACGCCGGCCCAACCGGGCCCGCCCGCTCGTCTTCCACGCCAGCATTGGATGCTGGCCGGTGTTCCGGGAGCTGCAGGCGCTCGAGCCCCGTCTGGCGCTCGTCTACCACAACTTCTCGCCGCCCGAGCCCTTCGCCCGGTTCGCCCCCGAGGTGGCCGACGACCTCATCCGGGGCCGCTGGGAGCTGGCGCAGCTGCGTGACCGCGTCGAGCTCGCCGTGGCCGTGTCGGAGTTCAACGCCCGCGAGCTCCACGAACTCGGCTACGACCGGGTCGTGGTCGTCCCGCCGACCCCCGACGTCGACCGACTGGACCGGGTCGTGCCGGACCCGGCCATGTTGGCCCGCATCTCGTCGTGGGGTCCGGGCCCGCTCGTGTTGTGCGTCGCCCAGTGGCTGCCGCACAAGCGGATCGAGCGGGTGCTGGCCGCCGTGGCGGTCCTCCAACAGGAGTACCTGCCGCAGGCCCGCCTGGCGGTGGTGGGGGTCGAGCGGTTCCCCGAGTACGCGGCGGCGCTCCGCGCGTTCTCGCGGTCCGTGGGTCTGGCCGACCCCCACGTGCTCGGCCGCGTCAGCGACGCCGAGCTCGCCGCGTTGTACCTGCGCGCCCGGGCCTTCTGCACGCTCAGCGAGCACGAGGGCTTCTGCGTGCCGGTGGTCGAGGCCATGGCCCTCGGCGTCCCGGTCGTCGCATCGGCCCGGGCCGCGATCCCCGACACCGTGGGCGTCGCCGGGGTGCTCGTCGACGACCCCGACGACCCGGTGCTCGTCGCCGGTGTGCTCCACCACGTCCTGACCGACCCGACGGTGCGCCACGTCATGGTCGGTCGGGGGGTGGGCCGGGCCCGCGAGCTCGCCGCCGGTCGGAGCCTCCCGCAGATGGTCGACGCGCTGGTCGGCCTGCTCGGCCCCGTGACACCGGCGGTCGCCGGGTGAGGCTGACCTTCGTCGTCCAGCGCTACGGCGAGGGTGTCGTCGGCGGCGCCGAACGCTACGTCGAGCGACTCGCCACCGGGCTGGCCGCCGAGGGCCACCGCATCACGGTCGTGACCAGCTGCGCCGTCAGCTACGCCGACTTCGCGGATGCCTTCGAGCCGGGCGTGGACGAGCTCGGGGGTGTCGAGGTGCACCGGTTCCCGACCGGATCGCCCCGACCCAACGAGCGGTTCCTCCCGCTGCACGGCCGCGCCGTGGACTGGCGCCAGGAGCCGTTGTGGCCGTGGGCCCAGGACCGGTGGTCCCAGCTGATGGGCCCCGATCTGCGCGGCGTCGAGCCCACGATCCGTGCGTTGGCGGCCGAGTCCGACGCCACCGTGTTCGTCGGTTACCACTACAGCCACGGCCAACGGCTCACCCGCGTCGCGTCTGCGTACGGTCCGACCATCGTCATCCCGACCGCGCACCCCGAGGGGGCGTTCTTCGTGGGTGCCGTCCGGTCGATGTTCGACCACGCCGACCGGATCGTCTGCCTCGCCCGGGAGGAGGGTGACCTGATCGACTCCGTGTACGACTGCGGTGAGCGGATCCGGTACGTGCCCTGCGCCGTGGACCCGTTGGACCAGCCCGGGTCAGCCGCCATCTCCTCGGCGACGTCCCGGTTCGGGGTCACGCCGGGCCGCTACGCCGTGGTCGTCGGTCGCGTCGATCCGGCGAAGGGCAGTGACGACGCCGTGCGGTTCACCGCAGCGTACCGCCGCTGTGTCGACCCCGACCTGCAGCTCGTGGTGGTCGGACCCGGGGACGAACACCTTCGCACCGCCGACGGTGCCGTTGCGACCGGGTTCGTCGACGAGCCGACCAAGGACGCGCTCGTCGCCGGCGCCGCCGTCCTGCTCCAGCCGTCCTACATGGAGAGCTTCTCGCTCGCGCTCGTGGAGGGCTGGCTCCTCGGTCGTCCGGCGCTGGTCCAGGAGCGGAGCCGGGTGCTGCTGGGCCACGTCGAGCGATCCCACGGGGGGCTGACCTACCGGGACTACCCGACGTTCGAGTCCGCGTTGGCCGCGATCACCTCCCGGCCCGACCTGGCGCGCATCCTGGCCCGCAACGGCCGGGCCTACTCGCTGGTCGAGTTCGACTGGCGGCGGGTGTCCGAGGCGTTCCTGCGGGTGGCCGAGGAGGCCCGCCGGGCCGCGGCCGACCGCCTGGGCGCCCCGCTGGCGGCTGGACAGGCGGGTCCGGGCCGGACGAAGGTGGCACCGTGACCGGTTCCGCCAGCCCCGACCAGGCCGCCCGGTCGCTCGCCGGCCGGGTCCTCCGCCGACTGGTGCGCCCGGTCCGGAACCTGCAGGACGAGGCCGCGGCGCTCCGGCAGCGACAGGACGTCCTGGCCGCCCAGGTCGAACAACTCGTCCGCGTGAACGAACGCCTGGTGGCCCACCAGGACCGCTTCGTGGAGGAGCTGCGAACCTCGTACTCCGAGTTGGCCGCGGCCGCCGTCGGGATGCGCTCCATCGTGGACGAACTCGGTGTCACCGGACAGGAGGCCACCGCCGGTGGGGCGTTGCGGAGGGTGCTGTCGGACACCGAGGCCGCGTCCGCCGACCTGGTCCGCTCGAGGCTCACCGAGTTCGAGCACAGCCTGGCGGAGCTGCGCAGCTCCGACCGGCTCACCCAGGCCCTCGTCGAACGGATCGCCGCCGGGACGGGCGGTGGGGCCGGTACCCCGGACGCGACGGTCCCGGTTGGACCGCGCCCACCGGCCTACGAGCACCTGGCCCCCGGATTCGACCTGCTGTACCGGGCGTTCGAGGACCGGCACCGGGGCTCGATCGAGGAGATCCACGGCCGCCAGCGGGACGACTACCTGAAGCTGCTCACGGACCTGTCCTCCGAGGAGCTCCCGATCGTCGACCTCGGATGTGGTCGGGGTGAGCTCGTCGAGCTGCTCGCGTCGTCGGGCGCCCGGGTGATCGGCGTGGACGCCAACCTGGGCCAACTGGTCGACGGCGGGTCGGGCGAGTACGTCGAGGCCGACCTGTTCGAGTGGCTGGACGGCCGGGCCGACTCCTCCTGCCGCGCCGTGTGCAGCCTGCACGTGGTCGAACACCTCCCCCTGGACCTGCAGGTGCGCCTCGTCTTCGAGGCGCGTCGGGTCCTGGCTCCGGGCGGGGTCCTCGTGCTCGAGACCCCGAACATCCAGAGCCTCTCGGTCGGCGCGTCACAGTTCTGGGTGGATCCCACCCACACCCGGCCGGTCCATCCGTTGTTCCTGACGTTCCTGCTCGAGGAGGCCGGCTTCGTCGACGCCCACACCCGATTCCTCCACCCGGTCCCGTTGTTCCTGAGCGGGCCCCCGGAGGCCGAGGCGCTGGTCGACGACCTGAACGCGCTCCTGCTCGGCTCGGGCGACGTGGCAGTGGTCGGCCGCCGCTGATGGCGGACGCCGCGCCGGTGGTCGGTCGCCGGCCGGAACCTGAACCGGGGCGCCACCGGAAGCTGGTCATCCAGATCCCCTGCTACGACGAGGCGGAGACGCTCCCCGCGACCCTCGCCGACCTGCCCCGAGAGGTCGTGGGCTTCGACGTCGTCGAGTGGCTCGTGGTCGATGACGGATCGACCGATGACACGGCCCGGGTGGCCCGGGACCTCGGCGTGGACCACGTCGTGTCGTTCCCCTCCAACCGGGGCCTGGCCGCGGCCTTCGTCGCCGGCCTGGAGGCCGCGCTCCGGGTGGGTGCCGACGTGATCGTCAACACCGACGCCGACAACCAGTACGACGCGTCGTGCATCCCGGCGCTCGTGGCCCCGATCCTGGACGGGCGCGCCGATCTGGTGGTGGGGGAGCGGCCGATCGAGGCGGTCGACGAGTTCTCCCCGCTCAAGAAGCGCCTGCAGCGCGTCGGGAGCGCCATCGTCCGACTGGCGAGCGACACCGACGTGCGGGACGCCGCCTCGGGTTTCCGGGCGCTCAGCCGCGAGACCGCGCTGCAGCTCCAGGTGTTCGGTCGGTACTCCTACACGATGGAGACCCTCGTGCAGGCGGGCTGGCAGGGCCTCGACGTGGTGGGGGTCCCGGTCCGGGTCAACCCGGCGACGAGGCCGTCGCGTCTGGTGCGGAGCATCCCGCAGTACATCTGGCGGTCCGCCCAGACGATCGTCAGGAGCTTCGCGCTCTACAAGCCGTTCCGGTTCTTCCTGCTCCTCGCCGCCGCCCCCGCTGCCCTGGGCGTGGTGCTCGTCGTCCGCTGGGCCTACCTGGTGTGGTTCACCGAGGATCCGGCGGGCCGGGTGCCGAGCCTGGTGGCGGCCGCGGTGTGCCTGCTCGTCGCCGCACTCGTGGCTGTCGTCGGCCTGCTCGCCGACCTGCTCTCGGCCAACCGCCGATCGTTGGCCGAGGTCCGCACCGCCCTCAGGCGCCGGGAGTTCGACCCCGGCGACGGTGAGGGCCGGTGACCGGGACGGCCCTGACGCAGGATCCGGCGGATGGCGCGGGGGACGGTGCGCCGGCCGAGGGGCCAGCGGGGCTGGAACGGGCCGGCCGGTGGGTGGTCGGTGCCGGTCTGCTCGGCGTCTGCCTGCTGGCCGGGGCGGGCCTGGTCGGACACGCCCTCGCCGTCGCAGGGCTGTTCTCGCCCTGGCCCGTGATCGCCGTCGGCGGACTGGCGGGCGTCGGTGTCTGGACGTTGGCGATCCGTCGCGGCGCGTCCAGGGTGCTGCCGGACGGTCGCCGCGTCGGTGTCGGTGCGCTGCTCGCGGTCGGGCTGGTCCTCGCGTGGACGGTGGCGGCGGCGTGGACGCCCTCGCAGCACGTGGTGTTGGACCGTGACCCCGCGTCCTACCTGAACACGGGCATCTGGTTGGCGAACGGTGGCCAGCTCCAGGCCGAGGTCGCGACCGGTGGCCTCGAGGCGATGGCCGACGACGAGCTCAGCTTCCGCTCGATCGCGACCTACGAGGTGGCGCCGCAGACCGCCGAGTTCCAGTTCGTCCACCACACGAGCGTCCTGTACGCCCTGGCGGCGACCGTCGGCGGGCCGGCGCTCGCCCTGCGCCTGCCGGCGCTCGCGGCCGGGCTGGGACTCCTGGCCGTCTGGGTCGTGGCCACCCTGGTGACGCGCCGACCCCTGCTGGCACTCCTCCCGCTCGGACTTCTGGCCGTCGGTGCACCGTTGCTGTTCGCCGCGAGGGACACGTTCTCGGAGCCGTTCAGCCTGGCCGCGGGGTGGTGGGCACTCGTCGTCCTGTTGACGGTGCACCGTCGTCCCGACGTCGGGCTCGGCGCGGTCGGCGGCCTGCTCCTGGGGACCACCGTCGCGGTCCGGCTGGACGCGCTGTTGTTCGTCGTCGCGCTGGTCGTGCTGGGCGGACTGTCCTCACTCGCCGCATCGGCACCGGAGGTCCGGAGGTCGCGTCGTGACGCGTTCGCCGCGGCCGTCGTCGCTGCGCTGGTGCCGGTGGTCGTCTCGGGCCTCGACGCCGTGTTCCGGGCCGGCACCTACTTCCAGGAGCACCGGGGGATGGTGCTGGCCATGGCGGTGCTGCTGGCGGTGGTCCTGGTGGGGTGGGCCGTCGCCTGGCGGGTGTCGGCCGCACGGCCGGAGCTCCGCGGCCGTGCGGCCCCGCTGCCGAGGTCCTGGGCGGCCGCCGCCGGGGTCCTGGTCGTCGCCGCCTTCGCCTTCGCCTGGTTCGTGCGGCCCCACATCCAGGAGCTGCGGTTCCCGGACCTCCCGCCCCGCAACGGCGCTCGCAGCTACTACGAGGACACCGCCGTCTGGCTCTCGTGGTACCTGGGTCGCATCGGGTTCGCGCTGTCGATCCTCGGGCTCGGCTGGGGGACGCAGCGGATCCTCCGCGGACGCGCGACGGCGGCCACCACCGTCGTCGTCGCGGTGACGGTCGGGCTGAGCGCCGTGTACCTGGTGCACGCGTCCGTCACCCCCGAACAGCTCTGGGCCAGTCGTCGGTTCCTCCCGGCGATCCTCCCCGGTCTCGCCGTCGCGGCATCGCTCCCGGTCGCGTGGCTGCTCGCACGACCGCGACCGTCGCGACCGTGGCGACTGGCGGGGGCGGTCGTGGTGGCGCTGGCGGCGATCATCCCCCTGGCCGTGACCACCTGGCCGATCCGGGGGATGGCCCAACAGCGCGGGTACCTCGACGTGGTGCTCGACGCCTGTGACCTGGTGGGTGACGACGCGACGGTCCTGGTCGTCGACCCGTGGGCCGCCAACGTCCTGCCGCAGACGCTCCGGGCCTGGTGCGACGTGCCGGTCGCGGTCGCCGACGTCGGCTTCGACGCCGAGGCCCAGGACCGCCTGCTGCGCGCGGTCGAGGCATCCGGGCGTCGACTCGTGCTGGTCTCGGCCGACGGCCCGGGACTGTCGGCGATCCCGTGGGCGACCGGGGAGCAGCGCAGCACGCGGGTGGTGGTGAACCCGGTCGAGCCGGACCGGACCTTCGAGTCGTTCCCGGACGGCTACCTGGACCCGGCGGTCGTGGCGCCGCCGAACTCCCCGGAGGGGTTCACCCTGTGGGTGCGGCCGGTGCGTCCGGTGGCTCCGTAGTCGTCGTCGGCCGTCGCCGGGAGGAGCGGACCCGGACGACCGCCGCGAGGGTCGCCTCGGCGACGATCACGACCAGCCGCAGCATGACGGCGGCCACGAGCTTCGTCGCCGCCGGCCCCTGGATCAGCACTGCGATCGCCGCCTCCCGGATCCCCAGTCCGGCCGGGACCGGGATCACGAGGAAACCGATGGCCCAGGCGACCACGAACCCGGCGGCGGCCTGGACGGGATCGACCCCCGGGTCGGTCACGACCGCCAGCACGGCGAAGGACGCCCCGGCCGCCGCCTGGGCCGGGACGGCCCAGGCGATCGAGCGGGCGACGTCGGCCGGCGCAGGCAGGATCGTCCGGTCGGCCGGTCGGCTCAGGATCCGCGCCGCCAGGTCGAGAGTCCGACGCAGCACCGCCGGGTGGGCGAGCACCAGTGCCACCGGGGTGCAGCACAACAGGAGTCGCGACCAGGTCGACAGCCCCGGGTTGGTCGCGGCGAGCACCGGTCCGGCGAACCCGGCGGCCACCACCATGGTGAGCTTCGAGACGGCCATGGCCGTCGCCGCCCGGGTGGCGCCGAACGACTCGTCGACGGCCAGCCCGGCCTGGGATGCGGCCTGGGCGAACCCGCCGACCGGCGAGTACTTGACGAGCTGCGAGGTGAAGAAGGCGTCGTCGGCGACGGTCCGGTCGGTTCCCTCGGGCAGGAGTGCCGACCACGAACGGGCCTGCAGCCACAGGCTCAGGATGCTGAGTGCGAGCGACGGGAGGAGCGCCCACCACGTGGACGGGTCGACGTCCCGGACGTCACGGGCGGCGAACCAGGCGGCGACGAGCAGCGACGGCACGCCGATCGCCAGGGTGACCACCCGGACCCAGCGGCTCACCGTCCGGGTCGTCTGCGGCCGGGTCACCGTCGCACGTTACCGGTGCCGCACGCCCGGAGGGACGTCCGGATCGGCACCCCGGAGGGTCAGTCGTCGGGCTGGATGACCACCACGACGTCACCGGCGGCCACGGAGTCGCCCGCCGCCGCGGTGACCTCGGTGACGGTTCCCGACACGTCGGCGGCCACGTTGT
>CAIYGQ010000284.1 GCA_903925745.1 uncultured Actinomycetes bacterium | reverse complement strand
GAACGCCGTGGCGTAGCCGAGCTGCTCGGCCTCCCGTGCGGTGTCGGTCCAGCTGCGGCCCTCGAACGGGTGGTGCAGCTCGACGGCGAATCGGAACCTGCGGGGGTGGGGCACGGTGCTCCTCGGTTCCGGCGGGCGTTCCTGCCGGTTCGTCTGTCGGCCCGTTGTCGGCGGTAGGGTTCGCCCATGGATTCCGAGCGAGTGAACGAGTCAGCTGACCTGCGTGAGTGGCGGCGACCGGTGCTGCGTCCGATCTCCGGCGTCCCGGGGTCGCGCGCTGGAACCGATCCCTCGGCGTTCGAGACGTCATCGACCGGTGCCAAGTTCGTTCCGGGCCCTTCGTGAACGGTGTGACCGGAGGGCGGTTGCCGTCGGTTCCTCGGGCGGCCCGTCGGCGGCGGTAGGGTTCACCCCATGGATTCTGAGCGAGTGAACGAGTCGGCTGATCTGCGTGAGTGGCGGCCACCGGTGCTGCGTCCGCTCTCCGGCGCGGGGGACGCGTCCGCCGGGACCGTCACCACGTCCTCCGAGTTCTCCGCCACGTCGACCATCTACGCCCCACGACCGTCCTGAGTCGGACCGGGACCACCGGGGGACTCCGACTCGGCCGCCTCGACGGCGGCGAGTTGCTCGTCGGTGAGCGGCGGCGGCGACCAGGACCGCCGGTAGGGCGCCAGGATCCCGGTGGTGCTGACGTGCCGGCGATGTCGCCACCAGAAGCGGGTGGTGGACCAGGCCGGCCAGGCGCGGCGGCTGCCCACGGTGGACATCCGTTGCCAGCGCGTCCGACGTGGATCGTCCCAGGGTGCCAGGAACGGCTGGCAGGCGCCGACCGACAGTGGCAGTTGCACCGCGGTGACGTCGGCGTCGATTGCCCGGAGCCCGTAGTCCAGGTCGGCGAACTGGTGGGCCCAGGACCCGTCGACCGGCCCGATGCGCCGCCGAGTCGATCGGGGCACCAGCACGAGGTTGCCGTGGAACACGTCGACCGTCCGGTAGGTGCCGTCGGCGGGTTCGAGGCGCGTCCCGAAGACCCTCCCTCCCTCCAGCCGCCAACCGCCGTAGACCGTGCGGCCGCTCCGCTCGGTACGCAACGGGCCGACCAGGATCGAGTCCGGGTGGGCCCCGTGGCCGGCGACGAGCAGCATGAGCGCCCCCGGATCCAGCGTCACGTCGTCGTTGAGCCACAGCACCGCGTCCGGATCGTGCGCCTCGGCGACCCGTTCGGCCTCGGCGAGCGATCGTGACCAGAACCAGGTGCCGTCGCCGTCGACGACCGTGATGGGCAGGCCGAGTGACGCGACGGCCTCGGCCGTGCCGTCGGTCGACCCGTCGTCGACCAGCACGGCGTCGAGGCGCACCCCGTCGGGGACCACGGCGAACAGCGACCGCAGGCAGCGGAGCGTGAGCTCCCGGCGGTCGTGACAGGCGAGCAGGGCGGTCAGGTGCACAGTGGGTCGATCCGGGTGGTGCTCAGGTACCGGTGAGCCGTTGCACGAGCGGGGCGAAGTCGTGCGCCCGGTCGCCGGGGATCACGTGGTACGAGTACCCCCAGCGCTCCCGTCGTTCGTGGAGCTGCTCGGCGCAGTCCGACTCGCTGCCCACCAGCGCCAGCGGCGAACCCCGGAACGACTCGACGTCGGTGCCGAACAGCTCCGCGAGCATCGCCGGGACCGACGGGTCGTCGGTCAGCTCGGCGGCGGCCAGCCACGCGTTGAGCTCCAGG
>CAIYGQ010000283.1 GCA_903925745.1 uncultured Actinomycetes bacterium | reverse complement strand
CGCCGGCATCCCGGCCGGGGTGTTCAACGTCGTGCCCGCCGACCGGGAGGTCGGCGAGTACCTGGTCCGGCACCCCGGCGTGGACAAGGTCAGCTTCACCGGCTCGACCGCCGCCGGGCGGCGCATCGGCGCCATCTGCGGGGAGCAGCTGAAGCGCTGCACGCTGGAGCTCGGTGGCAAGTCCGCCGCGGTGTTCCTCGACGACGTCGACGTCGAGGCGGCCGTCGAGTCGCTGCTTCCACTCGGCTCGCTGATGAACAACGGCCAGGCCTGTGTGGCCCAGACCCGGATCCTGGCACCGCGCTCGAGGTACCAGGAGGTGGTGGATGCCGTCACCGCCGGCACCGCCGGGATGGTCGTCGGCGATCCGATGGACATGGGCACGGCGATCGGCCCGCTCGTCGCCGAGCGACAGCGCGACCGGGTCGAGGGCTACATCCGGGCCGGAGTCGAGGAGGGCGCGCGGATCACCACGGGCGGGGGTCGACCCGATGGATTCGACGGCGGGTGGTTCGTGGAGCCGACGGTCTTCGCCGAGGTGGACAACACGATGCGGATCGCACAGGAGGAGATCTTCGGACCCGTCCTGTGCGTGATCCCCTTCGACGACGACGTCGACGCCGTGCGCATCGCCAACGACAGCGACTACGGGCTGTCGGGTTCGGTGTGGTCGAGCGACCTGGACCGGGCGCTCACCGTGGCCCGCGGCGTGCGCACCGGCACCTACACCGTCAACGGTTTCTCCATGGAGTTCAGCGCCCCCTTCGGGGGCTTCAAGAGCTCCGGCGTCGGCCGGGAACTCGGGCGGGAGGGCCTGGAGGAGTTCCTGGAGGCCAAGTCCATCTGCCTGCCCGACGGGGCGGCGCCGACGCTCGAGTCCTGACCGGATCCTCCGGCGATCAGGCGCGCACCAGGTCCAACCTGGCCTCCTTGAGGCCGTAGACGAACGCGTTCGGCATCTCGACGATCGAGTCGGGGTACAGCTCGAGTCGCTGCACCCGGGCGAGCAACTCCTCCAGGAACACCCGGATCTCGAGTCGCGCCAGCGAGGACCCCAGGCAGAAGTGCGTGCCGAAGCCGAAGCTCAGGTGGTGGTTCGGTGAGCGGGTGACGTCGAGCGACTCGGCGTCGTCGAAGTAGGCCTCGTCCCGGTTCGCCGATGAGTAGCACAGCACCACCTGCTGCCCCTTGCGGACGGTGACGCCACCGAGCTCGACGTCGCTCAGCGCGACCCGGCACATGTTGTGGATGGGGGTGACGAACCGGATGAACTCCTCGACCGCCACCGTCAGGTCGACCCCGGACCGCAGCAGGTCCCACTGCTCCGGCCGTCTCGCCAGCTCGATCATCGACCGGGCGATCACGGTCCGGGTCGTCTCGGCCCCGCCGTCCAGGATGAGCAGGCAGTCGGAGATGACCTCATCCAGGCCGAACTCGTGGCCGGCCACCTCGGCCGAGGTCCAGACCGAGACCACGTCGTCGGCCGGGCACGCCCGCTTCGCCTCGTACAGCTCGGCGGACGCCCCGGCGAACTCCATCGCCGCGACCATGCCGTCCTCGGTCATGTACCTGGGCCCACCGCCGAGCATGATCGTGCGCTCGGACCACTCCTGCAGCTTGGGGAACATCTCCTCGGGGAACCCGAGCAGCAGGCCGATCATCTCGGCGGGCAGCGGTGCCGCGATCTCCCCGACCACCTCGACCGGACCGTCGTGGGCGAGCGCATCGTCGAGCAGGCCGCCGATCGTGGCGCGGACGTGGTCCTCCCAGGTCGACACCGCCCGCGGCGTGAAGCGCCGGGCGACCAGGTTCCGCCGGGCCTGGTGGTGCGGGTCGTCCAGGCCGATCATGGCGGGATCCGCCGGGATGTTCGGCCGGTAGCCGCCCTTGTCCTGGTCGGCGCTGGTGAACAGGTCCTTTCGCCGCTCGACCTCCACCACGTCGTCGTAGCGCGTCACCGCCCACAGCTCGTTGGTCGCGTCCCAGTAGACGGGTTCGTTGGCGCGCATCCACGCCCACGTCGGATACGGGTCGCTCACGTAGAAGTCGCCGTCGAGCAGGTCGACGTCGGGTCGTGCGTCCACAGCCGGTGCTCCCTCCTGCACGGTCGCCCCGTGCGCTCAGTCGGTGCCGTGCGGCGGGACCCGGCCCTCGACCGCGTCGTCGCCGAAGAACGCCCGGGCGGCCGGCTCGAAGTCGGGGCCCCGACGCAGGTGGTGGCCGCCGTCGACGCTGAGCGACGTGCCCGTCACCCAGCCCGACTCGGGTCCGAGCAGGAACCGGACCGCCGCCGCCACGTCGTCGACGTTCCCGGTGCGCGACACCGGCATGTTGGCCAGGTACGAGGCCATGACGCCCTCGTCGTCCATGATCATCGACACCAGGTCCGTGTCGACGATCCCCGGTCGCACCGAGTTGACGCGCACGCCCGCCCGGCCCAACTCGTCGGCCACCTGGCGGACCAGTGCGTCGATGGCGGCCTTGGACACGCAGTAGGGACCCATGAACGGGTGCGTGACCGCAGCCGCGATCGACGAAATCGCCACCATCGACCCGCCGCCGTTGGCGGCGATCGCTGCGCCGGCGTGCTTGAACAACAGGAACGTGCCCGTCGCGTTCGTCGCCAGCACGTCGGTCCACTCCTCGAGCGGGGTGCTGATGATCGGACCGAGGCCGCCACGACCTGCGGAGGCAACAGCGAACGACAACGGCGCGATCGCATCTGCGGCGGCGACGGCGGCGGCCACCGCCGCCTCGTCGGTGGTGTCGCCGACCGACGTCGCCACCTGCGCACCGGGCGTCAGGTCCGTTTGCAGGCTGGCCGCTCCCTCGTCGAGTCGCTCAGGTGTGCGGCCCGTGAGCACGACCGAGGCGCCGTCCCGGACCAGGCGTCGCGCGCACTCGAGGCCGATGCCGCTGCCACCACCGGTGATGACGGCGCTCGTTCCGGACAGGGGCAACTGGTGGTCCTCGAACATGGGCCGCACGCTACTGCGACGCTGCGAGGCCACCGGACGCGGGACCGGGGGCCGTCGGCCCCCGGTCCCCGTCGGATCACCACGCCCGCGTGGAGCGCCGCACGAGCGCCTGGGCTCAGGCGACCAGCGTGTTGAGCACCTGTCCGGTCGCACCGGCGTTGCCGCCGGTCCCACCCGCACCACCGGCACCACCGGCGAAGCTCGGGGCCCCGGTCGGGGCGCTCGAGGCGTCGCGCTGCAGGCCGACGGCGGCACCACCGCCGCCACCACCACCGGCACCCGAGGCGCCGCCGGCACCGCCCGCACCGCCGGCACCGCCGGCGCCACCGCGCTCGAAGGCCGCACCGCCGGGACCACCGGGGCCACCCGGCTGACCT
>CAIYGQ010000282.1 GCA_903925745.1 uncultured Actinomycetes bacterium | reverse complement strand
GTGCCGAGCGTCCCGGAGCCACGCTCACCGGCCGATCTGGTCGACCTGGGCACGGGTGCGCCTCGATGCGCTGTCCACCATGGCGTCGAAGCCCTGCCAGAGGCCGATACCGATGAAGGCCACGACGAGGACGGCGATCGCTACTAGTGTCGAATCATGCCTTCTCGGAAGAAGCCCGCACGGACCCTACGAGCCGCCATCTACGCCCGCCTGAGTCAGCACAGGGACGATGACCCGTCCGGTTCCACGCTGCGCCAGGTCGAGGCGTGCCGGAAGCTCGCATCCGACCGTGGCTACGAGGTCGTCGTCGAGCTGGTCGACGACGGCCTGTCGGCATCCTCGGGCAGGCGCCGCCCTGCCTACGAGGCTCTGGTCGAGGCTGTCCGTGACCGGCAGGTCGACGTGGTGATGGCATGGCACCCCGACCGACTCCACCGCCGACCCGCCGAGCTGGAGACCTTCATCGACCTACTCGACGAGACCGGCGTCGAGGTCGTGACCTGCACGGCTGGAGATTGGGACCTCTCGACGGCATCGGGGCGCATGTTCGCCCGGCAGCTCGGCATCATCGCCCGGTACGAGGCCGAGCACCGGTCTGAACGGACCCGCGCCGGCCACGACGACCTCGCCGCCGAGGGCTACTGGCACGGTGGCGTGCGCCCCTACGGCTACCGGCCGGTCGTCGACCCACAGGCCGACGAGCGCCGCGGGAAGAAGCGCAGCGTGCTGGAGATCGACCCGGACGAGGCCGAGGTCGTCCGTGAAGTCGCTGCCCGCATCCTCGCCGGTGACCCACCCGGCCGGATCGCCCGCGAGCTGAACGCCCGCGGCATCCCGACGGTGAAGGGGTCGACCTGGACTCAGTCGACGCTCACCACGATCATGCGCTCACCGACGCTGTCGGGTCGACGAGTGCACCGCGGCCAGGTCGTCGGGAAGGCGCTGTGGCCGGCGATCCTCGACGACGAGACCGCCACGGCTGTGGTGGCGAAGCTCGCCGCTCGCCCAGGTCGGGCGCAGCCTGCTCGCGTCGCCCTGCTCACCGGTGGCCGGATCAGGTGCGCCGCCTGTGACCTCCCGATGACGACATCACGGCGCACCAACGGCACCAGGCAGTACCGGTGCACAACCTGTTACGCCGTGGTGGCCGCTGAACCCCTGGAGGCGCTCGTCGTCGAGGCCTTGTTCCAGCGCACGGACGGCGCCCGCCTGCCATCCGGTGAACCCGTCGACCACGGCACCATCGCAGCGCTGGAAGCCGAGCTGGTCGAGCTGGCCGGGATGCTCGGTGACGGCATCATCGGGATGGCCGAGTACCGCGCCGCTCAAGCTGGACTCGTCGCCCGGATCGACGAGGCCCGCGCTCAGGCCTCTCAGGCGCTCGGCTCAGCGCTCGTCGGTCTCGGTGAACCCGGTGCGATCCGTGCCGCCTGGGACGGCCTGACGCTCGATCGACGGCAGGCCGTCCTCGACGCTGTCATCGCCAACGTCTCCGTGAAGCGTGCAACCCGACGTGGTCCCGGGCTCGACCCCGACCGGGTCGACGTGATGTGGAGGTCGTGACGCCTGTCACAGTGGCACGTCTACCACGGCAGGATGTCACGCGAGGGTGCGACTATGGATGCGTGGGAACGTCGCAGATCACCGTGATGCTCACCGCCGACGAGGTGACCGAGCGGGTCGGTCAGTTCGTCAACCCGGTGCCCGACCTCGGTGGACTCGACGGGTACCGCTCCGAGTTGCGCGCATCGTTCACGCGGTGGCAACGCCGCCGGTCTCGCCGTGTCGCCGTCGCCGTCGCCGCACGTCGCACCCTCGCCCGACCGGTCGCCGCCCGTCCCCATCTTCTCCAGGTCGTCGAGCGCGTCACCTACTGCCGACGAGACCTCGACACCCTCGGATGCTCGCCGCCTGTCGCCACCGTCGACACGCTCACGGCCGCGCCTGCGGCACCGCCGCGCCTGCTCGCCGCGTAACCGGTCGCAGCGTTCGGCGCGCTCCAGGGCGATCTAGCAGTCGCCCCGTCCGACCTCCCGAGTGAGGATCACGACGGAACACGACCGGACCCAGGCCACGCCGCGCCGCGGCGTCAACGCCGAGAGGTCCGCCATGAGCACCCCCCACCGGGCACCTGAGCCCACTCCTTCCAACCCTCCCGACCCCGAACGATGGGAGACCGTCGACGAGGTCACGACCCGCTACCGGTTCAGCAGGAGCTTCCTCTACAAGCTGATGAACGAGGGCCTGCCCTCGGTGACCGTCGGTCGGGCGCGCCGATTCCGTCCCGCCGAGGTCGACGCCTGGTTGACCGAGCGGGCCGAGCGGAACGGGTACCCGCGGTGACCGCCAGAGACCTCGCCGTCGACGCGGCCGCGCTCGTCGCCCGGACGACCCGCAGCTCGGGCGTGCCGCCGACCGTCACCGACGCCCAGGCGCTCCGACGTGTCGCTCAGATCCTCAACGGCGCACACCGGCGCATCGGGGAGCGTGATGCCGCGTGACGGCCAGCATCGGTGGGCTCATTCCTGAGCGCTACAACCAGGCCGGTGACTCGCTGTTCGTGATGGTCGAGGGCTTCCCGGACGAGGCGTTCGACGTGATCCTCTCGCTGGATCCGCTGCTCATCGGGTACGGAGATGAGACAGCGCCGTGCATGGCGATTTCCGGGCATGGCGAGTGCCGGCGTCTCGCGTTCCACGACGGGCCTCACGCGCTGTTGGACGACGACGACCACCTGGTCACGTTTCACTCGTGCGACTGTGACCGTTGGTACGGGATGGACGTGTGCCAGCACGTCGAGCACGGGCCGACACTGCCGGTGATCGACCCGCACCTGAAGATCCGGGTCTACGTCCTGACGGGCGACGTCCGATGACCGCGCCCGACGACTCCGCATCGCCGCTGACCGAGGCTCACCGGCAGTTCCTCACCGAGTCTGCCGTCGACGTGGCTACGGCTGTCGCCGCAGGTGTCCGGTCGGTGACTGCACCCGGTGAGCTGCCATCGGAGCTGTCGACGTGGGCGAACACTACCGGGATCGCTCCCGGCATCGTGTTCCCGATCACCGCACCGGACGGCCGGATGGTGCCGCAGTACCGCCCTGACCGGCCGGTGGAGCTCGACGAACACGACGTGCGGAAGTACCTGTTCCCGACCGGTGGCGTTCCCGGTGTGAACGTCCATCCGGTGATGGTCGACAGGCTCGACGCAGACGGCCCGGTGTGGATCGTCGAGGGGACGAAACAACATCTCGCCGCCGTGAGTGTCGCCCCGGACGACGTGCTCGTCCTGGGTGTGTCCGGTTGCCTCGGCTGGTCGCTCGACGGTGCGCCATCACCAGACCTGTGCGCCGTCCGGTTCGAGGACCGGCAGGTGGTCGTGATCTTCGACGCCGACCTCGCCACGAACCGGAACGTGTGGGACGCCGGGAACCGGCTGTCGGGTGTCCTGTTGTCCCTCGGTGCCGAGTCGGTGAAGTTCGCCATGATCCCGGCCGGGGCGAAAGCTGGACTCGACGACTACCTCGCCAGCATCCCGGCTGATCGCCGTGGCTCGACGTTGCGACGGCTCACGGATGCTGCGGGGAAGTTGCCGCGCAAGCCTGCGAAACGGACGACGACCACCACCGACGACGGCCCGCACCAGGTCGAAGGTGGTGCCCACCTGTTCGACCGGAACGGACTGATGGCGCTCAGCGCCGTGGCCGAGGTTCGCAAGGCTCACCACCTCGCTGTCGGTCCCGATGGTGGCGTGTGGGTCTACCGGGACGGCATCTACCACGACGAGGACCGCGCGCTCGTGGCGAGCACCCGGGACGTGCTCGGGGAGATGTGGAGGCTGTCGCACCACCGGACGATCCTGGAGCTGCTCGCCGCTGAACTCGTCGAGGAAGGCCGAGTGCTCCCACCGGAACCGTTCGGTCATCTGATCGCCGTGGCGAACGGGATGCTCGACGTTCGCACCGGTGAACTCTCGCCGCACGACCCGGCGCACCTGGTCTATGCGGCGCTGTCGACGACCTGGGACCCGTCCGCGACCTGTCCCCGGTTCGACCGGTGGCTCACCGACCGGTGCGGCACCCAGGCCGACGATCTGATCGAGGCTGTCGGGCTGGTGCTGTTGCCATCCGGCGTGCAGCGAAAGACGCCGTTCCTGATCGGCCCGACCCGTTCCGGGAAGGGGACGTTCCTGCGAATCATCGAGGCCATCGTCGGTGACCGGCACCGGTCGGCCCGCACGCTGCATGACCTCACATCCAACAGGTTCGCCCCGGCCGACCTGGTGGGAAAGGTCCTCAACTCGGCCGGCGATCTATCTGACCGGCATCTCGACGATCTGTCCATGTGGAAGATGCTCACGGGTGCCGACGCCGTGTCGGCCGAGAGGAAGTTCCAGCAGGCGTTCACGTTCCGGAACTCGGCGCTGTTCATCTTCAGCGCCAACACGCCACCGACCGTGAGCGAGAGTTCACGGGCCTACGCCGCCCGAGTCCGTCCGTACCTGTTCCCCTGGTCCTACGAGGCCGACGAGGACCCGTCCGTCGAGACCGGACTCATGGAGGAACTACCCGGCGTCCTGGTCCGGCTCGTCGAGGCTGTGCGCCGGTGGATCGACCGTGGAGGCTACGCACCGGTCAACGCCGACGTGGCGGCGCTGTTCGCCACACAGTCCGACCCGGTGGCGCTGTTCGTCGCCCAGGTCCTCGCATCCGTCGAGGGCGCGTTCACATCGTCCACCGACGTGTTCTACGCGTACGGACGGTGGGCCGAGGGGAACAAGCGTGCGACCTTGGGACGCAACAAGTTCGCCCAGCGTGCCGACGTGCAACTCGGTGAGCGCCGACGCCAGCACGCCGACGGCTCCGGTCAGACCGGATGGCACGGGTGGATCGTCCGACGGGATGACGAGTGGCTCGACGACGGCAGCACCTACGGCCAGGTTGCGCCGTCGATCGAGGTTCCTGCGCGTTCTGCGCGTTCTTCCTATCTGTACCCCGTGAACGGCTCACACACAGATGAAGTGGCAGATGACAGTGAGAGTGATTCACGGGGGGGAGTAGGTCCGGAACGCGCAGAACGCGCAGAGCCCGAACCTGAACCGACACCGGACGGACGGCTCAACCTGTCGAACACTGCACGCCCGCGGTGCGCCAGATGTGGCGAGAACGTGGCCGGATCGTTCAGCCCACTGTGTGTGCCGTGTTCCAGCACGTCGGACCCCGACGACATCTACGGCCCACTCGCATGACCAGGAGGACAGTCCCGATGATCGACGACGACCACGACGACACCCGACGGACCGTCGCCCGACTGCTGGCCGAGGCTGAGGCGCTCGTCCCGGCGATCCCGCCGGTGCGACTGGTGCAAGTCGAGGTCCTCACCCGGCGGCTCGTGGCGCTGCTGCTCGACGTGACGGCCGAGCGGGAGACGCGCTGATGCCCCGACGATCCACCACCCGACACCGGAAGGTCACCGAGGCCCGGCAGAGCGCGCACCGCCGTCGCCGCACCGCGGCGCTCAACCGACGCCGACGACGACGAGGAGGCCGGCGATGACCGAGCACTTGCGGACGGCGCTGGCCGACCTGACCCGGGCCGAACGGTACGCCCTGGCGCGCGCCGCGGTTGAGGCCCGCGACCTGCGCTGCCAGACGGACGACAACCGGCTCGCGTGCGTGTGGGCCGCGCTCGCTGCGCTCGTGGCAGAGGTCGACGAGGACGAGCGTCGCACGATCCACGAGTTGGACAGGCTGTTGTGAGACACACCGTCACACCGGGCGACTACGATGGTGGGCGGATCGGTCCCCCGACCGTCCCGGTCCGCCGTCCGTGCGAAACACCGCGGCGACCCGCAGAGGATCATCGGGGACCGTCCCGGCCCGTCGGCCCGCGCGCAACGCCGCCGACGACGAGCGGCCCGGCCGACAGCCCGCCGCTAGTGCCACCCGTTCTAGATCCTGCGCGCCTGTGCGTGCCTTCCCTTTGGAGTCCCAATGTCCCAGCTCGCGAAGCTGAACCGCGACCGCATCGCCGTCGCCCATTCCATCCGTCACCTGTCCGACTCGATCGCCGCCGAGAACCGAGCGTTCACCGCGGCCGAGGAGTCCGAGTGGCGTGACCTCCACGACCGGCTCGACAAGATCGACGCCCGGCTGGAGCACGTCATCGACCACGAGGACCGCAACGCCGACCTCGCCGCCGCGATGGGCCGCTACGGCTCGCCCGACACCGCGACCGACACCGAGGCCCGGACGTTCTTCGCCGGTGGTGGTGGCCGCACGCTCGACCTCCCAATCGAGGCTCGTGACGTGCTCAAGTCCGGCACCGTGTCCAACGCCGTGCCACAGGGTTTCGTGGCCGAGCTGATGACCCACCTCATCAACCGTGCCGCCGTCGCCGGGATCGCCCGGACGATCACCACGCCCACCGGCGGTGACGTCAAGATGCCGACCACGACCGCACACTCAACCGCGGCGCTGGTGGCCGAGGGTGCCGGGATCGGTGAGTCGGACCCGACGTTCTCCTCGGTCACGCTGGCCGCGTACAAGTTCGCGCACCTGGTCCAGGTGTCGACCGAGGCCATGACCGACACTGGCGTCGACCTCGCCAGCTACATCGCCCAGGCCGGCGGTGAGGCCGTGGGCAACGCGTTGGGCGGCTACCTGGTCACCGGCACCGGCTCGTCCCAGCCCCAGGGCGTCGTCACCGCGGCGACCCTCGGCAAGACCGCAGCGAGCGCCACGGCCATCACCTACTCGGAACTGGTCGACCTGGTGCACAGCGTCGTGCCCGCCTACCGGGCGTCGACGTCCTGCAGGTTCCTGATGAACGACTCGACGGTCGGCTACCTGCGAAAGCTCGTCGACACGACCGGTCTGCCGATCTGGCAGGAATCACTGCGGACCGGCGAACCCTCCCGGTTGCTCGGCTACCCGGTGACCGTCGATCCCAACGTCGCCGCCATCGCCACCGGAGCGAAGACCGTGTTGTTCGGTGACTTCTCCCGGTTCGTCGTGCGGCTCGCCGGTGGCGTCCGGGTCGAGCGCTCGGATGACTTCGCGTTCGCCAACGACCTCGCCACGTTCCGCGTGGTGCTGCGAGCTGACGGTCGTCTGGCCGACACGACCGGCGCGATCAAGTACCTGGCACAGGCCTAGCCCGACCCGTGCCGCTGCCGGTAGTTCATGGCCGGCAGCGGCACGACGGCGCTGCCGACGGGGTTTCACTTTCCCCCGGTCGGCAGGACGACGGCGCGTTGCCTCACCGGCGGCGCGCCGTCGTCGCGTCCGGGCGGCAACTCCGGCGAATCGGGGAGATCTTTTAGGCGCGATCCGGGCCCGGGACTCCTGCGGAGGTTCCTCGGGGTGCGTACGGGTTTGGGGGTCGCGGGTTCCACGTCCGTCCTCGGTCACGCTCGTCGCCCCGACCTTCTCCACGTCCGTGGCCGTGTCCCGCAACTAACCGGTCTCGGCGCTGCTGGTGGGCCTGGGTCCGCCTACCCGTCGACACCGCCGGCCGGGACCGTCACGATCATCGGCATGATCGACGACGACCTCGACGACCTCTACGAGCGTGCCTGGGACGACGGCTACCGGGCGGCGCTGCGGGTGCTGCACGAGGCCGACGACGACGAGGACGACAGCAGTGGCACCACGCTTGGCCTGTCATCGACCTGGTGCCGCAGGGAACGAGGTCTTGGCTACTTCTTCCTCATCTCCCTCACGAAGATCCAGATCAGCCACAACCCGCCAGTGAGTACCGTCAGCAAGCAGTCGACCAAGAACTTCCCGGGCCCGTAGTTGCTCGTTGCCATTCGACACCTCCCCCTGCGCCTTACAGAACACTACCTTGCAACGTTGACGAAGATCTGAGTGCCTGCGATGCCGACGAGCCCGAGGGCGACCAGGGCGACGAGGACATCCCGCCTACCTAGGGGGTAGTTGGCGACTAGTGGCGATCGCCGTCCTCGTCGTGGCCTTCATCGGTATCGGCCTCTGGCAGGGCTTCGACGCCATGGTGGACAGCGCATCGAGGCGCACCCGTGCCCAGGTCGACCAGATCGGCCGGTGAGCGTGGCTCCGGGACGCTCGGCAC